>JANZYW010000058.1 GCA_026413325.1 Bacteroidia bacterium | reverse complement strand
AGTCCCACGTGTAGGTGCAACCTCCACCAGGACAATCTCCTGAATTCGTAAAAGTTACCGTGAAGCTGGTCGTGGGGTCACCTGGCTCCACACAGTACCTCACCGTGTCTTGGCGCCCATTGCCTTGAATATCCACCAGGCCACCCGGCAATATCGTGATGGTCTGTGTAAAGTCTTGACAACAGGTAGTCGCAGATGGATTGCATACCCGCAGCTGTACAGTGTACGTACCTGGAGTCAAATAGCGATGGCAGGGGTTGGCTTGCGTGCTTGTACCCCCATCTCCGAACCACCACTGATAAGTAGCGCCTGGGACGGTATTTGTAGAGGTATTGACGAAACACACTCGACGCCCTCTACAAATACTCGTCGCACTGGAAGTAAATGAAGCAGAAGGTATAGGATGTACCACGAAAGTCCGGCTCGTACTATCTATACACCCCGAAGTATCAGTAACAACCAGACGGATATGATAGCTGCCCACAGTAGAGACGGTATAGTTGAACGTCTGGCCGCTCCCTACGAGAGTTCCGTTGACATACCACTGATAAGCCGTAATGGTAGCCCCAGAAGTAGCGTTCAAACTGAGAGAAATTGGCAGCTCACTGGCGCATCGTGGTGAGGTGGGAGAGAAGTTGAAGTTCGCAGTCGGACGTTGCGTAATGGTATAGCAGCGGATCACCGTATCCCGACAGCCCCCCGATTGAACCACCATCATGAACTGGTGATTCCCTGTCTGCCCAGCGGTGAAAGTGTGCTCATTTGTAGCAGGAGAACTAATCGCATTCCAAGGGCCTACACTATTTAGCCGTACAAAAAAATTGTAGGCGCTTGAACCCACACCTGTAGGACTTATCAAAACAGTAAGGGGAAGGTGATAAGAGCAACGGGGAGAAGTAGGTATAATCGTAAAATCCGGAGAAAGGCCTACACAGTTAGACGATGTATAGGCACATTGTCCCCATGCCGCTCCTATCGCAAGCCATAAAGTTCTGTAAAGATATAGACGTGTCATACTTTGTAGCGAAGGTAAAGTCTGTGTAACCTTCTTACAAAAAAGAAATAGACCCATGAGTATAATATGGGAAATAGGGTAAATGGGAACTCAAGATGCTTTTTAGCCCTCTGAATGTAGGAGAGAGTATAACAAGTTTTCTACACGTTGCACCTGCTCATCGGATAAAGAAGGTTTACGCTCTATCAAACGCCGCATGTCCAGCAAACTTTTGCCCTGCAGTATGGCTTCCACAAAAAGAGGCATAGGAAAAATGACCGAATCATTTTCCCAAAGGGTATACTCTTCTTGATGAGAACGAATCTGCACCATGAATTTATGGGCATTTCGTCGCCAATGAGAGGGGGTACCCTCTGTGAGACTCCTCAGGAGCTTAAGTAGAGAGAGCCACCTTTTGTCATGGTCAAAATACATCTTCCATACCTGCCGAAGGCGTCGATTCCAATGTCGAATCCAGGTCCCGTTAGTAGAGAGATAGGCCTCAAACCACCTGAGAAAGGTCCACCACAGATATTCGCTGTCTCTGTAATCTTCTTTTTCTATCCAAGTTTCTACCCGAAGTCTCCACCGAATAGGTTCTCGTTCAGTCTTTGGTAGTAAAAGCAACGTAAGGTAGATGCTGCAAGCGCTGCTGAGACGGAAACCTACATTTTCACTGCTGTCAAAAATATGTTTTTCAAACTCTCTCTTTTCAGAGTCGTAGAGCTTTCGGGCTTCGTGCCAGCGCTGAGTTTTGATGAGATGTCCCATGCGGAGAGCGAGCACGATCCGATGTAGGCCCTCGAAACGCTCCTCGCAGGGCCACCGCTCCGATCGCCAAGCAACTTGCCAGGTTTCATACCACTTCTCATATAGATCCCAGGCACCCAGGTTTAGAAGTACGATACCGAGATTGGTCCACGCCAGCATCTCATAAAAATGAAAATATCCTCTTAGCAAGGAGGGACCCTCAATGATGATTTCTAATATACTGCATATTCTATCTAAAGCCTTCCTGTAGTCTGAATCTCGCGCTGCCAGGATAAGCTCTTCGTAGAAGGTCATGTACCTCTCCCACGGATCTTTTTCTGGTAGATGAGGTAAGGACCATCCTTTCCGCATGCGAGAAGCTACATAGGTTTCAGAGGCAGCGATCTTTCGGGTGATAGCGGAGTACCGAGCTTGTATAAGTTCGAGTAGGTGCCGACTCCAGTCTGATATGAGGGCACCTGGAGCGAAGCGATGAAAATCTCTGCTGTACATCTCAAGAAGCATCAACCCCCACAGAGCCATTTCATACCAGCTTTTCTCCACCGCCGCCTGCATCACTTGTAACCAGATCACTTCGGCCGTTTCTGACTCCCCTCGCCTCCAGAGGATCACACTTAACCAGAGCCGCTGCCAAAGCTGTACCTCTTCTTCTATCCCTTCGGTATCCCTCACCGCTAAAACCTCTTCCAGTATATTCCACATTTGGCGTTTGTACACCCGTAGAAGCCTATCGTCTGCGTGAGGGAAGGCGGCTCGATAAGCTTCTCGAAGCCGTTCATCCGAATACTCTTCCATCTGCAACAACACCTCCATTAGCCATTTCCATCGGGTATTCTCCACCCGCTGTTGTATCCGATGGCGTTCCTTCGATTTCAAAACCCGAAGTACCCTCCACAATGCATCCGATGAGAGTCTCGCATGCTTCATTTGTCTAAATATACTTTTGTAACAGGCTACGAAGATGAAGGCGCACAACCTACGCTCATACGCTAACGATACTCCCGTACGAGAAAGAGGACAGCAATCCCCCCGACACAAATGAAGGTACTCCTCTCGTACTGGAGGTTATCCTCTTTCAGCGAATCAGTTTTTCGATATGGGAAGGATCCCTATAATCCCCGCTGTCCAGTTTGCATAGCCAGGGTCACTGCCCGTTCGTAAGAGGGTAAAAGGCTGCGTTCCTACGAATACTTGGAGATTTCGATACCGGAGAGAGGTGGTGAGACCTGTACCTCCCCCCAAGAAATGCCACCGAAAACCCAAAGCCGTATGTGGGTCGAGGTTGCCACTCAACCCTACAAAAGCGGTCAAGGTAGGTACTACGACGGTGCTTCCTATATCGGTGTCACGAGAAAGTTGATAGGCCTTATCTTTTCGATTGGCTTCGTATCCGAGTCCCAAGCCTACTCCAGACTCAAGTCGGAGATTGTCATCCAGACGCGGCGCGACTGCAAAATTTCCTTGTATATGCAGGGCGGTGGCGTTCACATGTACATGAGTGATAGAGTCCAACTGGCCCGTAGTAGCATTCCAAAATTCCTTCTGAAAGGTGTAACGTGCCCCAGCTCCCCAGGCTGTGAGATCCATTCGAAAAGCGCTCCATTGACCCAAGAGACCTACATGAGCTCCCCCCATAAAACGAGCGGAGGCATCTTCTTGCGTAGGCTGTCCGATACGCACACCCCCATGGAACGAGAGCCCCTCTTCTTGGGTATGGGGAAGGGGGGAGATGGGAGCCGTACTCCAGGCTACTGGTATCGCACAGCTTACAACAAGCAAGCCCGCTATGGTTAGGATAAATACATGCTTAGCCTTCATATGTAAGCAAAGATAGTACTTTTTATGTGTATAGCAGGTAATCCCTCTATTCAAGCTCCTCTTATGGATATCTTAGCCAGTAGGTATGCGAAGGTATGGGACATCCCTTCAATAGTGCCAGAGCCAGTTTACATTTGCGAGGTGTGGAAGCAGACGGGCTTATCTCGACTTTGGAGACTCACCCTCAGAGCAGTCTTGGGGCCCATCCCCCTTCTATCCCTCTGGAAACACAAAATTCGCCAGTTACAGGTGATCGGGGAGATTTTCCAATCGATATCGTCTTATGCATGTAGAGCTTTCTAAGTTAGCCTCTTTTGCCAAAGAGCAAGGATTTATCTATCCTGGGAGCGAGATTTATGATGGTCTGGGGGGTATCTATGATTACGGTCCCTTAGGAGCAGAGCTCAAACGGCGGATTGCAGAGCTCTGGTGGCGAGCGATGGTACAGCTTCACGAAAACATTGTTGGCTTGGATTCTGCTATCCTCATGCACCCCCGTGTATGGGAGGCTTCGGGTCACGTCGAAGCTTTTCATGATCCTCTGGTCGACAATAAAGTCTCCAAAAAGAGGTATCGGGTAGATACACTCATAGAAGAGTATGCCCAGCGATTAGAGGACCGGGCCCGGAAGGAAGTAGAAAAAAAGGTCCAGAAAGCCGGGCTGCCCCGTGAAGCGGTGACAGAAAGGCTCATGGCCCACAAAGATTTTCAACGGGCAGAGAATCTTCGTTCCCGATTAGCTGCTGCCTTGCGCACCAAGGACTGGGCTGCTCTTACGACTTTGCTAAACGAAGAAAAGATTCCATGCCCAGAGAGTGGAGCCAGTGACTGGACCCCTGTCCGCCAGTTTAATCTTATGTTTTCCACACATCTGGGAGCGGTAGCGGAGGAAGCCCAAGAAATCTACTTGCGACCCGAAACCGCGCAGGGTATTTTCGTAGACTTCCCCTTGGTGTGGAAAACCAGCCGTCTGAAACCTCCTTTTGGCATCGCTCAGATAGGAAAGGCTTTTCGGAACGAAATTGTTGCTCGACAGTTTATTTTCCGCATGCGAGAGTTCGAGCAAATGGAAATGCAGTTCTTTGTCCCCCCCGGTACAGAAGAGGAGTGGTACACGTACTGGAAGGAGCGACGCATGCGATGGCATATGCACTTAGGCCTTTCTGCAGACCGACTCCGATTCAAAGACCACGAGCATTTAGCCCACTATGCCCGAGCGGCGACAGATATAGAGTTTGAGTTCCCCTTTGGCTTCAGGGAGCTGGAGGGTATCCATTCTCGGACCGATTATGATCTTTCACGGCACGCCCAATACAGCGGGAAAAAGCTGGACTATTTCGACGAAGCTCTCGGTCGCTCCTATATCCCTTACGTGATAGAAACCTCCGTCGGACTGGACCGGTTGGTTCTTGCGCATCTCTCCCAGGCTTACACAGAGGAAATGGCACCTACTGCAGAGGGCGGCGAAGAGGTGCGAACTGTACTGAAACTTCATCCTCTTTTGGCTCCCATTCAAGTGGCTGTTTTTCCTTTAGTTCGTAAAGAAGAGTTTATCGCTCCCGCCCGGAAGATTTACGAGGAGCTTCGATTTTATTTCATGACAGCCTACGAGGAGAAAGATTCCATAGGTCGAAGGTACCGTCGTTACGATGCCAAAGGCACCCCTTATGCTATCACCATCGATGGACAGACCCTCGAAGATGAGACAGTGACGGTAAGAGAGAGGGATACCCTTGAGCAGATTCGGCTGCCGATGAACCAGCTTCGATCCTTCCTTTCAGAAAAGCTGAGCATCCCTGTGTGGCTACAAACCTTTTGAAAAAGGAAAAAACGGTATGGATTTTGTTGCCATATTATAGTGGATATGAGCCAGTACGAAAAAGCGTATTTAGGCTTGCTTGAGAGGCTCTTGGAGGCACCTCAACGGATGGACCGAACGGGAGTAGGCATACGGGGTACCTTTGGGCTCCATTTGGAGGTAGATTTGAGCGAGGGCTTTCCTCTCCTTACTACGAAAAAGGTTCATTTCCGTTCTATCCTATACGAACTTTTCTGGTTTTTACAGGGAGGTACCCAGATCGATTACCTCCATCAACACGGTGTAACGATATGGGATGAGTGGGCAGATGCCGAGGGAAGATTAGGCCCCATCTATGGCTATCAGTGGCGTAGCTGGCCTGGTTATCGAGGAGAAGCGTACGACCAGTTAGGAGCCGTGATTCGTACGCTGAGAGAGAATCCCTACAGCCGTCGCCTGCTGGTTTCCGCTTGGAATGTGGGGCAGCTGGCTGAAATGAAGCTCCCCCCCTGCCATGTCCTCTTCCAGTTTTACGCAGAACCGGATACCCAGCGACTCTCCATCCAGGTCTATCAAAGAAGTGCAGATGTATTCTTGGGCCTTCCTTTCAATGTAGCCTCCTACGCCCTTTTACTTATGCTAGTGGCCCAATGTACAGGATACACGCCCCATCGGGTCATCTTTGCCTTGGGAGATGTACACCTTTACAACAACCACGAAGCCCAGGCTCGCCTTCAGCTCTCTCGCTCTCCCTATCCTCTCCCTCGTCTCCAGCTAAACCCATTTAAGCGAGAAATAGACGACTTCACTCCAGAAGATATCCGGCTCATCGACTACCAACATCACCCTGCCATACCCGCTCCCGTGGCTGTATAGCTGAAAGGGAGCCATCTCCACTCATAAGCTCTCCTTCCCAGTCTTGAGAGCGATGGGAAGATGCCTGTGAATGAGAAGCATAGGAATCTTAATCTGATAGCCTCCCCTTGGCCATCGCATTTGACGACCTTGCGTGTTCTTCTCTATCTAAAACGTCGAGTGGGGGCGGCAGCCGCCAAAGGCGGCTGCCGCCCCCCAAAAAGTCTAAACAAAAAATAAGCGTTTAGAGTAACCCCATCTCCCAATAAAGAACCTCAAAAAAATGGGGATCCCTATCTAAAATCGAGAAAAAAATACGAGAGCCGTAGGAAGTTCTCACCGCTCTATGGCCCTCTCCCACTCAGAGAGAGCCTCTATACACTTAGGATCGCGTATCTCTACAGGAACATTTTTTCGTGCCCGCTCCAGCCATTTCTCGATGGCCTCTTGTTTTTTTAGTTCAAGTGCTGCCTCCGCAAATCGTTCATAGTCTAACTCTAAAGAGGCTCGATGGGGGGGATATCGCTTCTGTAGCCACACGATACGCACTCCCTTTCGACCATCGCGTGCAGTAAAGGGTTGTACGGGCGATATTTGACCTGGAGAAAGTCCATCCACGAGGAAATACAACTCTGGGTCGAGTTTATCCAAAGGCAAACGATAAGAACCTGTTTCCTCATCCATAAGGCGCCCTCCTGTCTGCTTCGTATGAAGGTCCTCTGAGAAATCTATTGCAGCTCGGGAGAAAGAAAGACTATCTCGCAAAATGCGCTCTCGGAGGTCTGCAAGCCGTCGTCGAGCATCCTCTACATCTGTATCGGTGATAGCTGGTCGTAGGAGGATATGTCGTCCCTGTGCTTTGTTTCCGACTCGCTTTTCAATCAGCAAAATATGAAACCCAAAAGGGGTCTCAAATACCTGAGATACCTCTCCTATCGGCTGGGAAAAGGCCACCCGGTCAAACTCAGGTACCATCTGTCCTCGCACAAACTCCCCTAAGGCTCCCCCCTGCCGAGCAGATCCTATATCCTGAGAGAAAGCGCGTGCCGCAGAAGCAAAGTCCATTCGGCCCGCAATGATTTCCTCTCGAATCTGCTCCAACCGCATCCGCACAGCCTCCTTTTCAGAAGGAGAGGGAGTAGCCCAGAGGACGATCTGACTTAGCTCCACCTCCGCTGGCAAATAAGGAAGGCTATCCACGGGTATGCCTCGATAAAACTCCCGAACTTCCTGCGGTGTGACACGCACCTCTGCGGTGATTTTCTGGCGCATTTCCTCCGCCAATAGCTGGTTTCGAATCTCGTTTCTCAGCTCTTGCTTAAGGAGAGGAAGGGGTTTACCATAAATCTCTACAATAGCCTCTACTGACCCCAACTGGGCGGCTAATATTTGAACCCGTCGCTCCAGTTCGCGCTCCACCTGCTCATCCGATACTTTTAGACTATCTAAACGAGCCCGGACTACAAGGAGCTTTTGTACGATAAACCGCTCCAAAACCTCACAGTAGAGCCCCCCTTCATCCGAAGTACCCATCTGTTTCAAGTAAGCATACTGCTGAGCTACCTGCGACTCTACTATGATCTCATCCCCTACCAAAGCCGAGATGGATTCCAGGCGGATCTGAGCCCAACTAATAGAGACGCACATCAGGACGAGCCAGCGCCCGCCGGTATACACTGTCTTCAAAAGCGGATAACCAGTCATGTACTTGCTGCTGTAAAAGTATATCGATGATCTGCTCTCGCACCAGCTCAAAAGGTAGTATCTGCCCAGGTAAAATAAGCCCTGTAAGCTGAAAAACTAGCAGGTACGCTTGCCCTCCCTCCACACGGGAGCTCTGCGCTATGCTCCTTAGAGATAACCCAGATAAGGGAGTAGAAAAAAACATCTGCAAACTATCTAACCCACTCCGAGGGGTCCAGGTAGGGACTACTCCCCCTGTATAGTTCCTCTCAGTAAGCCAACGACTCCAGAAACTATCAGCCTCGTATAACTTTTGACTGAGCTCCCGTCGAGCAAACCAGGTATCAGGCAGCTTTACCCAACGGTATCGATAAAATGGCTGCAGGGCTCGGAAAGCTTCTGGCTGCGCTTCATATTGACGTTGAAGGAGAGAGTCTGGGGGAAGATGCTGGGAAACCGCTTTCTCTGCCAAGAGACGAGAAAGATAGGCTATAAGCAGTTTTGTCCGATAGTCTTGCACCTGAGACTCTATCTGGGCTCTAAGCTGCGGAAGAAGCGTATAGGCCGTTTCCGCCAGTGCCTGCTGCTTTATCCACTCCATTCCATAACTGCGTAGCAGGGTGGCTGTATCCGTACCCTCAGGAATAACCACCCGACTTAAGGCCTCAGAATAGGTAAGGTATCTATCCCGATACTGGGCGATAACAGGCTCCTGTGGGGTTCTTTGACACCCCAGAAAAGCACTAACGAAAGAGACGAGCAAATACTTTTTCATTCAACTGAGCGGGATACGCCGCCTGCAATCGCTCCAGCCACCGCCGCTCGAGCTCCTCCTGGTACTTCTGGATAAGCTCAACCCGTACCTCCTCAAAGGTTTTATATCCCGCCGGCAAGCGACGCAGAACATAGACACGCTTCCATTCTCGACCACTGCCCTGGAGAGGAGACCAGGTAGCCACCCTGCCATCTGCAAAAAAGGGCGCATACAGCTCGTTGGCTTTCCCCTTCTCGATAAACTGGGGGACTATCCGCCAACCGTAGCGGGCGACTCGATTGAGAGAATCCAGAAGAGATAAGGAAACCTCTGCAAACCGCTTATGTAAATCTGCTAATGAGGCAGAGTCTGTAGCTGTTATTTCTATCACCTCAAGCCGCTCCCCAGCGGGGAAGGTGGTCATACGCTCTTCATAATACCGACGAAGGCCCGCAGTATCATCCACTGCCTTGCGCCAGACCTCTTGCTCACTGATATTGAAGAAAAGCACACCATAATAGTATTCACGACGCAAAAGCTCAAACTCTGGATAACGCTTCGGTAACTCTGGTAGCTCTAAGTCGAGCACCTTTTCATGAGAAAAGCCCTGGAGAGCCTCTGCCATGACCTCAGGAGTGAGTTTTCGGGCCAGCTGAAGACCCCGGTTTCCCGCCCAGTACATCAAAAAGTCTCGAACAGAATACTTGCGCTTTGCGAGGGTGATTAGCGTAGAATTGAGCAGTGTGGCAGGCAACTTCCCTAAAGCCCCCTCCACATCAGGATAGAGACTATCTAAAGCAGAATAAAGAGACTGCCGAATCGCCGCATTTTCTTGATACTTGTAAAAAGAAAGGCGACGATTGAAATAGGTTTTTTCAGCTGCTTTGTATCGCTCATCTCGCTGGAGACGAGTTTTGAGTTCGCCTCGCATCTCCTCAAAAGAGCCTACGGGCTTGACTTCTAATACCTTGAGAATATGCCACCCAAATCGAGTTAGGAAGGGTTCGCTATAACTTCCCGCAGAAAGGCGTCGCTTTATCTCTTCCATTTGAGGGAAAAGGCGCATCCATCCCAGCTCTCCCCCCCGACTGGCGCTCATGGGATCATCCGAGAAATCTCGAGCCAGATCCTCCCACTTTTCCCCTCGGGCTAACCGAGCATATACCTCTCGAACTCTTCTTTCGGCCGCTACACTGTCCTTTGCTGCATAGGTAGGCCCCCACCGCACCAGAATATGAGCGGTTTTTCGCTGCCCTGCATGAGGAACACGCTCCTTCACATAAATGAGATGATACCCAAAGCGAGTGCGAACAGGCATCGAAACCGACCCTACAGGTGTGGAATAGGCCGCCTCCTCGAAAGGAGCCACCATATCAAACGCGCTAAAATAGCCCAGATCCCCCCCATTCTGCGCTGCGGAGGGGTCTTCTGAATAGGATCGAGCGATTTCAGAGAAGGGCCTTCCCCCTTTCACGATAGAGTCCCGAAGAGCCAATGCTTTTTGATAAGCGGAAGCGGTGTCTCCCTCTCGGACGGTGATGAGTATATGATAAGCCCGAATCTCCTCTTTCATCCGTGCATATATCTGACGAAGGAGCGTATCCAATACCTCCTTTTCTAAAAGGTAGGGTTTCGCTAACTGCCGAAGATACCCCTCATATTCCTCCCGAAAGGCACGCACCGTATCTAACTTGCGCCGCTGCGCATCCGCTACCTTCCGGCGGAAGTTGAGATACGCATCTAAGTAAGTTTTATACTGGTCAGGTGTATGTTGAGAAGCTTGAGCCCACCCGCCATGCGCTTTGGCATAAGCATACTCAAATTCAGCCTGTGTAACCTTCACCTCTTTTCCTAATCGAACTAACTCTGCCTGCCTCTTCGTCCAGTCTTGTGCCCACAAACACACCCAACCTAAGAGGACAAGATAGCCTCGCATGGGCGCAAAGTTAGTCATCTCGCCCTGCTATACGCAGATGATCTACCAACACCCGGATCGCAGGGGATAAGTCTCCGTAATGATTCTGAACCACCAGATGGGCATGTATCCTAAGAGGAGCTACAAACTGACGATAAGCTGGCAATACCTGTGTGAGGTATTGATGGATAATCGTCTCCGAAGGATAACCTCTTTCTGTTTGGTCCCTACGGAGTCGATAGATGAACCGATAGGGCTCATCCGCCTCTATGAAAACCCGCAAATCAAAGAGCTCCCGAATCTGAGGCCAGTAAAAAAGGAACAGCCCTTCCGCAACTAAGAGCGGTGCAGGATGAAAAATAAGCTGTCGAGGTGCGATCCCCGGCCGATTAAAGGTATATTCCCGCTGATACACAGTCTCCCCCCGGCGAAGCGCAAGTAGATCCCGGTATAGTTTGTCAGAATCAATCGCATCTGGTAGATCAAAGTTTACACGGCCATCGGGCCCTCTGGGCTGTTCCGCAATGTCTTTGTAATAATGGTCCGTCGAAAGAAAGGTCACTTTGTCAGAAGGGAGGGCTCGCGCTAAAGCTTCTAAAAGGAAGGTTTTGCCGGAGGCACTCCCTCCTGTAATGCCGACCCAGTAAGCCATGCAGCAAAGTTGCGCAAGGCTTGCGTGCGATGAGAATGTTTGAGTTTCCACTCTGAGCCCAACTCCGCCGCCGTACGACTCTCCCCTGTGGGAATAAACACGGGATCATAGCCAAACCCCTCCTCTCCGCGTATCTCTGTCGCTATCCAACCTGGCCAGTAGCCCGTAAAGAAAACGTATGCTGAAGGCGAGAGATACGCGACAAGGACCGCAGAAAAGTAAGCCCGCCTGTCTTGATGAGAAGAAAGGGCCTCCAAAAGACGAGCAGGCCCCCCAAAACGGGCAGAGTAGACCCCCGGCCGTCCACCCAAAGCCGGAACAAACAAACCACTGTCTTCCGCTAAGATCGGGGCCGATACGAAACTCTTGTAAAAAGAAGCTTTCGCCAGTGCATTTCCATATAGCGAGTTCTGGACTTCTGGTGCCTCTGGTATACCTTCTGGAAGAGGACTTAGGGTAATCACAGAACCAAGAACAGCCTGAGCCTCCGCCAGCTTATGGGGATTATGCGTCGCAAATACCCATTCAGCCACCACTCTTTTTAGCCTTATGTCCTTTACTTTTCAGGTACGCAAGGACTTTGTCCACAAAATTCCCTTGCAAGAGGATCTTTCCTTCAGAGGTACTCCCCCCCGTGGCGCAGACTTGGCGAAGCTCTTTAGCCAGTGCATGCAAGTCAGCCGCCCTTCCTACGAAACCTGTCACCTCGGTCACTTCTCGATTTCCTGCGATACGGCGGCGAGAAACCCGCAGATCCTGGTGGGAGGGAGTCTCCGTTTCCTCATAAGGAGAGAAAGGCAAAGAACGGGTGGAATATACGATCCTATCTTCTTGAGAAGCCATGAAGCAAAGATACGCAGGAGCGGACCTGTAGCAGAAGGGGTATTGCCACCCAAGAAGCCTGGGCCATATGAGACTCCCGACCGCTCCCACTCCCAAAGGGTTGGACTCTCTCCGGGAAGAAATACAGAGACAGAGATATTCCCAATATTCCTTCTTCAAAAAAATCCAATAAGGATGATAACACTTCTGACGTAAAAGATGACAAATCCTGAGATAACGCTTAGATGTCCCACGTCAGTCACGGTGGACATCACGGATTAGCAGGCTCAGCCCAGATATGCCCCCGCTCCCTACTGGGGTGCGCTTCACCTGTGTGGAGGGATTTTTCTCGGATACAGTAGTCCATCCGATTGAGTAGGCTTTCTACCACTTCCTGGGTGCCATGCGTCTCTATCCACAGGGTAGGTCTCATGTCCCGGAGAGTATTCCGACTGCCTTCTAATACCGCGTCTTCCGCCCCTTCTACGTCTATCTTCATCCAGCTCACGGTAGGGAGGGCCAAAGCCTCGACCAATGCATCCACTGACACAGCCCAGACTTCCTGCCCCTCCTCACCGATACGACCCGTAGCAGAGAATCGGTCGGAGGACCTCCTGGAAAAGCGCAGCCGAGCGGACGAATGCCACGCAGCTATAGGGAGAGGGAGACCCTGGGTGAAGCGATTTCTCCTGAGATTTTCTATAAGATAGCTATAATTTTCTGGGTCAGGTTCCAGCAAAAGAATACGAGCCTCCGGAGGCAAGTGTTTTCTGTTCGAGAGGGTCCAGTACCCTCTGTGTGCTCCGATATCTAAGCCGATGCCCCCAACTTGCAAGCGCTCGAGCCACGAGGTGGGAATGTCCTCTTTTTCTCCGACCCAAAACCAGCTCAAACCAAAAGCATCCACCCAGGTGCCTCTGCATCGGTACCACCGGCGTTTGAGAGAGAAAGGAAAGCTAAGCCAGTGACGATGAGGCTGTTTTTCTATGAAAGATTCTAGTTTCTTCCGCATCTCTGACGAGTTCGCGCTGCGCAGGCGGTAGAGGAGCCGTAGCGGCATCCAGCAGGCCAGATTTGTATATAGACAGAGAGTATCTTGGAACCTCTCCCCCCATGGTAGAAACATCGCCCCCCAAAATAGTACCAAATGGGCTATCCAGCTTCTCCATAGAAACCTTTCTGTGAGATGAAGGAGCGGCAGCGACCATTATCATAGCCAGATCCAGGGAGCTGGTGGGATGGCAGCAGCTACCCTCTCACGATACAGAAAAAGGCCTTGTATTGCTCAAGTCCCCTCTTTTCTAGGGAGCTTCCAGCCCTATTTTGCACTTATTCTCGAGTATACTATCTCCGATTGGCCTATTTTGGCAAGGAGACGCCATCAGAGGTAAAAGAAATAACGTGACGTAGAGGCATATACGTAGGAAAAGCATTTCTGGAGTTTGCGTAGAAGGCTCTTTCGCTGCAACCTTCAGTAGATAATGCAGTATAGATTAGCGGTTCGGGGACTTCTGCACCGCTGGTCGGACGCTATACAGGCTCTACGCTCCCCCCAGCCTTTCTATCCCTGAGTGATACGGTTACGCTTCGCTTCGTGTCGGATGGAAGCAGCGTCTCCTCTGGATGGGCAGCGGTGCTGCAGTGCGTCAGCTCTCCTCTCCCTCAGCGGTATGCCCTCTCAGGTGGGAGTCTTTCGCTTCCTATTGACTGCTCCCAAGGCTTCGTATTTACGGATGACGGAGGTACGGAGGGTCCTTATAGCCCCCTTGTGGATGACACCGTAACCTTCCAGCCCCCTGTGGGGTCCTACGCTGTTGTAGCATTTCCCTATCAGCTCCATTTAGCGGCTGGAGATACCCTGTGGGTGTGGGAAAGCACTATCAGTCCTACTA
>JANZYW010000057.1 GCA_026413325.1 Bacteroidia bacterium | reverse complement strand
TATCCTCCTAAGAATAGCCTTTCTTCGATCGTATCTCGCGTGGTTCCGGGAAGCTCCGATACGATAGCCCGCTCTTCTGCCAATAAAGCATTCAGAAGGGTAGACTTCCCTGCATTCGGTCTACCTACGATAGCAACAGGAATACCTTGTCGTATAGCCTGTCCTATCCGATAAGAACGCAAGAGGCGGTCTATCTCCTCTATTAGACCCTCTAACAAAATGGACAGTTGTCCTCGAGAAGCGAACTCTACATCTTCCTCACTGAAATCCATTTCAAGCTCCAGTAAAGCGAGAAATTCTACTAATCTTTGCCTAAAGTTCCGAACCTTTTCATAGTAAGCACCTCGAAACTGACTCAAAGCCAAGCGGTGTGCCATTGCGCTTTGTGCTTGGATCAAATCGGCAACTGCTTCAGCTTGATCCAAAGAAAGTTTCCGATTGAGATACGCTCGAAAGGTAAACTCTCCAGGACGAGCTAAGCGAGCTCCTTTTTCCAGGCAGATTTCCACCACTCTGCGTAGGATGTAAAGACTGCCATGGCAGGAGAGCTCGACCATCTCTTCTCCAGTGTAGGAGTGAGGCGCGGGGTAATACACCAGAATCGCCTGGTCCAGCAAATACCCCTGAGGATCATATACAGCCCCGACCTGTGCAACTCGAGGCTGAGGTTTTTTTCCTTTCCATATACTCAGAGCGATGGACAAAGCTTCTGGACCACTGAGCCGGACTACTCCAATAGCAGCAGGAGCCCACGCGGTAGCTACTGCAACGATTGTACCTTCCACGGAAACAAACCTACGGCAACCATTTGGTCTCTTATTCATACCTCCCTACAGGAGTTCTTACCTTTGCAGCATGGTGCATAAACTGATTTGGCTGACGGGTTTGGCCCTATTCTATGGCCAGAATCTCTCACTGCATCAGTTGAGTAACTCTTTCCGAGAGTGGATGCGCTCGAAGTCTATTCTTTCCCCGCAGTTGCGAACGGCTAATTTGTCTGTCCCTGATAGCATGTGGCACGATAATTATCAAAACGGCCAATGGGAGCTTTACAGGCTGCGTACCTATGGATATCTACCGGGGGGGAAAATCGTATGGGACAGTGCTTTCTCTTGGAATGCGACAGAATGGGAGAAGACAAGCGCGGCTCTTATCGCATATCATGCAAGCGGTCCCTTCTCGGGAGAAGACTCTGTACGCCTCGATTGGTCTTATGATGCCAATACCCAAGCTTTCTCGCCTGTCGAGAGAAGAAGCTATTCCTATACCTCGCTGGGCGGAGGACGCAGATTAGATCAGATATTGCAAGAAATATGGGATACGGCGACGAATCAATGGAACACGGCTGGGCGGGAACGACTGTGGATGCGTCCCATAGCAAGTCAGCTCCTTCCCGATAGTAGCCGGCAAGAGATATACGACAGTGGATCATGGCGAGATTTTATTCAGCTTTATTATTTTTATACTTCTCAAGGTAAGGAGGATTCCCTCTTTGGAAGGCTAAATTTGGAGCCTTTCCTTGGATTCCCTGGAGAAATGCTCTACTTCCAAAAGTACACCTATGACGGCCAGGGCCGGGTAATCCGGGTTCGAGACAGCATACACATCAACGCTCTCCCCCTCTACTCTGGTCCAAACGAGGTTACCCATACTTTTTCATTTTACCCATCTTCTTCTGCTCTGAAACCTTCTCGAGACAGCAGTTATAGCTTCAATTACCAGGACCAGCAGGTATATATCTCTCGGACTCATTACACCTATGATGCGCAAGGGAATATACTCGTGGCTGTTTACGATACCTGCGCGACATCTGGTACGCCGTGTGGGCCTACGGAGAGAGATCGATACCATTACATTCAGGTTCCTGCTTCCTTAGCTAACGGGGTAGGTAGAAGCTGGGGGCTTCCTTCGCCTCTCTCCGCAGGTAGCCTTCTTTTCCTCTCGCCCGAGATGGGGAAGGCCTACCTGCTTTATGATGCCGTCGGACGAGCAGTCTCACAAGGATTGATCGGAACGAGTGGGGCAACCCTTCTGCTTCCTTCTCAGCCAGGTGTGTATTTCCTACAAATAGATAACGCCTGCCAGCGCCTTTTTGTCGCCCCCTAAAAAGATAATAAAGGCTATGACGGGGGGAGATAGCTATCTCCCCCCACTTTTTGTTTGAGGGAGAGCTGATTTAGAGGAGTTCGGGCTCGGGGTGATGGTCATAGGAGAGATGGAGCGCGCGATGGGGAAAAGCTTGGAGCGATACAACCAAACATGCAATAGGAGCATTTTAGCGCTTTGCTTTATGCACCTTAGATTGAAAGATCAAATCGTACTGACATTGTGGGAGCTTCTTTTTTACCTGGAGGGTGCCCTCGAAGAAAAACTGTATTCAACTACGAGCTTTATCTGCCGGCCGATTTGGTCTGCGAAGAATCGCATGAGGTCAGGATAAGCTCTGTATCGATGGTTCAAGAGGTTTTCGCCTGCAAGCAGGCAGTGCCAGCGGCCTCTTTGGTAATGAAGTTCGGCTCCTAACAGTCCATATCCTTTGGGCGGAGGGAGATATTCGGCGGTTAGGTCATAGCGAGTCTGCCGAAAATGGTGCGACCATGAGATGCTAAACATCCATTCTTTTCTATGCCAGCGAAGGGTTGGTGTGAGCAAGGGGCCTGGTAAGAGAGGAAGGGGGCGCCACCCCGCTGACAGAAGGCTTCCCCACAGATAGCTCCCTCGAATTTCTATCAGGAAACTCCGGTCGAGAAGATGCTGAAGCTTTCCACTCAGGTTTATCCACACTGCAGGGGACTGTTCATGATATAAGGCAAGAGAAGCTCCTCTTAGGGAAAGGATGGGATCACCCAAACGAGTCCAGATAAAAGCAGGACTGTAGTACAGACTTAGAGCATATTCTCCGTCTTTTCGGATGTAGGTAGTGCGGAGGCAGGTGGTAGGCTCCCCTCTGAGGGTATTTTTGCCTATCTCGAAAGCCCCTTGAGCTTGATGATAACCGTATGCATATAGTTCAGCGGGATTCGGGGCACGCAGCAGGAATGCTGCTAACCAGCGAAGCCGTTGGCCCCCTGAGAGGAGGATCTCTTTTGTCGCTTCTACCCCACTGGAGGGGAAAAAGCACCTAATACTCTCTCTTGTGAAGCCTGTATCCAGCCAGATGCCACCATGAAACACATATTGAAGGGGTTCTATCCGGGCTCCGACCTCCCAGTCGGCTTTCCGAAAAAGAAAGTAAGCCCCTCCCTGCCATCGTTCGTAGGTGGGGATAAAGTATGCATATTGGCGATAGTTTCGTTGGTGATGGAGAAATCCCGCAAGGAGAAAACCACCAGACTCATAAGAGAGCTGAGCACTGTGCGTGGTAAGTTGGAGGTCTAATCCAATACCGCCACTTCCTGTGTAAAGTCCCACTGCGTCTTTTTCCTGCCGTCGGTTGTATTGGCGACTGAGTTGGAGAGTGAGGAGCCCCCCTTTTAGAAGAAGGCGGCTGAGAGAAAAAGAAATCAGTTCATGAGAAAGAACCTGAAGAGGTGCCGTAAGCTTATAAGAAAAATCAGAATACACGAGGGGTTGAGCAGAGGCTATTGCTCTTTGAAGGTCGGTTAGGTTACCTACATGCATTCCTTGGAATAGGCCTATTTGAGCGTTGTACTGCGCGTAATATAAGCGAAGCTGCCATGTGGGCCAGAGGCGCTGTAGCATAGCGCTACCGTGTAGCTGGTAACTGCCCGACCCGGTTAGAAAATAAGATGGGGCTCGAAAAGTCCCCATTCGCAGGAGGGTACCCTGCAAGCGGTACCCCCATTCGTATAAGGTGCCTTGTAATCGCCCGGAAAAGACTCCTCCCCGTCCGTTCGTAAGCCCACCCACGAGCAAACTCCCCTCGACAGGTCGAAGGCAACAAAGGGAAGGAACGGGGAGGACAATAGCTCCTCCGACAGCTTCGGTTCCATAGCGCACCGGTGAGGGCCCCAGGTGTACTTCCACCTCTTCGGCACTAAAAGGGTCTATCTCTGGTGCATGCTCTTCTCCCCACTGCTGAGAGGACAAGAGAACACCTCCCTGTGCATAGGCGACCCGAGTCCCCCGTAGTCCTTCTAAAATAGGTTTCTGCAGTAAAGGTCCGGCTTGACTGAGGGATACTCCAGGTATCTCTTCTATATGAGCTGCCAAAGTTCCTTCTGGCCTTTTCAGTCGCATAAGAGGGGCTACTCGAGATGTCCTCGACAATCGCTCTTCGATTACCACTTCATGAAGCTTTTCTTTCCCTTCGATCCATAAGGGAACCTCAGAAGGAACCTTAGCCGTAGTCTCAGCCACTATATGCCCACCCAGCCACACCCGAAGGCGATATTCTCCTGGACAGAGGTGATGGATATGGAAGTATCCCATGCTGTCTATCTCTTCCTGGATGCCTCCCGGAAGCAATTCAATCCATCCTCCAGGCCACCCCGCATACCCAGACAGTTCGTAGGATTGTATACAAGGAGGTTGAGCCAGAACGCCTCCCACCAGGAGACAAAACCAATTCATTTTTGCCACTTGGTAACAAAAGTACACGGGCATCTCCTTTTCTCCGTTTACCTTTGCACCGTGCGCGTTCAACTTATCTCTGGTTTGGCTTTGCTGATCATTGGGATACTGGGGAGACTTCTTCCTCATCCTCCTAACTTTACTCCTGTAGATGCAGTGGCGCTTTTCAGTGGGGCTTGGCTTACTTCTCGCTGGCTGGGTTTCGTACTGCCTCTTGTATTGATGGCAGGTACCGACATTTGGCTGGGCTGGCACGATTTGTGGCCCTTTACTTGGGGGGCTACTTTGATGGGGGTGCTTATCGGGAGGTATTTTTTGCGTTGGATACAGTGGAGAGAGGTGGCAGCTCTTTCCGTCTTGCAAGCCACTTTATTTTTTCTCTTGACGAATTTAGGAGTATGGATGACGGGAGCCTACGGCTATACATGGGAGGGGTTGGCGTTGTGCTATGGAGCGGCTATTCCTTTTTACCATTATCAAGTACTGGGAGCCCTTTTGTATAGTACGCTTTTTTGGGCTGTAGGTCGCTTTGCGATTCGTTTCTTTTTTAGAGAGTCTCCTGCTTTTTCTCCTGAATGAAATGGGTTTTTTGGTTTCTTTTCGGGTTCTATGCTCTTCTCTCTTGTGTTCGCAAGCCTAAACCAGAAGACAGCAAACCACAACCCAGCTATACAGGATTATACGTCCTGAATGAAGGACAGTGGACGCTTAGTAATGCTTCACTGGATGTATGGAGTTCTGCGGGGACCTACTATGAGGATGTCTACAGAGCCGTAAATGGTCATCCGTTGGGCGATGTAGCGAATCACTGGCTTCGTGAAGCGGATACGCTGTGGATCGTTCTCAATGCTTCACGCCTTCTACGACGCATTCGCTTACCTTCTCTGCGTGAAGAATATACGCTTGCTTTTCCTGCTTCAGCTAGTCCGCGAGAGTTCCTTCGCATCTCTTCTTCGAAGGCATATGTGAATTCCCTCACGGATGGGACGGTCTATCGGCTGGACCCTACCGTAGGTCGCCTTACTCCTCCACACATCCCCATCGAGAACTTTGCCGAAAGCATGCTCTTGTGGGAAGGGAAAGTATGGATAACCTGTGGAAACTATGCTTATCCTGCTCGCAATGACAAGTTGGCTTGCATCGACCCCATCTCGGATACAGTCCAATTCTATCTGACCCTTCCTCGAGAGAATCCAGGTCCTTTGGTAGCCTTGCCAAACGGAGAAATACTGGTTGGCTGTCGCGGAAACTATGCCGACTTGAAAGGAATGTTGGTCCATGTTGATCCTCGTACGGGTAGCCTCACTCGTGCCGTCGACCTGCTAACAAGCGTTTATCGCCTACAGCGATATGGAGAAGAAATCTATATGCTAACCGATTCTGGTGTCTCTCGGTATGACTGGCGCAGAGGAGAGGTGGACTACGCTTTTTTCTCTCGGGGTAGGTTAGGGGTTCCTCCACACGAGCTCATATATGGATTTCATTATGACTCCCTGACAGGGACTTGGCTTATCGCCAATGCAAAAGCAGGAGGAGTCCGAGGAGAACTTCTCGTTTTACAACAGGGTGAGGAGAAACGCGTTTTTCGTGCAGGTGTGTTTCCTTCCCGTATTTTGCGCTACCCATGAGTACAGATTCAAAGGAAAGAGGGATTCTCATCGTAGGAACCAGTACGCTGGCCCGATGGACCGCACAGCTCTTGGAGGAAGCAGGGGAGCTGGTGTATGGATTTGCCCCTACTCGAGCCTATTCCATATCTGAACAGGACAACTTTTCGATATTTCCCCCCATCACAGAGGGTCGTATTTGGAAACTCATTCGTTCTCAACAAGTAGACTATGTAGTGGCTCTCACGGAACCTACGGCAAGAGAGCGAATGGCTCTTGCGCTCTTCGAAAAAACGAAGCGAATAGGTCGTTCCTTTCTACATCGTTCCGTCATTCTCCCCCCTACCGCTCAAGTGGGAGGTGGAAGCATCCTTTTTCCTTATGTAGTAGTCGGTATCTCCGCTCGCGTAGGGGGGTATGTCGTGATAGAAAGTCACACGTATGTGGGTGCTGGTACAGAAATAGAAGATTTTGTGAACATAGGAAGTGGCTGTCAAATCGGGGAAAACTGCCGTATTGGCTCATATACCTGGATTGGAAGAGGAGCGGTGTTAGTGGAGGGCATACAAGTCGGTCGAGGTGCTCACATACAGCCTGGAGCTGTAGTAAGGGAACATGTAAGAGCAGGAGAAACCTATGAATAAAGAACCTATACGTGCGCTGCTTTCTGTTTGGCATAAAGAGCTGCTCATTCCACTTGCAGAGAAGATCCACGAATGCGAGGGAGAAGTCTGGGCTTCTGCTGGGACGGCACAAGCTTTAGAAGAGGCTGGACTGCCAGTCCGACGGATAGAATCCCTCACCGGATTCACTGAGCTTTTGGGGGGACGGGTCAAAACGCTGCATCCCACTATCTTCTCGGGGATACTGGCCCGCTCACCAGAGGAGCTTCCTCCAGGTCACCCTATCTGGAATCTCGTCGCGGTCGAACTCTATCCTTTCCATCGAGAAGCAGAAAACTGGATAGAGCTCATAGATATAGGGGGTGTAAGCTTGCTAAGAGCTGCTGCGAAAAACTATGCCCGTGTCTGGGTCATCCCGGGTCCTTCTCATTATGAACAGGCTATCCGAGACATGGCCCATTTTGAAGGCCTTCCCCCTGTAGAGATACGGTATCGATACGCTGCGGATACTTTTTCGTACTGCGCCACCTATGATGGGGTGATTGCGAAGGGATTTGTAGAAACTCCCCTTTCTCCTGTTGCTCATCCTTTGCGATACGGAGAGAATCCTCATCAAAAGGCTCTTTTCTTGGGTCCTCTTCCAGAAACTATAGGAGGAAAAAAGCCCCTTTCTTACAATAACCTCCTCGATATCGAGAAAGGCTGGCATATCGTTCGAGATTGGCATCTTCCTGCCTGCGTCATTCTCAAGCATACTCAACCGTGTGGTGCGGCTTATGCTCCATCTGCTCATGAAGCATATAAGCGAGCTTTGGCAGCTGATCCCATCGCAGCTTACGGAGGTATAGTCGTATGCAATTTTCCTATTGAAGAGGAGTGGGTATCTGCTACGAAAGGTCACTTTATAGAGGTTTTGGCTGCTCCTTCCTTTTCAGAAGGAGCAGTTCAGTGGCTTCAAACGCATAAAACCGCCGTATTAGTTAGGCTTCCTGCTTCTTTTTCAGACAATGTTTGGGAGGTCCGTACGGCTCTCGGAGGGTTTTTATGGCAAGAGCCGCATCGAAAAGACGAGACAAACGAAGACCCAGATATTCGGTGGGCTGCCCGCCTTCTCCGTTCCCTCTACTCGAACGCAGTCGTGGTGGTAGCTGACGGCCAGTTAGTCGCTGCAGCCAGCGGGGAAACCTCTCGAATCGAAGCAGTTCGTTTGGCCATTGAACGCACCCAAAAACGACCTTTCCCTCCCGAGTCTGTGTTGGTAGCCAGTGATGGCTTTTTCCCCTTTACGGATAGCTTGGCCCTGATCCATCAGGCTGGAATCCGTCGGGTGGCCGTGCCCACTGGTGGAAAAAGACAACAAGAAATCGAAGAGTTCGCTCAAGCTCACGATATTTGTCTGACTTTTTTCTCCTATCGACACTTCCGACACTAAATATGTTTGGACTGCTACTTAGACAGGACATCGCGATAGACTTAGGGACGGCGAACACCGTGATTATGATCGATGGAGAGGTCGTCATCGATGAGCCATCCATCGTAGCTATTGATCAAGCCAAAAATCGGGTGATTACGGTTGGGCAAGAAGCTCTGTATATGCATGAGAAGGCCCACAAGAACATACGTACTGTCCGTCCTTTACGAGGAGGTGTAATCGCGGATTTCGCCATGGCAGAGGCGATGATACGGGGTTTCTTAGCAAAAGTACCCGGGAGTAGACGTCTCTTCAAGCCCAACCTTCGTCTCATGGTTTGTATACCAAGTGGTATCACTGAAGTAGAAGAGCGTGCAGTACGAGACTCCGCTGAGCGTGCTGGTGCAAGGGAAGTTTACCTGATTCATGAACCCATGGCCGCTGCATTGGGGATGGACTTAGATGTCGAGGCGCCCGAAGGCAACATGGTCATCGATATCGGGGGAGGAACGACAGAGATCGCCGTGATTACTTTGGGGGGTATCGTATGTGACCGAAGCATCCGTATCGCTGGAGACGAGCTCAATGCCGACATCGTGGAATACATCCGCAGACAGCACAACCTCCAAATCGGCGAACGTACCGCAGAGCGGATCAAAATCGAGATCGGGGCCGCTATCGCTAACATACCTGATCCCCCTCCTAATCAGTCCGTCAGAGGAAAAGATATTATGACGGGTACTCCCCGCACGCTCTCTATTTCTTACCGAGAAATCGTAAATGCCCTGGATAAATCTATCGCGAAAATCTTAGAAGCTGTCATGCAAACGCTGGGCTCTACTCCACCTGAGATCGCTGCAGACCTCGTCGAAAGAGGTATCCACATGGCAGGGGGGGGCTCTCTCTTACGGGGCCTCGACCAGCGCATATCTCAACAAACTCATTTGCCCGTCCGCATAGCTGAAGACCCCCTCCGCGCTATAGCCAAAGGAACCAGTTTCGCCCTCCGAAATCTTCATAAGTTTCACTTCCTTCTGGTGAAGAGCTAACTGTGAGTGCCTTATCTTGGCTGAGACTGTTTCTACATACACCTGTTCTTTGGGGTATCATCCAGGTATTGTCTCTTTATACGTACATTCGATACACTCCTCAGGTCCGTTCTTACGTAAATCGATGGGCATTTCAGGTAAGCAGTTCTTTTCATGCTTTCTTTCACTGGCTTCGCAGGCCCTGGATAGCACTGGCTCGGGTAGAAGAGCTGGAAGTCGCTAATGCAGAACTCATGGAAGCCTTAGCAAACTTACCTAAGGTCCAGGGCCCTGTTAGTTATCCTGTAGGAGCTTGGGGGGATGTCTCTTTCATGAAAAACTATAAACTTCATCCAGTAGAGGTGATTTATCAGACACTTCATATACGAGAGAACTTTGCTATTCTCAATCAGGGGGGAAGAGCGGGTATTTATCCAGGTTTAGGCGTTCTGTCTCCTAAGGGAGCGGTGGGTATCATCGCCGAAACTACAGCTACGCATAGCGTAATGTATGCCCTTTTTCACAAAGATGTCCATCTCTCTGCCAGTTTGCCCCGCCAGCAGGTAATGGGTCTTACCTCTTGGAAAGAACCCGTCCTGAATCGCCTCCTACTCGAATACGTTCCTTTGTATGTGTCCGTGTCTGTGGGAGATGAGGTGTGGACCGCTCCTAATAGCATATTGTTTCCAGCAGGTATCCGCATCGGTCAGGTTAAGAAGGTAAATACAGATTTTACAAGGGGCTTTCATGCTATCGAAGTCGCTACTTATACGGACTGGCATGCCCTGGGGCCCCTGTATGTTTTAGTGCCTCTCTCCTCGGCGCCTTCCCCATGAGGGAGGTACTCTATGTATTTATAGGGGGGGGCTTGTATGTGAGTTTTCAGGCAGGTGTAGTTCCCCTCATAGAGGTGTCGGACATAGCGTGGCCTATGCCGTATGTGCTGTTTTGGCTTACATTACCTTTTCACTGGAATAAAGGGCTAAGTTTGAGCTTTGCAGCAGGGTTTGGTGTGCTGATGGACCTCCTATTTCCTCCGCACGGCCTCCAGACTTTTTGCGGTTTGTGGATTTGGGGCCTACGCAGATGGTGGATACAGCTGTTCAATCCCAATCTCCCTTCTGAATGGGAAAAGGATTTTTCGGTCAGCTCTCTCGCCCCAGGCGAGTTCTTCTTCTATGCATTCCCTCTTACATTCTGGCATCATACTTTGTATTTTACCTTAGCAAAGTGGAGCTTGAGCGTAGAGGTCGTACTCCAGATTGTGCTTAGCTCAGCCTACACTTTCTTGTGGGAATGGCTTATTTTTGAGTTGGTCCTTCGGAGGCGTCATGTTCGAGCCTAAAAACCCACAGCGCCGATTACACTGGATACTTCTCGTGAGTGGAACAGTAGTTTTACTCATAGGTCGCTTAGCTCAGCTGCAGTTGGGTTCTTTGGAGGGGAGGCGCCAAGCTGAGATGAATACTGTTCGACGAGTGGAAGTTATACCCCCTCGGGGTGTACTGCGAGATAGGAAGGAGCGGTTATGGGTGTCGAATATCCCCTTCTTCAATCTATTTCTCACTCCCAAAGAAGTATCTGGCTTAGATACTCTACAGGTATCACACATTTTGAATCTATCGCCTGCTTCCCTCCGATTAAAGGTAGAACAGGCTCGACAATTTAGCTTGATAAAACCCAGCCTTCTCATTCGATATGTATCACTGAATCGATATGCGACCCTCATGGAGCGCAGCTGGCGCCAGACGGGTTTCTCCGCACAGGTTCTTCATAGTCGGCAGTATTTGTATCCGGTTGGAGCTCATTTCCTCGGCTATCTAAGTGAAGTAACCCCACAGGAAATCAGTACTTCTGAAGGGCGCTATAGTCTGGGAAACTTGGTAGGACGTTCTGGCTTAGAAAGACAATATGAACACCTTTTGGCAGGCCGAAAAGGGTATCGATTCGTTGTAGTAGATGCAATGGGGCGAGAGCTCTCTTCCTATCAAGACGGAAAACACGATATACCTCCGCTCAGAGGTGCTGACCTTGTCTTAACCGTAGACGCAGAGCTACAACAGTTCGCTGAGAGCTTATTTTATGGAAAAGTAGGCGCCCTCGTAGCCATAGAACCTTCTACAGGTGAGATTCTCTGTGCGGTAAGTGCGCCTACGTATGATCCTAATCTTTTATCTGGAGAGGAAGTGGGCTTCCAGTGGCAAAAGCTCAACACTGCTTCTCGACTGCCCCTGTATAATCGAGTTATCCAAGGAATGTATCCTCCCGGGTCCACATTCAAACTGCTCAACGCCCTCATCGCTCTTCAGGAAAGTACCCTCGCCCCTCCGATGATTTATCCCTGTATGATGGGGTACATGCGAAACGGGGGAAAGCCCGCTTGCCATGCCCATACAGGCCCCCTTTCTCTGGTTGGAGCTATCCAACACTCCTGCAATGCCTATTTCGCCTCTGTCTACACTGATTTCTTACACCACCCTCGCTATGAAAAAGTAGAGGTAGCCTACGAACGGTGGCGAGATTATATGCTGTATTTTGGGGTTGGAAGGCGATTAGGAGTAGATATCCCCTCTGAAAAGCCAGGTAACTTGCCTCGCAAAACCTATTACGACCGGATCTATGGTCGTCATCGATGGAACGCCTACACTATTATCAGCAACAGCATCGGTCAAGGAGAAGTCCTTATGACTCCTCTCCAGATGGCCAACATCATGTGTGTGATTGCGAATAGGGGATATTATATTCAGCCACACTTTCTGCGGTACGTATACGGTCAGCCCCATAAGCAGGTTACCTATTTTGATACAATACGAGTCCCCATACAAGCAGAACATTTCGAAACGGTCATAGAAGGAATGCGACTTGCTGTAGAAGCGGGTACGGGATATGTTGCGTATGTGCCCGATTTAGGTCTGTGTGGAAAGACAGGAACAGCCCAAAACCCTCATGGGGCTGATCATTCCGTGTTTGTTGGATTTGCCCCATGGGATAATCCCAAAATAGCCATCGCAGTAGTTGTTGAAAACGGAGGCTGGGGAGCTTCCTGGGCTGCTCCTATGGCGAGCTTGGTGGCCGAAAAATACCTAAAGGGAACCATAAGCAGGCCCCATCTCTTGAAGCACATAAAAGAAACCCCTCTACTCCCGCAATAAACATGCATACTAAACCGCTGAAGCTTCATATTACTACTCTGGGATGTAGTAAGAATCTATTCGACTCGGAACGACTTGCCGCTGCCTTGCAAGAAAAATACGACCTGACCCATTCCACTGACCTTGCATCCGCAGATATAGTCATTCTTAATACTTGTGGATTTATAGATAGAGCCAAGAAAGAATCCGTCCAAGCGATATTCGATTACATAGAGGCCCGAGAAAAAGGTAAAATTCAGCGTTTATACGTCGTGGGATGCTTGGTGGGGCGAGACAAAGCTCTCTTACAAGCAGAGCTACCCGAAGTGGATGGCTTCTATACACAGGCAGAGTTTGGGGACCTCATAGCGGAGCTTAAAGGCGATCTCCGACGCTATCTCCTGGGAGAACGTAAGCGCATAGGCTATCCCCACCATGCCTATCTAAAGATATCGGAAGGCTGCAATCGAAAATGCAGTTTCTGCGCCATCCCGCTCATGCGAGGTAAGCATGTCTCGCGACCCATAGACCACCTTGTCGAGGAAGCAAAAAGGCTCATCGAAGAAGGTGTGAAAGAAATAAGCCTCATTGCCCAAGATCTGACCTATTATGGGATCGACCTATATGGCAAACGCACTTTAGCTCACCTACTGGAAAAACTTGCCGCTTTACCAGGCATAGGTTGGCTTCGGCTGCATTATGCCTACCCCGCCGGTTTCCCCGTGGAAATACTTCCTATTATCCGAGACGCCCCTCCCATATGCAAATACCTCGATATGCCTTTGCAACACATATCGGATCCCATCCTCCATCGGATGCGGAGAGGACTTACTCGAGCTCGCACAGAGGCCTTAATCGAAAAGATACGAGCAGAGGTACCTGGTATCGTTCTCCGCTCTACCTTCATAGTCGGTTTTCCCGGGGAGACCGAAGAGGATTTTATGCAACTCCTTGAATTTATAGAACGGTATAAAATAGAGCGAGTGGGAGCCTTTTTGTATTCCCATGAAGAAGGGACTGCGAGCTATGCCCTTTCTGACGATGTACCTTCTCGCATAAAAAAGCAGCGCTATCATCGTCTTATGGCTCTCCAGCAGCAAGTCTCTTACGAATGGAATCAACGCCTCGTGGGTCAAGTTCTTCCAGTCATCGTAGATGAGCGAGAAGGAGACATAGCTATTGCTCGAACTCCTTTCGATGCCCTGGAAGTAGATAATCTTGTATATGTCAAAGATCCAACACAGCGCCTTTCGGTGGGGGAGTTTCATCTGGTTCGGATGGGGGATGCTACCGAATATGACTTGTGGGCAGAACCCGTTTGAAATCCGATGGTTAGCAGCAGAAGGATTCTGCCAACTGTGGCTTTTTTTCTCGCCCGCAGCCTACATCCAAGGGGAAGTAAACTGCTATGCTCGATATGAAGTGGAAGTAATTTTCAGAGATTCTTTGCAAATTTATCATCGGATAGTACGCACCCTATCCTTAAGCAGTACTCCCGACGAAATACCTCTCTGCCCAAACCATTTCTCCTGGGAAACCCATCTATCTACTTCCACCCTTACGTGGGAAATACTGGTGTGGGACACGGAAAGACGTATTTCCTTTTATAGGAAAGGGCCTCCCTCCCCCAACCCCGAATCGCGGATTGTATCTTTCTTTCTGACAGGGAACGGTGCCGACCCTGCCCTCCTCACTTCCCGCCAATCCTGTCTGTATCGCTTCCCTCCTGGCCTTTATCTGGGACAAGCAGCCCTTTATAAAGGCGAAGCCTCCTTGCCCGAGCTCACTCGCTATCTATCCATAGAAGAGCGTCGCTTCACCTTAGAGGCTACCGGAAAAATCGATACCCTTTACCTGTCATGGAGAACAGAGGAACTCCCTTCAGGCCGATATCTCCTGGGC
>JANZYW010000056.1 GCA_026413325.1 Bacteroidia bacterium | reverse complement strand
CAGTAATACTGTTCCCCGTACCAGATAGGCATCCATTGGGTAGACCTGCGCCGCATATTTGCCAGTAGTAGTTGATAAGAAGCGGCACACCCGCTGGGGGAGTAGCGGAAGAGAGGGAAAAGGTGTAGGTTCCATTTGCCAAAGTTATGGGGTTGGGTCCTGGGAGGTAAGAAGCATTGCCGATCGTTAGCAGAGGTACGCAGGGAGAGAGGACTGTCGTACTACAGTTGTGGCTTGCAGAAGGATTAATAGCATCGATATAAAATTTCAAAGTATCGACGATACCCAGGCAAGGGGGCCAATATTGGGCGATAGTAAGGGTATGTCTCCCTGCAGAGGAGAGGTGGACAGTGCCCACAGGAGAAGCGTTGGGTGGGTTGGGTGCTCCACCGCTCTGAGGGCCGCTGGGCCCTGTCAGAGTCCACCAGTAAATGATATCCCGAGGAGAGAAATCAAAGGTGTATGTTCCCAGCGGGAGTTGAACTGTCCCTCCCAGTCGAACCTGACGGCCGCCGATGACGAGACGGAAAGTATCCTGGCAAAGGTGGTGCCAAGGATTAGAGGGAGGGGTATCTACTCGTACGATGATCCGAGCAGAATCAGTGCAGACATGTCCTCCAGTGACGCCATATCTGTATAGCAAAAGCCAAAGCTCGTAAAAAGTGGGCCGACTCGCATTGGGATTCAAGGGAGTATTAAGGGTAGGGGAGCTCCCAGATAGGCTACCTGACTGAGAGAAGTTTCCCGCCGGGGAGATCTGCTGCAGCCACCAGTACCAAGTATAGACATACCCTGGACCCCCGCCTCCCATCAATCTGGGATAAGCGGTGAGGAAAGCAGACGTAGTACGCAGCGTGTCTCCGTGGTTATGCCACTGACCTGCATGCACCAGCACGATTGTGTCGCAGTTTTGCGACCACAGACGGGCTCCAAGCCATAAGCCCAGAAGAATGAGTCTGGTTAGTTTGGATGGGATATACATAGTGCCTCAAAGTTCGAGTGCAAGTGTGAAAGTCCGATGAAAATATAAATGATTTTCGTATCGACTCGGTATTGTAAAACTGCAACTCAGAATAAACTCTAAATCAATAGGTTTCATTTTGGAGGCATATTTCTACCTGTTAGGCTAAAAGTCTTTCTCCTCAAGCAAAAGAGTGGAGAGTTTTTAGTCTAATGATGCGAGTTTGTCCTATGCTTTCGAGTAGAGAAAAGGAGACACGCTGAGCCCCAACTTAGTTTCTCAATGGATACATACTACTCCTTGGTACCAGAGTCGGAAGGGGGAAGGGCGGTTTGTCTAAAGTTTCGCTGGAGTTGTGTGAGGGTTGTTGTGAGGCTTCTTTGAAGCTGAACTTGGAGCTCTGGACTGCGTAACCGTTCGATGAAGTGGGCGATAACGCCTGCCACGATGTCGTGAAGAACTTTTTTTCCTGACTCGCTGCTAAGGTAAGCTTCGAGATTTCCAAGCAGCTTTTCGGTGGTTTGTCGTGCAGCTTTCCTCACCAGAATGAGCAGCCGCTCCCGAGGAAGGCCTGGTAGGGAAGGTAGTTCCTTTTCTACACTTTGTACTACACTGTCCTCTACCATCTGAAGCAAAGCGGGGTTTTGACGAAAAGTCCCGATGAGCGGTCCTGCCTCCTCTACGAGAAGGGCACATAGAGTGGGACGCATTTCTTCTAATATGTAGACCATTTGCTTGACTTCTTCTCCTCTTTCTACCTGTTTCTTTATCTGGTCTAATATCTGATAGGCCACTTCATCTGAGATAGCTTTCGCTATGAGGCGAGATTGTTGAGTAAGGAATCGGGCAACAAGGGTACTGGAGAAGTTTATGACTTTGCTGCGGTTGAGACGGAGATACAGATTCCAGATGCGGAGGAGACGGAACCATCGTAGGCTCTTGAGAGGAGTCAAGGCCAGTACGTCATACCAGTGCGCCACAGGATACATCCACCAGTAGGCATACCGGCGGGTCCGAATGGCTACGAACCAGGCACCCCAGAATTCCACCCAGAAAAAGAGGAGGAAAGGCAGATCCAGTTTCCAAAACTTATCCACATAGTCCCCTGATAAATCGTAATGCCGGTAGTAGTTTACCTCGAGGAGATATCGGAGTTCACGGTGGTAAAAATCTAAGTGCAAGGCTGCATTCGTGGAAGTGAGGTTCCAGAAACGGCGAAAAGCCTGGGTGCTTCGGCTCTTCTCCCCGTATTGCTGCTCGATGAAAGTCTTTACTTTATTTTTCAGTAACTCCTGGTAAGCCATGAGACCAAATCGTTCGTACGGTCGTTCTGAAAGGATCCGGACCGATAAAGCGAAGAGGGTATCTCCGAAAGCTTGAAGTTCTTTTTCCGGAAGTGCCCCCTTTTTCTTCCACTGGTCGTACAAGCTATCGGCTATCTGCTTATAAGAATCTGTGGTCCAGTGGGGTTCTATGCCTTTATAGGGATCGTACCATCGCACGATAGCAGGGGCATGCTGGATATACCTGGGACGCAAGGAGATATAGGTAAGATCAAAAAGGATCAGTCCCAGATTAGCGATGGCCATGAAGAGCATGAAGACATCCCAAAAGGTTTCCAGTCTCTGCCGATTCATATAGCGAAGGTAGGAGCTGAAACACGTTTCTTTGCCAGATGCGGTGGGCGTTTTTGTCCTTTTGCCTCTGGCTAAGTGCATGCGAAGGCGAACGCAAGAAATCGCCTGTGGGCATCCTTTCTTCCTCTGCATCGGAGCCCAGGTCGAGAATGGTTCGAAGCAGCTGGCACGCATTTCGAGAGAAAGAACTACCGCAGCTGCGGAGTATTCGATGGGCGGTTGTCGTCCATCGGCCTACTTATACGCTTATAGATAGCCTCTTAGCAGAAGGGGTTTCCATAATCCGCATATATGCCCCAGAACATGGCATCTTTGGAGAAAAAGCGGCTGGAGCAAAGGTAAGCGATACCCTATACAGGGGTATTCCTGTGCTCTCTCTATATGGGAACAGGAAAGGCCCTACCGCCGCTGAGCTCAGAGACGTGGAAGGCTTGCTTTTTGCTCTGCGGGATGTGGGCGTTCGGCATTATACCTACCTCAGCACGCTGGTATATGTGCTGCGTGTAGCTGCTGAAGTTCAAGTCCCTGTATGGGTACTGGACTTTCCGAATCCACATGCGCACTACAGTTATGGTCCTGTGTTGGATAGTTCTCTGTTTTCGTTCGTGGGCATGCATCCTATTCCCTTGGTTCCCGGGCTCACTATCGGGGAGTATGCCCGATTGTTGGTAGGGGAAGGGTGGGTGCCTTCTGTGAAGCTGCATGTAGTCCCTTGGGAAGGTTGGGTGAGGGGACGCTCTCTCCCACGCGAGGCTCCCTTCTTTACCGAACCTCCTTCTCCTGCCTTGCGTGATACCTTAGCCATCGAGCTATATCCAATCTTAGGATGGTATGAGGGTACGCATGCTGTGAGCGTCGGCCGAGGTACAGATGCTCCTTTTCACCAGGTGGGGCTTCCAGCGAGCTACCCTTTGCCTCGATGGGATACCGTACTCTTTGGCTATCGGCTCCGGCCCGTTCGATTTCAGCCGATGGGGGAGAAAACGATTTACCAGGGATGGCGCATCACTCGGCAGTATCCTGGGCCCATACATCCCGACAGCCTGTTTCGAATGGGATACTTTTTACTGAGGGCAGTTCGGACCGCGCATACCTCGGCGGAAGAGTTTTATCAGGCAGAGTTTTTTGATAAGTTATTCGGTACTCCTCTCCTGCGCTGGATGGAAGAAAAGCAGCTTCCCATAGATACTTTATACGAGTCTTTCAGAGCACCTGCGACTTGGGAGGCTCTGCGGCAGAAATACCAACTCTATCCCGATTGAGGATGAGGTAGATGGCTCTCGGATGGGGGATTCTGTGTATATGAGATAGGCTTTTCTGAATTCCTATGCAGGTGGTTTTTGCTGATTTGGGAAGGCACTGGCCCACCCCCTCTAACAGTGGCCGTCGCTGAGAAACTTACGCTGCGTTTCATTTTCTCGATGCCATGGAGGACGATCTCCTGTGGCGGCAAAGGTGCATCGGGTAGACTAAGAAGGATACCCAGCGGGGACTGGATAATAGAGTAGAAAGAATACCCTACTCCTTAGCGACTTAGCATCGGGAGGAGCTATGCTTAGCCGAACCTTACCTCCCGCAGAAGCCCCCTCTTCGGCAACCTGCTCGCTTCCCAAAGTAGGCTCGAGCCATCCGAGTGCGATATCCCCTTCGTAGATCCTCTCTTCTTCTGCCTTTTCAAACACAAGCTCGAAATTTTCTCCACCTGTTTGAGTCGGCCTATCTTCAGCGATAATCACACTTCCCAAAAATAGAATAGACAAAATCAGGAGTCGCATACCTACTTCATGCCAAAGACAAGAGAAAACAATACCTACCCGTGACTTATCTTTGACTTGGATGGAGAGGTGATTATTTTTTCGAGGAGCAGTTCTGCCCACGTGAGACTATCCTTTCACTGCAAGGCGAGCTTTTCTGCCTGGATTAGCCATTGCTCTGCTTCTGAAAATCGATAAAGAGAAAGCAGGCATTCTGCTCCGGAGACATATGTCCTACGTCGGTCTTCTTCTTTGAGGCTGGGATGGCGTAAGAGAGAGTCGTAGAGATAGGCGGCTTCCTTGTATCTACCATGCTTGTGTAGACTGTCCACAAAAGTGAGCGATGGATGCTAGGCGTACAGATAAATAAAACTGGTGATAAGAATAAAATGGTTCATAAAAGCAAAAGTAGGGAAGCTTTATCAAGGTGAACATAGCGAAATGATTATCGTGAAGCAGGGGAATAGGGGATGATGTGAGGGATGTGGCAAAAGTATCTTTGGCCATGGCCGCTCTTCGACTCCCTTCTTCTGCATTATGGGAGCTGGTGCGCTTTCTCTCTTATAAGGAGTTCCGTCGAGTGAAAGCTCAGGTAACTGGGACACGTTTGGAATGGCTTTTAGAGACCCTTCGTCATATGGAGAGCTACTCGGATGCCTCTCTATATGGTGCATATAAAAGGGCTTTCCCTGAAGGGGAGAGAAACCTCTTGCGGGTATATAAGCGTCAGCTTTGGGATGTTTTGGAAGAGGGGCTATCCTCTGGCTCTTCTGAGATGGTGGGAAGGGAGGTTCAGCTCTGGCAGCGGCTCTGGTTGAGTGTCGTTTTATGGCAAAAAGGGATGCGAGAAGCAGCAGGGGCTCTCTGGCATCAAGCTATGCATGCTGCGGTAGAAGTGGGATGGTATGAGATAGCGCTCTGGGGGGTGAGTCTTCTGGAAATGTACAAGAGAGATTTTCATGAAATGATACCTGAAGTGGATCTAACAGCATGGACACAGCGTCTCACGCAGCTTATAGCTCAGCGCTATCGAGCTGTAGTTCGTAAAATTTCTGCTTTGGAGATGTACTACCAGTCTCGCTCCCCCAGTGGATGGACTCTTCCTTCCCTTCCTGAGGAGGACAAGTGGAGTCTTTATATGGAGAGCTATGCGCTCTTCTTAGAGGGGGCTTATAGAGGAGATTTTTTGGAGGCTTTGGAAAGGATAATAGAGATGATATTCTATTTGATAAGGGGTGTATCTTTCCCACCGTTTTATGCTCTATTCCATCTTTGTATAGCTTACACCAATCTTGGTGTTTTTCTCATGGGAAATTTTCAGTATGAAAAGTATAATAGCTGGTATCTTCTCTGGGAGCGTGCCTGGGAGAAAGGATATTGGCCTCGGGAAGAGCGCTTCGCGGGTATCCGCCGGATTGTTTTGGCCACTCGCATGATTTACTTTTTACAGACGCTTCAGTGGGGAGCAGCGAGGGCTCTCTGGGAAAAGGAGAAACCCAACTTGGAGAGGCATGTTTTCCAGGACATGGAGAATATCAATTTCCGGGCACATGTCGCCTGTACTATTTTTCTTGTACTGCTCCTTACGCCTGGGGTTTACCCAGAGGCGGTACGATGGCGCTTACGAGTCGAGGAGTGGTTAGAAAAGGAGCATTTTCGTGATCGGGGCTATCTCTGGTGGCTGTTTCTCCGCTGGTATGAGGCGTTTCGGTCGGGCGAGAAAACTTGGATTCGGCACTGGTATCGTCAGTTACGGAAAGCGTGGAGACAATACTTTACCCAGTATCAGCACTGGAAGCCACTTTTTCCTATCCTGAGAGGTGTAACAGAGGGCTTACCCAAAAGCCAGCAGCGAAAGATCAGGGCCATTCTCGGGAGTTGGGAAAAAAATCCCAGTTTGAAACGTCCATGGGATTTTGATGCAGTGTTTTTTCCTATGCAGCTTTTCGTGGAGAGCCTACTCCGTCAAGTCCCCTTAGAGAAGATGCCTGCCCGTTTATCTTCTCCTGCTCTGCCCCTTGAGTTAGAGGAGCGATTGCAGGAAGTTCTATCCTCTTTTGAAAATCTAATATCCTCTTCTACAGCATAATTTTAATCAAAGCTTGCTCCTGAGTAGCTTTACTCTATCCCCAATATCGTTTCCGTAGTCGGCGGGAGAGTAGGGTAAGTTTGTGAAGGATATGAAAACGCAGTATGTATTCTGGCTTGCGAGCCTTTTTGGGGTGTCTTTAGGTATCCTCAAGGGAGAGTTATCGCCTAAACGGGTGTATTTTCGGGAGAACAAGGGGCAGGTTCGGGATCAGTACTGGCGTCCTCGGTGGGATGTGTTGTACAGTGGGCAGTTGGGTAGTTTGGTGTATCATTTGCGGGGTGATGGGTATTCGTATCAGTTGGTACGGGTTGAGGGGGTAAGTGAGGGTGTGGAGGGTATAGATGGGGTAGGGGGTATTCGGTTGGGTATACATCGTGTGGATGTGGGATTTGTTGGGGGTAGGGTTCGTCGGGTGGTTGGGGAGGAGGTTTATGAGGGGTATGAGAATTTTTACAATGTGCCTGTGGGTGTGGAGCCTGCTTTGTATGTGAGGAGGTATGGGAGGGTGAGGTATGAGGGGGTATGGGATGGGGTGGATATGGTATTTTATGAGGGGTCTGGTGGTTTAGAGATTGATTTTGAGGTTGGGGCTTGGGTATCGAGTGATGTGATTCGGATGCGGGTGGAGGGTGCTGAGGTGTATTTGAGGGATGGGGAGTTGGTGTTACGTACGCCGTATGGGGAGGTTGTGGAGGGGAGGCCTCGTGGGTGGAGTGGTGGTCGTGAGGTGGAGGTTGCGTGGGTGGTGGATGGGGGTGAGGTAGGGTTTGTGGTGGAGGGTCGGAGGGTAGGGGAGTCATTGCGGATAGATCCACCTGTTCGGGTCTGGGGCACCTATTACGGTGGGGGCGGGTCAGAATCTCACCTTAGTGGCTCTATCGCATTAGGTAATAGCGGGGCTATTTACATGACGGGGCATACTACTTCTACCACCAATATCGCAACCGCAGGCGCACATCAGTCCACCTTTTCTGGATTGGAAGATGTCTTTTTAGCGAAGTTTACTAAGGCAGGGGTTTTGATCTGGGGAACTTACTATGGAGGTACGGGAGAAGAAGAATCCTATTTCTGTACTGTTGATGCAAATGAGAACATTTATATAACTGGATATACCTCCTCTTCGCTGGGGGGTATTGCTACACCTGGAGCCCATCAGGTTGCCTTTGGAGGGGCACCTTATGATGCTTTCTTAGCTAAGTTCAGCAGCTTAGGTCTCCTCCAGTGGGGTACTTATTATGGAGGAACTGATAGAGATGCAGGCTATGCTTGTGCGGTAGATAAAAATGGAGATATATATCTGGTAGGTACTACTCGTTCGCATTCCGGTATCGCCACTGTAGGGTCTCACCAACCTACTTTTGGAGGAGGGCTGTGGGACGCCTTTCTGGTTAAGTTTACTCCCAGTGGAGGGCGAGTATGGGGGACATATTATGGAGGGACAGGTGTAGATAATGGGATCAGAGTAGCGGTGGATGGAAGTGGCCAAGTCTACTTAGGAGGGTATACCTACTCGACTACTCATATTGCTACCCCCGGCACACATCAACCTTCTTTTAGTGGGGGGGCTTGGGCCGATTGTTTCATAGCCAAATTCTCGGGGTTAGGTGTACGTCTCTGGGGGACTTATTATGGGTCGACAGGGCATGAAACTTTGGCTGGCTGTGTTGTAGACGAGGAAGGGGACCTTTACATAGTGGCCAATGCCGGTGCCTTTTCTACAGGATTAGCTACCCCGGGGGGCCATCAGACCAGTGGAGCGGGCAACTATGATGGGCTGATAGCACGCTTTGGTGGCGGTGGTAACCTCATTTGGGGTACTTATTATGGGGGGGCAAGTAATGATTTTGTTACTGAACTTGCAGTGCGGGGTGGAGCGCTTTTCGTGGCAGGCTATACGCAAGGTTCTTCTACAAATATAGCGACACCGGGTGCCTTTCAAGTGGGTATAAATGGAGGGGAGGAGGCTTTCCTGGTTCGGTTTTGCAAACGAACGGGTATGCGTATCTGGGGCACCTACTATGGGGGCGAGTGGCATGACAACCCTTGGGGATGTGCAGCTGATGACAGTGGGAATGTGTATCTCTCGGGTATCACGGCTTCTACCATGCATATTTCGACGCCGGGGGCTCACTCCGAGACCTATCAAGGGCTGTCGGATGCTTTTTTAGTCCGTTTCTATGACTCCTCTGCAGCTCGAGTTCGGCTGAGAGTGGAGGACTCGCTAACCAGAATCTGCGGCAGTGGGGGAACAGGATTTGTTCAGTTGAATGGACAGTACGGTTCCCCTCCGTATGAGTTTAGTGTCATACCTTCTCATCCTACTTGGCAAGCTAATGGTTATTTTAGCAACCTTGCTCCTGGGGTCTACACACTACGGGTGCGAGATGCTTGTGGAGGGGTAGATACGCAGCAGATCACGATTCAATCTGTAGGTAAGCCTTCTCTCAATGTGGTGGATTCTTTGTCTCAGCTGTGTGCAGGGGTACCTCATGGATTTGTCCAGTTGCAGGGGAGTGGAGGCTCCCCCCCTTATCAGTACAGTATCCTACCGATTTATCCTGCCTGGCAGAGCAGTGGCTATTTCGGTAACCTGCCGCCAGGTACTTATATTTTACAGGTAAGAGATACGAATGGCTGCACAGAGAGTCGCTCTTTCACTGTGCAATCCCTTCTCCCTATACAGATCAGCCTAATGTCCGTAGATACGATACCCTGTCATGGAGGCACTGGGGGGTTCACAGTAGAGGCCATAGGGGGAGGTGGGGGACCTTTTACGTACACGCTAAATCCTTCTGGGCTCTCCAACTCCAGTGGAGTTTTTACGGGGTTACCTGCAGGTAACTATATAGTTCAGGTCACGAGTGCCTCAGGCTGTACGGATAGTTTCTCGGTGACATTAGGAGAGCCCCCATCACTGGGTATTGTAGTGGTAGATTCCGCTGTGGTAACCTGTCAAGGGGAGAATGGAGGGGCTATTCGAGTTATAGGGATAGGGGGGACGCCCCCTTATACCTATCGTCTTTTGCCCAATTACCCGAGTTGGCAAAGTCATGGTTCTTTTGGAAACCTTTCACCGGGAAGTTATTCGGTAGAAGTTCAAGATAGGAAGGGCTGTTTGGCTTCTTATGCTTTCACTGTCCAAGCTTTGCCCGCCATCCAGCTTCAAGTGATTTCTTTGGATACTATTCGCTGTCATGGGGGGAGAGGCGGGGTGACGGTGCAGGCACAAGGGGGAGCGGGCGGTCCCTTTTCCTATGAGCTTTATCCAACGGGACAGGTGAGTGCTACGGGCCACTTTGTGGGCCTTGCTGCAGGTGTCTATAAGGTACGTGCATGGGATCAAACGGGATGTTCTGATAGTCTTCAGATAACTCTTTCTGAACCGCTTGCGATAGATACATATGGAGTAGCCATTCATCCTGTCTCGTGTAGGGAAGCCCTAGATGGAGAAATTCGTTTTTCTATCCAGGGGGGGACGCCTCCGTATACGTTTTTGTGGATGGATGGTGGAGGCTCTCCCCTCAATTTTTCGGGCACTCAAGCCACGGGGTTAGGAATGGGTAGCTATACGGTACTCGTCACAGATAGAAATGGCTGTATTGCAGGTCCGTATAGCTATCTCGTCGGTATAGCTCCTACTCCCGCATTTCCGACTTTATCTTATCGGGTGGAAGAAAGCTGCCCCAATCAAAAGCTAAGAGTGACGGTTAGCGGTTTCGCTTCGGCCCCCGTTTATATCTGGATATGGGAAGATGGAAGGAGAGATACTACTCAGCTGCCGGCTGTGGAGAGGACATATGAGTTAGTTGACCCGTATGATGTAGCTCTACGAGTAGAACTCTGGGAGAGTAATGGATGTAAACGGGATACGGTTTTGCGGGTACGTCTTATCCCTTGTGCGGAGGTCTTAATCCCTACGGTATTCAGTCCAAACGCAGATGGGATTAATGACATCTGGCAGATACGAGCGGTGGGATGGGAGCGTTATTCTGTTTTCGTATATGATCGGTGGGGTAAGCAGATCTGGGATAATGGAGGCGATCCTACTCGGATGTGGGACGGTCGAAATGTGCAGGGGCGGGAGGTACCTGAGGGTGCATATGTATACTACTTTCGAGGGACCGATAGACAGGGGAGGGAGCAGGAGCGTACAGGTACAGTCACACTGCTCAGATGAGACCTAACCGAGAGTTCTTTTTTGAGGGGAAAGCTTCTGTTCCTTTTGCGGGGGAGACACTACCTTTGCTCCGAGTATGAGTAAGCCCAGTCCGACAGGAAAAGTAGTGCAGGTGATCGGCGCTGTAGTAGACGTCGAGTTCGATCCCAAAGACGGATACTTACCCGAGATTTATGATGCGCTTTTGTTGGAAGCGCGCGGAAACAAAGTGTACTTGGAAGTTCAGCAACATTTGGGAGAATACCGGGTTCGTACCGTAGCAATGGACAGTACAGATGGCTTCAAGCGAGGCGATACCGTGAAATCCTTGGGAGGTCCTATTTCTATACCCGTGGGAGAGGCTATCCGAGGCCGTCTTATTAACGTGGTGGGTGAGCCGATAGATGGCCTCCCTCCTATCTCCGCTCAAAAAGCCTATCCTATCCATCGGGCTGCCCCTCCATTTGAGGAGCTTTCTACGGAGCCTCGCGTACTGCTTACCGGTATAAAGGCGATAGATCTCCTCATTCCCTACAAAAAAGGGGGCAAGATCGGGCTGTTTGGAGGGGCAGGAGTAGGAAAGACTGTTCTTATCATGGAGCTCATCAACAATATCGCTAAAGCGCATAGGGGGCTCTCAGTATTTGCAGGGGTAGGCGAGCGGACTCGAGAGGGAAATGACTTGCTGCGAGAGATGATAGAAGCGGGTGTGGCCCGCTATGGGGAAGAGTTCAAGCACAGCATGGAAAAAGGAGGATGGGACCTCAGCAAAGTGAACCTCAAAGAGCTGCAGGAGTCACAAATTACACTGGTCTTTGGTCAGATGAATGAGCCGCCGGGTGTGCGAGCCCGGGTCGCGTTGACAGGAGTTACCATCGCAGAGTACTTCCGAGATGGAGAGCCTGAGGACACCACCGGTCGGGACGTGCTATTTTTCATCGACAATATCTTCCGATTTGTCCAGGCGGGCTCTGAAGTTTCAGCTCTTTTAGGGCGTATCCCCTCTGCAGTAGGGTATCAGCCGACTTTAGCGACAGAGATGGGGGCTCTCCAGGAGCGGATTACTTCCACGAAACGGGGTTCTATCACCTCTATCCAGGCGATTTATGTACCTGCAGATGACTATACGGACCCTGCTCCTGCGACCACCTTCGCCCACTTGGATGCGACCACAGAGCTTTCTCGTGCCATAGCAGAGCTGGGCATCTATCCTGCGATCGACCCTCTCACCTCCACTTCTCGGATGTTGGCTCCTGATATAGATGAGCAGACCGTCAAAGGGCATTATGAAACAGCTCAGCGGGTAAAAGCAATCCTCCAGCGCTACAAAGAGCTCCAGGACATCATCAATATCTTGGGTCGAGAGGAGCTCTCGGAGGAAGATAAACTGGTGGAAGCCCGTGCTCGAAAGGTTCAGCGCTTTCTAAGTCAGCCTTTCCATGTAGCAGAGGCTTTCACAGGCATGCCAGGCGTGTTTGTACCCGTAGAAGAGACAGTAAGAGGGTTCAAAATGATTCTGGATGGGGAGCTGGATCACCTCCCCGAGCAAGCTTTTTATATGGTAGGTACGATAGATCAAGCTGTGGAGAAAGGGAAGAAGATCCTCGCAGAAGTCGGTGCAGCATGAAAGTAGGGATTTACACTCCTTCGGGCCCTTTATACGAAGGGGAGGCGCAGCGAGTTTCGGCCTTTGGCGTGGAGGGTTCCTTCGAGATATTAGAGGGTCATGCCCCTCTCATAGCGCAGCTTGCTGCAGGCCCCCTTTCTGTGCTTACAGCGGAAGGAGAAAAAACATTTTTCCTCCACAGCGGTTTTTTGTGGGTGGAGGTCAACGGTGAGGTCCGCGTATTAGCCTCTTAGGCCACTTCTAACTCGCATATTTCCTGTCTCTTCGGTTTGTAGTGTTGAGATGGGAGCGGTTGGCTGCATTCGCTTGAGGGGCCTTTACCTGCTCCGTATGGAAGTTGGCTTGCTCAGCGTATTGGATTTCTTCAGCAAACCGGCGGAGGATCGCTTCAGCTCTTCTTTCGAGGGTAGGGGGGAGGAGAGAAAGGAATTCTGGAGGCTTTGCGGTTTGTATGGGGCGTTTTTCTAAAAGGGAATGCAGAAATAGTTTCATGGGGAAGACTAATGCTTCGTATCCTTCCCAAAATCTTCTTTCTTCAGAGTTGAGTTCCCATCGGTGCAAGAGATTCTGAATCCGCCTCTTACGGGTAAGGGGGAGACCTTCTGTGATGCCCCGTAGGGCTCGTATGAGAGGTTGCCACCAGTAGAGGGCAGAGAAATGGCGCTGGTGGATTTGACGAAGTTTCCTATACCAGTGGCGGATCCACGTTCTTTCTCCGGAAAGAAAAGCTTCATACCATCGAAGGAATACCCATCGGAGATAGGGATCGTCTTCTCGATAGCGGCTTTCCATCCAGGGCTCTGCCTGTAGGCGCCATGCGATGGCCTCTTGCTGTTTGCCGGGGAGGAGCAGAAGAAGCGCATAGATCATGCAAGCGAGGGCTGCCCGAGCGCCCATACTTCCCCATTCATTGAATATATATTTCTCCAACTCCCCACGATGGCTCATCCAGAAGGTATAGGCTTGCTCCCAGGCTGCATGACGCATGAGGTAGCCCAGCTGAAGGGAGAGAGCCATTTGATGGAGACTGTGAATGGGGGTTTCTTCATGCCAGTATCCGTTTCTCCAGGCATGCTCCCAGAGAGCGTACCATTTTTCGAAGAGTCCTTTTTGTGGGCTCCGATAAAGGAGTTGGGTCCCTAAGTTGAGGTAGTTGATAGCGAGGTGAAATCTTCTGTATCGAGATGGGAATCTGGGGCGTTCTAAAAGCCTATCCATGGCTTCAAGGGTGATCTCGAGTGCTTCTTCTGTGCAAAGCTGACAGGCTACGTCAAAAAATCGGGAATAGGTGTCGAGGTACTCGGCCCAGGAATCTTGAGTCGGCAAGGTAGGCAAATGGAGACCCCTCGGATGGCGGGAACGGACATGTTTTTCGGAGGCTTCTACCTTCCGCTGGAGAGATTGATAGCGCATAGAAACAAGATGTAGAAGTTGTTTCCCCCACTGGTTTATTTCCTCCGTCGAGGTGAAGCGATGAAAATCTCTCTGATAGAGTTCTAAGAGAGAAAAGCCCCACAATGCCACTTCATACCATCCCAGCTCGATGGCTTCTTTCATAGCCTGGTGCCAGAGCACTTCTGCATGTTCGTACAAACCTCGACGCCACAGCAGCTCACTCACCCAGAAGCGCTGCCAGATACGTATTTCCTCATGGAGGCTTTCTTTCGCTGCAAGGGGGAGGAGAGTTTCCAGGGTACTCCAGAGTTGTTTCTTATAAGCTCGGATCGCATCGGTGGTAATGCCAGGGAAAGCGCGACGACACTGTGCATGCAATCGGTCCTCTGCGTAGCTCTCCATCCGTCTGAGTCGTTCTAATAGCCACTCCAAACGAGTCCCCTTTACATAGGCTTTGATTTGCCGAAACTCTCCTTCTGTCAGTTTTTGGATAGTTTCCCACAAAGCAGAAGCAGAGAGACGGACCTCCCGCATCGCTTTCAAAGATACGAGCTAATGCATTTCACACAAAAGAGCGCCTAACCTTCTGGTGCTAAGCTACTTATGAGGTGTTTCTCTCTCCTGTGGTTTACCTAAAAGACGTCAAAATGGTGCACAAAGTCTGTGGAAGGGATTTCTACCTTTGCTGTGATGAAAAAAGCCTGTTGGATAGCGTTTATTGGTTTCCTGGGAGCGCAGCAAACTGTCCTTATTAACCCTGCTGCGGAAGGGAGCTTCGAGGGTAGCCACGGTTGGCTAACGGCTGATCAGGCTGGGAAGCCAAATAGGTGGTGCATCGGCGGTGCGCAGTCTCCTTCACATGGCAGTGCATGCGCCTATATCAGCAATGATGCTGGGTGTAGTCGACATGAATACAGCAACAGTGCGGATACTCGGGTACACCTATACAGAGCCTGTCTCTTATACACATCT
>JANZYW010000055.1:2753-15364 GCA_026413325.1 Bacteroidia bacterium | reverse complement strand
GTTGTACACCACACTGGAGGGAGCGCCAACGTATCTCTACTTGATTATCCATCTGGATACCGGCACAGTCCCGATAGATGGTGAGTTCAACGCGATAACGGGTAGCTCCCCCCGCTGTACCCAAACACTGATACGTTATCCCTCCCCCGACATAGTGAGAGGCGAGGAGACAGCCACATACGGGTACCGCCCAGAGTATCTGTCTAATCATGCAGGTAAAAATAATAATTATTTTACAAAGTGATGGACCGCTCCGAGAGGTGCCCCATTTATTGTATAAAGAGAAAGTAAGTAAACCCCCTGTGGGAAGTTCGCTAATGGACGTCCTTCTGCGTCGGTGAACCATGCCCCTGTCCCAGGTTCTACTATAAACCGAGCCACCTGCCGACCTGCCGCATCGTGAAGAAAAGCTACGGCAGATTCCTCGCCCGCATAGGCGTAGCGAATGCACTCTGAGAAGAAGGTAGGCCATGCCCGAAAGGAAAGTACCTCCCCACTCAATAGGATTTGTCCCTCAGCCAGCACTTCTCCTCTCGGCCCTAAGAGCTTTACTCGAAATATCCATTTTGGCAGCGGGGGGAGGATAGCAGTAGAAACAACAACATGATTATCTGAGGTCAGCGCAAGCCGAAGAAAATCTTTTCCATCCCAAACCTGCACTTCATAGGTGTGCGAAGAGGAATGGAGACCTCTGCAAAACCAGTTAAGATATACTTCTGACTGTGTCTTCTGCCCCTCCACTTCAAGCTGAAGGATAGAAAGAGCCAGGTTACACCCCGAGGTACACCCCGTCGTGACCTGAGCCGCTCCCCAGTTAGAAGGATTGTTCGTGGTGGCGGAGGGACCTTGGCAGACATGAAGCAGCGAGGAATTGGTTACTTGAGAGTTTAGGGTAGCTTGTCCCGTAAAAGTCAGAGCCACGGGGGAAGAGCCTGTTACTTGTATAGCTCCATTGCCATTTGCTGTAAAGCTATTCAGAGACAAACAGGCTCCATTTGAGAGGCAAGCCTGAGCCGTTCCATTTAGAGTAAGGTTGTTTGCCTGTACTAAGCCTGCATGGTTTATGAACTGAGAAGAAGCGTTAACCTGAATGGAGCCACTAACCTGGATCTGGGCCCCCGTACCAATATTCCAAAGAGAAGCTCCCCCTCCATTAAGGGCGATCTGGGAAGCCGATACAACCCCAAAGTTGACTAATGAACTATTGGGGCCTACTGTAATGCCCTGGACATGTAAAGCTCCAGAAGGGGCAACCCAAACGGAAGCACCATTGTTGAGATTGAGGTCGCCCTGGACAGTGAGAGAGCCGCATACAATGAGAGTGGCATTATTGCCAACCGTGAGATTAGTAATCGTGACAGAAGCATTTGAAGGGACACATCGCACTTGATTATTGGGTATAGTCGCATTGCCAGAAGGCCCCACCGAGAGGGGAATACAGGCATCACAAGAGGGAGGGGGAGGAAAAAGATGGGGACATTGCGCTGCCATCCAGCCCAGCAGGAGGAAGAGGCTGAGGAGCGGTTTCATCATTACATATACGACATTTTCACTTATGAGTTGCGAGCCTCCCCTCCCATCGCAAGTAGAGACGTCGCCCCGGCATCGGATATCCCTGAATGACTTGATAGGGTGCACCAAGCAGATTTTCACCACCGATCTCGACGGCATATGAAGGTGTAGTATATCGGATAAGTAGACCGTGCAAAACATATGATGGCAGGAGGGAATAGGAGGTGGCCGCCAGACTACTGAATCTCCAACTGACATACTGTCCCTGATACGAGAGGGTCCAGCGAGGTGCACGTAATCGGAGCCCCCAAGCAGCCGTATAAGGGGGAGAATAGGGAAGAAGGCCTCCTCGAGTGAAAGAATATTCTCGAGCCTCCAAGTAGGTAGCACTCACCCAAAACCGCCAGCGAGCTACCTCATATACCACTCGCCCTTCTAACCCCCTACTCAGGACATACCCCAGGCTATAAGCCTGCCATCGCACGGGAGAGAGTGGGATAGTCACGATCCGATTTCGGGTCTGAGCGAAAAAAAGTGCTCCGTAGAAACCCCACCGCTGAACTTGCTTTTCGCCAAAAAGCTGGGCTTGCCAGGACTGCTCGGGAAGCAAAGCAGCATTTCCATACCCCACCCAATACCGCTCCCAGATACTCGGGAAGCGCACCCCGCGGAGCCCCTCCACGCCGAAACTTCTCCACCCCACCCGCACTAAGCCTGACACTTGAAGGGGGAAACGAGACAAAGAACTCATGCGGAGCTCTGCCCGAAGATATCCCCATTCTCTCACACGCTGAAGAGATAGGAACCCCGCACCTTCGACTTGGATAAAACGAGGAAAAAAGCGGAAACCCACTGCCATTCGATTGCTGCGCACGTGATCGATGGCCCCATAGAGGGCGTACCCCAGCTCCCAGACAGCACGAGATGGGGATTCTTTCAGCATACCCCCTACGCCCTTCTGCCCCTTCAATAAGGCTTGAAAACTATGAAGCGCACTCGTCCCCTCTATCCCTATCCAATCTTTGTGTCTGATTTCCTCCATCGCATGCTGAAGTCGGAGTTCTGCTCCATGTCCTAACGCCCATTCGGCGGTATGAATGACATGAGCCTGGTAGAGGGCCTCTGCAGGCCCTGTCGCAGCTCCCACAGAAACAGGCGGAGGGATGTCCTGCGTACTCGAATAGCCCCATCCTGTGCACTGAAACCGCTTCTTTCGGTACGCCCAGGCACCTTGCAGATATCGATAGGCTGCATTCTCTCGTAGCCCCGGCTCAGGCTCGGAGAATGGGTACCGATTTTCAGTAGAAAGTGCCATGCCTTGCAGAAAAAAGGAGGGAGATTCTCGGCGGAAGTCGGCAGCGATTTCTCCAAAGCTGCCTGCTTGCCACCCGATACGAAACTCAGAACGCTCAGGCCGCCACCTCAGTGCCAGCAAGCCGATCGCTCCAGGCGAAACTTCCAAGTGCCCACCTGGAGACAGAATCACTTCCCGCAAACCAGCGAGATAAAACGGAGCCAGATTCACAAGGCCCAGCGTAGGGAAGCGAAGCGGAAGCCCTTGAAACGTCACTGCTGTGAGGGGAGCTCCCATTCCACGGATGGAGAGGATTTTCAAGCTGCCCTGGCCTCCATAATCACGTAGATACACCCCCTCTGCCTGCGCAAGGAGCTGTACCACATGGGAACCTGGTATAGCCCATCCAGTAGTATCCGAATACCAGCGCTTTACCCGAAGGGGCACATCAGCCTCTATCGCTATAGGAGGAAGAGCATAGCTGCGGGTAGAGTCCTCAGACTGCGGGAGAGCCGCCTCAGGCAGCCAGATAAGGAGCCAGTACCAACGCCACAATGCCTGTTAGTTTGACCAAGATATTCATGGAAGGACCAGAAGTATCCTTCAGTGGATCCCCAACGGTATCTCCCGTCACTGCTGCCTTGTGAGGTTCGGATTTCTTGTAATACACGTTCCCCTCTATTTCCACTCCTTTCTCAAAGGATTTCTTGGCGTTGTCCCATGCCCCTCCGGCGTTGCTTTGGAAAAGTCCCAGAAGTACCCCTGACATCGTGACACCTGCCATATACCCCCCCAAGACCTCCGCCCCAAACCCAATGCCCACTACAGCGGGGATGATCAAAGCAAGGGCTCCTGGCAAAATCATTTCGCGCAGGGCAGCTTGTGTGGAGATGGCTACGCAGCGCTCGTACTCTGGCTCAGCGTTCCCCTCCATTAGACCAGCGATCTCTCGAAACTGCCGCCGCACTTCCTTCACCATATCCATCGCTGCACGGCCTACCGCAGAAATCGCTAAAGAAGAAAAAAGGAAGGGGACCATCGCTCCCACCAGCAACCCCGCCAGGACAGGCGCTTTATAGATATCTATCCCCCGAATGCCCGCCACTCCGACATATGCGGCAAAAAGAGCCAAGGCAGTCAGTGCAGCCGAAGCGATCGCAAAGCCTTTCCCCATCGCCGCGGTGGTATTGCCTACCGCGTCTAAGACATCCGTTCGACTCCGCACCTCCTGAGGGAGACCGCTCATCTCCGCAATACCTCCTGCATTATCCGCTATCGGTCCAAAAGCATCTATAGTGAGCTGCATGGCAGTAGTGCTCATCATGCCCGTCGCAGCGATAGCCACCCCATACAATCCAGCGAGATAATATGCCCCTACAATACCCCCAGCCATGATAAAAGCAGGTAGAGCGGTAGACTCCATCCCAACGGCAAGTCCCCCCAGTACATTCGTTGCGTGACCTGTCAAAGAGCGATGGATAATAGAACGGACGGGCCGCTTGCCCATACCCGTATAATATTCGGTGATCCAGCTCATTAGGGCTCCGACTATAAGTCCTATACCGATAGCACCGAATACCGAAGCTGGTTGAACGCTCTGTCCGCGCAGCTCAGCCGATTCCGGAAAAACCCAGTTTACCAGTCCATAGGAAGCACCTACGGTGAGGAGTATCGCGCCCCAGTTCCCCATATTGAGCGCAGACTGGACAGCTTGAGCTCCGCCCGATTCTCCCACTCGGACGAAAAAGGTCGTCAGAAGAGAAAAGAAGAGCCCGGCTCCAGCCAGAAGCAGGGGAAGCAATACTGGCCCTAACCCACCCGCACTTTGCACCATTTCACCTCCCAGAACCATCGTCGCCAGAATAGTCGCCACGTACGAACCAAATAGGTCCGCTCCCATCCCCGCAATGTCCCCCACATTATCTCCTACGTTGTCAGCGATCACTGCAGGATTACGGGGGTCATCTTCGGGGATGCCTGCCTCGACTTTACCAACCAGATCAGCTCCTACATCCGCAGCTTTAGTATAAATACCTCCTCCCACCCGAGCGAAAAGAGCTATGCTCTCTGCTCCTAACGAGAAACCTGTTACCACTTCTATCACCCTTCGAAGTTCTGGACTAAGGGCATCCCCCCCCGCAAAAAGAAAGAAAAACGCTACAAACAGCCCTCCTAAGCCTAAGACAGCGAGAGATGCCACCCCGATTCCCATCACAGAGCCTCCATGGAAAGCAACGGCAAAAGCTTTTCCCAGCGAGGTACGGGCGGCTTGGGTCGTACGCACATTTGCACGAGTCGCAATACGCATGCCGATATAACCCGCTAAAGCAGAGGTGAAAGCCCCGACCAAAAAAGCCAACCCGATGAGAGGGTGAGATTGCCCCTCTCCCCGACTGCTCTCCAGAGTCCCGCTGTAGGCTAAAAGTCCAGCCACAACTATAGCGAAAACAAACAGAACTCGCCATTCCGCTTTGAGAAAGGCGAGTGCTCCCCGAGCGATGTATTCAGAAATCTGCTGCATACGAGGCTCTCCAGCTGACCTCGCCAGTATCCAACGGCTGCGCCATAGAAGAAAAAGTAAGCCTATGGCCCCCAATAGTAAGGGGAGATATAGGAGGAAATGCATACTGGGCGCAAAGTTAGTCGGATATACTCCGCTGAAGGCGACTACGCCGCCGACTATAGAGAAAGTAGACCAAAAGACCTACCACAGCCCATATGGCAAAGGCTCGGAGATTCTCTTTCCGAGCTTGGCTCATGAGAAATATATTGACCGCAACCCCACCCAGAGAAACCACCTGCCACAAAGGCACCTTGTAAGGACGCTCCAGATCTGGCTGGCGGATCCGCAGCAAAAAGACCGAGAGAGAAACCAGAGTGAAAGCCAGTAGTGTGCCCAAGCTGGTCAACTCGGAGACATTGACGATTGGAACAAAGGTAGCCGTCAGGGACATAATCGCCCCCACCAGCAGGGTACTGCGAAAAGGGGTCTTAAAGCGAGGATGGATATATCCAAATATGCCTGCAGGCAGCAGCCCATCTTTAGCCATCGCTAAAAAGATTCGAGTCTGCCCTAATAACATCACCATCATCACTGAGATAAGCCCCGCTACAGCCGCAAAGGTGATTATATAGGTAGCCCATCCTACGCCAGCACCGGCAAAAGCCGAGGCTACAGGAGCCCGCTCATCCAACGACTTGTAAGGCACCATCCCTGTGAGCACCAGAGAGACACCTATGTACAGCACCGTCGTGATAAGCAAGGAGGCTATGATGGCAAAAGGCACATCTTTCCGAGGGTTGATAGCTTCTCCTGCTTGTGTAGAGACAGCATCGAACCCTATGTAGGCAAAAAACACGATGGTCGCAGCAGTGAATATGCCTGCCCAGCCATAGTGGATATTACCCGCTGCATCTACCTCCGGCGCAGGAATAAAGGGCTTCCAGTTGGCAGGGTTTAGAAAAAATAGGCCCGCTAAGATCACAAAAAGAACAGCCCCCACCTTTATGAACACGATGAGGTTATTAGTAGAAGCGGTTTCTTTTATGCCTCGTATGAGAATACTCACTACAATCCAGGAAATGAGAAAACCAGGAATGTTAGCTGCAAAAGTCGGCGGCTCTAAGCCCAGCTCTCGAGCTTTCTTGGCGGCAGTAAAGGGATCGTTCATAAGCCAGTAAGGCACTTCTATCCCGAAGAGATGAAGAAGCTTTTCGAAATAACCGCTCCATGCGACCGCTACCGTGGTGGCTCCCATCATGTACTCTAAGATGAGATTCCATCCAATAAGCCAAGCCACAAGCTCTCCAACCGTAGCATAGGAATAGGCATAAGCAGAGCCTTCGACAGGTACGATGCTCGCAAACTCTGCATAGGCTAACGCCGCCAGAAGACAAGCAAAACCTGCTATTAGGAAAGACAGAGCCAATGCGGGTCCTGCATAAAGTTTCGCCGCTACTCCCGTTAGAGTAAAAATTCCTCCGCCGATGATAGCCCCTATACCGAGAGAAACCAGGGACCACCGTCCCAAGGCTCGCCTCAATCCTGTTCGCTGAGCTTCTTCTTGATAAACTTCTACAGGTTTGGTACGGAAGAGGCTACGCCAAAATTCACTATCTGCCATGCGGTCAAAAATACGCCTGTTTAGACGAAATAAAGGATGAAAAAGCTTTTGGCAAAGCTGTCTCGAACCGACGCTTGGAGTAGGTTTCTGGGTGTGTCGGCGTATTAGCCGCTCCTCGAGAGTGGGGTTGGGTCAGCGCCCAATGCGCTGACCCAACCCCGCAGGGCGGCGGCCCCCCTACGGGGGGCCGCCGCCCTCACTGCAAGTGAAAAACAAAGTTCTTGACATACCCCTGCGCAAATTCCCTCCCCGAGACGACTTTTTTCCCCTCCAGCTGTACCTCCAATAGGCGCAAGGGGGCATCCTCACAGGCCACAAGCAGCTCCCCCTCATCTTGCCACAAAGTCCCAGGCATTCGCGTCGTACGACGGGCAGGAAGCTTCTCCGCACGCAAGACCTGAAGTCGCTTTCCTTCGAAAAGAGTCCAGGCCCGCGGCTGCGGAGACAATCCTCGAATAAAGTCATATACTTTCTGCGCAGGCAACGTCCAATTTATCCGAGTGTTTTCAGGAAAAAGCTTGGGTGCATAAGAGACCTCCGCCTTTTCTGACTGAGGGAAGGGACGTATCGTACCCAAAGCTATCCCGTCCAGTGCTTCCATCAGCAGATCTGCACCGACCTCAGATAAAAAACGCTCCAACTGGCCTGCGTTCCAATCCGGGGGTATGGGATAAGAACGTTGCAGAAGGATCTCCCCCGTGTCTACCCCTTCCTGGATACGGAAAATGGTGACGCCTGTTACTTTTTCACCCTGAATAAGAGTCCAAGCGATGGGAGCCGGTCCTCGATAAGCTGGCAAAAGAGAAGGATGGATATTGATAGCTCCCATAGGAGGCAAGCTCCACACTACAGGAGGTAAAATGCGGTAAGCTACTACCACGAAAACATGCGCATTTGCCCGCCGTAGCTCTTCTACAAACGCTGGAGATTTGAGCTGCTCCACCTCCCATATGGGAAAACCCAGGTTCCGAGCTTCTTCTTTCACTGGAGTGGCAGTGAGTTTATGTCCTCTCCCAGCAGGTTTATCTGGATTGGTAACCACGGCTATCACTTCGTGGGGAGAACTCGCAAGCCGACGGAGGGTAGGCAAGCCAAAGGCTCCGTTTCCAAAGAAAATCACTCTCATTAGACCACTACATTGACTATTTTTCCTGGAACTACGATAACCTTGCGTATAGGCTTATCACCTACATACCGAGAAAGACGCTCGTCTTTCACCACTACCTGTTCTATCTCTTGTGGAGAGAGAGTAACCGCTACCCGAAGGTGAAATCTAAGCTTTCCGTTCACAGAAACAGGATACTCCACCTCCTCTTGAACCAGATATGTCTCTTCCCAAGCAGGCCAAGGTTCATCCCAAAGAGGAACCGTCTCACCCATTCTCTCCCAAAGCTCCGAAGCGATATGCGGCGCAAAGGGTTCTAATAAAACCAGAAAAGGGCGCCACACTCCTTTTTTCCGACAGCCTCTTTCTTGCATTTCATTCAGAAAAATCATAAAATGCGACACACAGGTATTGAGACTCAATCGCTCAATATCTTCTGTAACCCTTCGGATCGTATGATGCAGAATTCTTAGTTCCTCTCGAGAAGGAGAGCCATCATGAAAAAGAGAACCAGAGGAGGACTCCTCTCCCACTAAAAATCGCCACAATCGACGAAGGAATTGATAGGTGCCTTGAATACCGCGAGGATCCCAAGGTTTCGTCTGAGTAAGAGGGCCTAAAAACATCTCGTAGAGACGAAATGCATCAGCTCCATACCGCTCACACAGCTCATCAGGTGTGACGACATTATGGAACGACTTGGACATTTTTTCCACTACAGGCTCTCCGTGAAAAATACCCCCAGCACCAACCTGGAATTCTGCATTCGCATATTCGGGCATCCATCGCCGAAAAGCGGCTATATCCACTTTAGTGTCCTCCACGAACGAAACGTCGACATGTACCGGGAGATAAGTCGATTTTTGAGCCTCGGGAATGCAATCGGCAGACACAAAAAGGGGCTTTTCTCGGTGTTTATAAATAAGAATGGAGCGTCCCAGTATCATCCCTTGGTTGACCAGCTTACGGAAAGGCTCTTTCACAGGACTATATCCGATATCATAAAGAAAATGCGTCCAGAACCGAGCATACAGCAAATGTCCCACAGCATGCTCAGCCCCCCCCACATATAGGTCTACAGGAAGCCAGTAGGTTAGCTTACGTGGGTCCGCAATCGCATCCGAGTTATGGGGGTCACAGTAGCGGAGGAAGTACCAACTGGACCCAGCCCACCCCGGCATCGTATCGGTTTCTCGCTCTGCACCATCGGGCAGCTCCACCCATTCACGAATACGGGCAAGAGGGGAACGGGCATCACCTGTAGGTTCATATTTTTCCACGGGAGGAAGGGTAACAGGAAGGGCCGTCTCGGGGAGAGGATAAGGTAGGCCCTCCTTCCATACAATCGGGAAAGGCTCCCCCCAGTAGCGCTGCCGAGAAAAGACCGCATCTCTCAATCGGTATTGAACCGCTCGCTTACCCTTGCCATCTCTCTCTAAGCGGGCTTGCATGTAGGCTATCGCATCGGTTACCGAGAGCCCGCTGAGAAAATCTGAGTCAACGAGCGTTCCTTCTTTCGCTTCATAGGCTCCCTTCTCAGGGGAGACCCCTTGTATAATGGAGCGTATCGGAAGACGGAAATGGGTAGCAAAAGCCCAATCCCGCGAGTCATGGGCTGGTACCCCCATTATGGCACCTGTTCCATAGCCCATCAGAACATAATCACTGGTATAAATCGGAAGAGACTCTCCCGTATAAGGATGTTTCGCATAAGTGCCCAAAAAGACCCCTGTAGGCGTACCTCCCCCTATCAAGCGCTCTCTTTCGAGACGATTCTGGGCCGATTCTCGATAGCTTTTCACCTCATCCCAATAGGCCGGAAGAGTAAGTCGCTCTACCAACGGGTGCTCTGGAGCAAGTACAAGAAACGTAACCCCCCATAGCGTATCCGGGCGAGTGGAAAAAACCCGTACAGAGATAATACTCCCATCAGAGGCTTGGGTGGGAAAGTCAATATAGGCCCCCTCCGAACGCCCTATCCAGTTACGCTGCTGCTCTTTGATAGCATCTGGCCAGTCTAACCCATCTAAATGTGAGAAAAGACGGTCTGCGTATGCTGTGATTCGCAAGAACCACTGTCGCATCGGTATACGATACACAGGATATCCACCCCGCTCTGATAACCCATCCTTCACCTCTTCGTTAGCTAATACGGTACCTAATGCAGGACACCAGTTCACCATCGCTTCTTGGGTATAGGCCAAACGGTAGGCCATGAGGACCTCCTGCCGCTGACGCTCATCCCAATGATGCCAGTCCCGAGCCTCAAATACACCTTCGTAAGAGGTAGCAGCGTGCACTGCTTGATTGCCATCCCGAGCGAAGAGAGCTTCCAGCTCCGAAATCGGACGGGCCCTCTCCTGCTTTCGATCGTACCAGTGATGAAAAAGCTGGAGAAAAATCCACTGCGTCCATCGATAATACGAAGGGTCACTGGTCCGAACCGAACGAGACCAGGGATAAGCCAAGCCAATCCGCTTCAACTGCTCTATGTATCGCTGTATATTTTTCTCGGTCGTGATCGAGGGGTGTATGCCTGTACGTAGCGCATACTGCTCAGCCGGAAGGCCAAAAGAATCAAAACCCATAGGATGTAACACCGAGAAGCCGCGATGCCGTTTGTATCGGGCGATGATATCAGTGGCGATGTATCCCAAAGGATGCCCTACATGAAGCCCAGCCCCAGAGGGATAAGGAAACATATCCAAGACATAATACTTGGGACGAGCAGTATCTTCTTCAACTTCGTACACTCGGTCTGACTCCCATCTTGTCTGCCACTTCTTGTCTATAGCAGCGAAATCCATGGGGTACGAAAGTACAGAAGCTTTAGAGATGCTGAAAGAAAGAAGGGGGGAATCCCCCCCTTCTTGTAGATAGTAGATGGGCGAAAGTGTCCTATCGAACCACTGTAGCAGTGGTGGTCCGTTTGAAGGGTTTATCGGTCGGAGGAAGTTTACCTTCAATCACCACCGTGTAAGCGTCTTCTGGCACAGGACGCCCCTGGTATGTACCATCCCAATGCCTACTCATGTCCCCCTGATTATCGAAAATCAGCAGCCCCCATCTATCATAAATCCGAACCCGAGGCTCCTTGAGACCGAATGTCTTGATTTCAAAAAGATCGTTAACTCCATCTCCATTCGGGGAAAAAGCGTTGGGAAGGTAAAGATAGGGGTCTTTTACCCGAATACACCCGCGAGTCGAATCGACGCAGCTTCCGTTACGCGCCCATAAGGTAAAGCAGTACTCCCCTGGCTTGTCAAATCGCACTTGCCAAGGGGTGCCTTCATGACGACCATATCCGGGGATTTCCCACCATACCTGCTGGGCATTTTGAGTGATACTGGTAAGTGTGAATACAGTCCCGACAACACGGTCCTCAGAAGTATCGGGTTCAATGCTATAGGCAGGGGTAGGTACAAAGAATGCGTTTGCAGTGGCTGTAGCCGTGTCAGCACAACCATCTGCATTTCGTATGACCAATGTCACCCCATAGCTTCCCTGTACGGGATAGACATGCTGTACCACCGAATCAGTCGCAACGGTTCCATCACCGAGAGTCCACTGATACGTATAAGGCCCAATACCAGCAGGGAATGCGACCCAGCTCACTACGAGCGGGACACAGCCTTGTACCTGTACGGGCTGGATAGCGGCGTCCACATAGCTGCGGTAAGGGATAGAGAACCGAATCGTATCCGTGCACCCATTGCCGTCTTGCACTACCACGGTATAGTCCCCAGGAGCTAAACCTGTCACGGAAGCCCCACTGTACTGAGGATGACTACTCCAGGTAAACGTATATCCAGCTGGAGAAGGAGTACCACCAGTAGCGGTAAGTGTGACAGATGCATCAGCAGATTCTCGACAGGTAGCAGGCACAAGGTTGCTCACACTGCCAAGAAGGGCAGTAGGTTGAGTAATAGTTGCAGTCTGAGGGGTTGTTACACACCCATTCGCATCACGAACGGTCAGGGTATAGGTGCCCGCGGGTAGAGATACAGCAGGGTTGGTTCCATAAACTCCATTAACTCCATATTCATAACCGCCTACACCGCCCGAAGGCTGAAAAGTAATGGTTCCGTTTTCCCCGTGGCAGAGCGCATTTGTCACAGAAAAAGTGAAAGTCAGAACGGGAGGTTCAGTCACCGTAACGGAACTTGTAGCTGTACATCCATTCACATCTTGAACCGTGATAGTATAGGTCCCAGCGGCAAGGCCAGAGAATGTGGGGCTATTTTGAAGAGCGCCTCCATTCAGACTGTACTGATAAGGAGGAGTACCCCCTGTAACTGTGACTGTAATAGAGCCGTTCATTTCTCCATTGCAGCGAACGGGAGTAATCAAGGGTGCACCAAACGCCAGTGCCGCAGGCTCCGTCACCACCACATTCTGTACCGCCGTACACCCATTCGCATCCCGAACCGTAATCGTGTACGATCCCGCAGATAAACCCCCAAACGTCGGCGACGCTTGATACGGCCCCCCATTCAAACTATACGCATACGGCGGAGTCCCACCACTCACACTCACCGTCACACTCCCATCACTACCCCCATTACAACTCACATTT
>JANZYW010000055.1:0-2656 GCA_026413325.1 Bacteroidia bacterium | reverse complement strand
AACTATACGCATACGGCGGAGTCCCACCACTCACACTCACCGTCACACTCCCATCACTACCCCCATTACAACTCACATTCCCTACCACAGGTGCACCAAACACCAACGCAGTCGGCTCCGTCACTACTACATTCTGTACCGCCGTACACCCATTCGCATCCTGAACCGTAATCGTGTACGATCCCGCAGACAAACTTCCAAACGTCGGTGGTACTTGATACAACCCGCCGTTCAAACTATATGCATACGGCGGAGTCCCACCACTCACACTCACCGTCACACTCCCATCACTACCCCCATTACAACTCACATTTACCACAACAGGGGCACCAAACACAAGAGGAGATGGTTCTGGTAAAACATAATTGACATACTTCTCACACCCGTTGGCATCCTGGACACCAAGCACGTACGTTCCAGCAGTCAGTCCAGAAAAGGTATTTGCCGCTCCCCAAGGTCCTCCGTTGATATTGTAGAGATATCCTCCTACCCCTCCACCTGCATTCACAGTGATGGAACCGTTATTTTGTCCGTTACAGAGAGGAGAAACGTGGGAGGGGGACAAGACGATATCCGGCGGAGAGAGGACCTGGATCGAGTCAGTGATCGTGCCAGGGCAGCCAGGGATGGTAAAGTGAATATAATACCATCCGGGTACAAGCCCCGCAGGGTTGGTGGCATTGGGAGGAGAGGTGTAGCCGCCTGGCCCCGTCCAGTGCCATGTGGTTCCTGAATGGGCGGTATTGATTGTAACAGAAACGGCACCTTGAGGAGCTCCAAAACAGAGGGCATCCGTCTTCCCCAGCGTATACGTGAGCGGGGTAACCCCTAACTGCACGGTAATGGAGGCCGTACAGCCGTTGGCATCCGTTACCGTAATGGTGTACTCCCCTTCACAGAGGCCCGTCACTTGGGTTCCTGCTGCATTGACACCCGAGAAGGAAAATGTGGGATAGGTAGAACTACTCCAGGTATAGGTGCGAGGTTGCGTACCCCCATCCGCCTCGACTGTGATGACACCGTTGCAGGCTCCTGAGCAGCTGACAGGTTCATTCTGTCGCAGAGAGTCTAAAGCAATAGTAAGAGGGGCGGGCTGCCCCAGAGAAAAGGGAACAGTAAAAGTGCAACCGGCACCGTCTGTGACCACCACCGTATAATTTCCAGCGGATAGGCCCGTAGCCGTAGGAGCATTGAGGAGAGGATTATGAGACCAACTGTAGGAATACGGCGGAGTCCCCCCTGTCGCACCAATAGCAGCCTGTCCATTGCTCTGGCCATGACACAGCGGTTCTTGTGAAGACTGAAGCCAGGCTAACAGAGCACCAGGAGGAGCTGGCACGAAAACAGAAATGCTATTTGTACAGCCATTGGCATCTGTAAGCGTAGCCGTATAGACCCCAGGCTGGAGATTGGTCGCTGTCAGCCCACTTTGAGCGGGAGTGGTATTCCAGAGGACAGATACGGGGGGTGCTCCTGCTGTGATGGTAAGGGTCGCACTTCCATTTCCGCCACAGCTGGCGGGTGTGACAGCGACTGTCGCATCTGGCAATGAACGGACCGTCACGGTTACATTGGCTGTAGCAACGCAGTTGCCCACAGGGGGGATCACCAAAGCGGTATAAGTAGTGGTGGTAGTCGGTGAAGCTTCTACAATGGGGCCTGTGGTAGTATTGAGGCCATTTGCAGGTGACCAGAGTATAGTAGAACCTGGGGGCGAAAAGTTTGCTGTAAGCGTAACTTGATCGCCGTAACAGATCGCAGGAGCCGCGGGAGTTACATTTACTACGGCTTGCGGATGCACCTCCATCGTCGTGGAAGCCCAGGGTGTCCACCCACAACAATCTGTATACACCCGATGACGGATGGTATGGGTACCTGGCTGCGTAAAAGCGATCTGCCAAGACTGGGCATTTGGGCCTGTCACAACTGGTCCCGCAGGGGGGATCTGCTCCCATGCATACTGGACGCCTGTGAGATCTCCAGTGAATGTGACAGTAGAACCCTGACAAACAGGACCTGTCGGATTAGCCGTTAGGGTTGGGATCTGATTATCGGGCAGTAGTATACCAATAAATTCTGTGAGAGTGTAATCCACGCCACCCACTCGGACCACGATAGTCTTGCGTCCAACTGAAGTATATTGATAGGTGATGGGGTTAGTGAAGTTAGGCACGGTAGCGGTAGCTCCTGGTCCGAAAGAGATCCACTGATTGAACCCTCCACTGGTGATTTGGAGCGTATAGTCTTTATTGGTGCAGGCAAACCCAGACACTCGGATGATAGGCTCTGCAGCGAAGTTGTAGGGAGTGGGGTTATTTCCGCCGAGAGCTACGCCGAGCGGTACACCTCCCGAAGAGACCGAAGGGAGGGTCCCGCTCACCACATACAGTCGGAAAGCGATACCCGGCTGACCAGAACCCCCGGGCCCCCCATTCCCTCCATTTCCACCACGCCCCCCACGTCCGCCATACCCGATATCACAACCATCACGAGGACACGAGGTTGGGGAGCCTCCTGTTCCAGCCCCATCGCTTCCGACCCCCCCTGGTCCCCCAGACCCGGGGGTAGGAGAATTGAAACCGCAATCTATGAACTGCCCATTAGCTCCATTCTGATAGAGATAGACTCCAAAAGCCCCTCCTCCTCCCCAACCACC
>JANZYW010000054.1:15275-15546 GCA_026413325.1 Bacteroidia bacterium | reverse complement strand
GTTCTATTCAGTGGATTCGTTCTGAAGCAGCACTGGATAAGCCGAGACAAAGCTCGTATCAACCGAACCTTCATTACACACAACGGAGTGGCTTCCGTAGTTTTTGGACTATGTGCCATAGGGAGTCACCTCTGGAAGTGGATAGGCTAACTGTTTCTGAGGAGATGATAGGGATTCCACAGGAAAGCTGATCCAAAAGATGCTCTCCGAGGAGAAACGCTTGGGAGGAGCTTTTTTCCGATGAGCCGCAGTTTCCGGTATGTATCGGAGG
>JANZYW010000054.1:0-15265 GCA_026413325.1 Bacteroidia bacterium | reverse complement strand
CCCCCCTCCGCAGCGGCGGCAGCCGCCAGAGGCGGCTGCCGCCGCTCAAAAACACAGACAAACCCAGCCTCTCCGCATCCCCACTCACCTCAAGAGGTACCCACCACACCTTTGCCAAGAAAATAGCAGTCCTCTCTGCCGTTCCTTGTACCTTTGCCAGATGGAAACAAAACCCCCTCGTATTTCCTTTACGGTACTGACCGAAATGGTTTTCCCCAACCATGCCAACGCTCTGGGGAACCTAATGGGGGGCCAACTCCTGTACTGGATGGACATCGCCGCAGCTATCGCAGCCTATCGCCATTCTCAGCGAGTATGCGTTACCGCAGCGGTAGACTATGTCAGCTTCCGATCGGCCATCCGAGTAGGAGAACTTCTCACCATAGAAGCATACGTGACACGAGCCTTTCATACCTCGATGGAGGTATACCTCAGAGTCTTCGCTCAGAGCCTGCCTACCAACGAGCGCCGCTTATCAAATGAAGCCTACTATACTTTCGTAGCAATAGACCAGAGCGGCTGCCCTATCCCCGTACCAGCTATCGAACCCGAAACAGAGGAAGAAAAAAAGCAGTACGAAGAAGCCCTACGAAGGAGGGAAATGCGCCTCATCATGGCAGGAAAGCTGGACCCCGCCCAAGCTTCTACCCTTAGACTGACATAACCTCCCTCATGACAGGAGATTCCTCCCTACTCCAGCGGCAAATAGAAGAAACCTGGCATAATCCCTCCCTGCTCTCTTTATCTCCTTATATACAAGCTGTGGAGGAGGTGATCGCTGGCTTAGATCAAGGGAAGCTGCGCTGTGCCGCTCCCACGCCCTCAGGTGAATGGGAAGTCTACCCTTGGGTCAAGCAAGCCATTCTCTTGTACTTCCAACTGCGCGGCTTGAGCTCCCTACAAGCGGGAGATATCGAGTTTTACGACAAAATCCCTCTCAAGCGGGGGCTCGCTTCGAAAGGGATACGGGTCGTGCCCCCTGGAGTAGCTCGATATGGGAGTTACCTGGCCCCAGGCGTAGTCCTTATGCCTGGATATGTGAACATAGGAGCCTACGTAGGAGAAAATACAATGATTGATACCTGGGCCACCGTGGGCTCCTGTGCTCAAATAGGCAGAGATGTACACATTAGCGGCGGAGTCGGAATCGGCGGTGTATTGGAGCCTCCTCAAGCACAGCCAGTCATCGTAGAAGAAGGTGTTTTTCTGGGAAGCCGCTCCATCCTCGTAGAAGGAGTTCGCATCGGACAGTATGCCGTGATCGGAGCAGGGGTGATCCTCACCGCCAGCATACCGATTATCGATGTAACTAAGACGCCACCCGAGGAGTATCGCGGCTATGTGCCTCCTCGAGCTATCGTAATAAGTGGCACAAGGCAAAAAGAATTTCCAGGGGGAACTTATGGCGTGCCATGCGCTCTAATCATCGGCTGGCGAGAACCTAAACATGACGAAAAGCTCGCACTGAATGCGCTACTTCGCGATATGGGCGTCTCTGTATAGCCTAACTTGGGCCCAGAAAGGATTCGGATTGCTCTTCCAAGGACGATTTAACCGTGCTACCGCTGAGGGAGAACCCGTCCCAACCGGCTGGTTTTCCGATGCAGCTATAGGAATACACGGAAAAAGATACTGGTGGGGGGCAGGGTGGGAAGCCTCCCTGTTATGGGTGTACAAAGGAGGGCCTAATGAAGTGCGACTCCCCCTTGTCAACCAGGATTTCCAATCAGGACAGAGCACAGCCTACAAAGCAGTAGAAGGAGCCTTCCGATTCGGACCTCGATGGCAGGTTTTTTATCCCAAAACAGGCTGTCTGGTGGGATACCGCTACCAACACCGAGGCTTGAGCACAGATATACAACGCAATGTCAATCGCTGGTATGCTTTCCTCCCTCTCGGACTCACCATAGAACTACCTGTACAGTTTGGAACGACCGGGGTAAGCACATACTACGAAATCGGTCTCACCAACCTGCTTCGTCGGCCTGTCCCTACTCAGGGTGTATATGAAGGCAGCAAACTCCGCCGTTTTTTAGTAGAAATCCATGTGATGTGGGGAGAAACCCGCTGAGTTTCGGTTATCTTTGCCGCATGCAGCTTTACGAAAAACTCAATCAGGAGCTCCGTACCTATGCTCTTTTAGCAAGCAGTGTGGAAATCCTCACATGGGACCAAGAAGTATGCATGCCTAAGCCCGGAGTAGCCCATCGAGCAGCCGCAGTAGGTACGCTGATGGGACTTCTGCATCAAAGGCTGGTAGAACGCATCATACCTCTCTTGAGAGAAGCCAAACACAACGACAGCCTCGGAGAGATGGAAAAAAGAAGCGTGGAAATATTCTTAGAAGAAGCAGAGCCAGCAGAAAAACTTCCGCCTCAACTGGTTCAGACCTTCTCGGAGGCGACAAGCTTAGCACAAGCTGCATGGGTAGAGGCTAAAAATAGCTCCAACTTCAGTCTATTTGCCCCCCATTTAGAAAAACTCATACATCTCTCTCGTGAACGGGCCCAGCATTTGGGGTATCAAGAAGAGCCCTATGAAGCCCTCATGCGACTGTACGAACGCAGTATCACTCCCTCTGAAATGGAGCGAATTTTCGCGCAAGTACAGCCTTTTCTAACAGAGACGCTCCGGGTGTGCCAGGAAAATCCAGTAGAAGGCATAAACGGACCTAATCTGGCACTACCTACTCATACCCAACGTCAGCTCGTAGAGGAAGTCCTCACGCAACTGGGATATGACTTACAGAGAGGAAGGATAGACCTATCCGCCCATCCATTCTGCAGTGGATTCAATCCTGACGATGTACGGCTTACTATCCGCATTTATGAGGAGGACCTGACCATGGCCCTGGGCTCTGCTCTGCATGAGATGGGACATGCTGTATACGAACAGGGACTCCCCCGGGAACCTATAGGATGGCCCATTACGATGGCTGCCTCCCTCAGCATACATGAGTCTCAGTCCCGTTTCTGGGAAAACCATATCGGTAATACGCTTCCCTTCTGGGAATATCTCTATAACCGGGTTCTCCCCCGATATGCCCCCTCCTGGCTCTCCACATATACTCCCCTAACCCTGGCTCGACGAGTAAACCGAATCAAACCCCACCTTATCCGCATTCAATCCGACGAAGTAAGCTACCACCTCCATATCTTACTCCGATTCGAACTGGAAAGGGCCCTCATCAACGGCGATCTATCTCTCTCTGACCTTCCCGCAGCGTGGAATGAAAAGGTCTCGGCCTATTTAGGGTTAACTGTTCCCAACGATGCCGAGGGCGTACTTCAAGATATCCACTGGGCGATGGGGAACTTTGGGTATTTCCCTACCTACTCTCTAGGCAGCTTTTATGCGGCTCAGTTTGCTTCCGCTATCAGCAAAAGCCACCCCGGGTGGGAAAACCTCCTTAAGGAAGGGAATGGACAGGTACCCCTGGATTGGATGCGGAAACATATCCACTCGCATGGCAAGCTTTATGATTCTCAAACGCTTTGTATCCGTGCAACCGGGGAGCCCTTGTCCGCTCGATATTTTATCTCTTACATCCAAGATAAAGTTTCACAGCTCTACGAAGGTCTTACTGTTTCCGTGTGAGTGAAAGAAAAGTTTTACTTCGCCTCCTCCGACTTCTAACAGAAGAGAAAGGGCTCTTCCTCACAGCTCTCGTTTTAGTCACACTCAGCTCTTTTTTTCAACCTCTCCGCCCCTACCTATATCGATACGTCATAGACCATCCGCTGCAGGAGAAAAACATTCCAGCTTTGTTGGAATGGGGCGCACTTCTTTTCGCTTTAACCGGTCTGCATGCTATCGTGATGCGAGGACAAACCCTTACCACACAAAAACTCGCATGGACAATCAGTCAACGTCTCCGATACAAGCTATTTGAGAAAGTGCTCCGACTCACCATACCCAGCATAGAAAAATATCCAAGCGGGATTCTATACACCCGCACACTCACCGACACCCAAACATTACAAAGCACCCTTGCAGAGACCCTCTTAGTCATCGCCGGCGAGTTATTTCAGCTTACTTTTCTCGTTCTCCTCATGTTCTTTGTCGATCCACTCTTAGCTGGGATCACCCTTCTGACTATGCCTTTAGGGCTTCTCACTTCTCGGTATTTCTCTCAAAAGATTCGACAGAGCTTTACTCGTGTACGAACGTACATCGCTCGACTCAACGGCTATCTTCAAGAGCTCTTACATAGCCGAGAACTCACAGAGGCGCTTGGTGTGGAAAAAAATCTTTGGTCACGCTTTCTCCGCCTCAATCGAGCTTACTATCTGAGCTACAGACGCGTGATAGGCTTTTTTGCTCTTTTCTTCCCTTCCATGGAGATAGTTACCCTTATAGGTCTCGCAGCTGTCTTGCTTACTGGCAGTTACCTGATATATACTGGCCAAAGCACCTTAGGAGCCCTTATCGCCTTCACGCTTTACCAACAGCTTTTCTTCCGTCCCTTTCGAATCATAGCGGATCAAGTAAATAGCCTCCAAATGGGCATAGTGAGCGCTCAGCGCATCTTCCGTTTACTGGACCATCCCCAAGAAGAGCCTACAGGAGGAGTCACCCCCTCTACCCCTCCACCCTATCCCGTGGCGATACGCCAGCTCTCTTTCGGGTACACACCAGAGAAACCCATCTTCTCACACCTCTCTCTTCATTGGGAACCTGGCAAGATATACGGCATTCTGGCTCCCACAGGTCGAGGAAAAAGCACCCTGTTCTACCTTCTCTTAGGCTATTACGAACCGCAAGAAGGGGAAATCATCGTAGGCGGAATCCCCATTTCAAAATGGGACAAAAAGCGCCTTCGAGAGATTATCGCCTACATACCTCAGGAACCCCTCATTTTTGAAGGAACGCTGAGAGAGAATCTTACGCTCTATCGTCCTATAGCCGATGAGGTTTTATGGGCGGCCGCAGAAAAATTAGGAATCTACCCTCACGTGAAGGAATGGTCTCTGGATAGAATGGTAACAGCCGGCGGGACTACCTTCTCTGGAGGAGAGCGACAGCTTATTGCCTTCTGGCGAGCCGCTCTGCGGAATCCCGCCATTTGGATCCTGGATGAGCCTACTGCTCATATCGACCCCGATACAGAAAAACTCCTCTACAGCCGACTTCGATTTTTAGCTCAAAATGCGATTGTTCTCCTGGTAGCGCATCGTCCAGAGGCACATACCCACTGTGATGAACTTATTCATCTCTCTCATACCCATGCCGCCTAAACATTGGGTAGTCCTACCGACCTACAACGAGGCAGAAAATATCGTCCGGCTCTTAGAAACGCTGCGACAGCTCCCTCTCAAAGTGGGGGTCTTAGTGGTAGACGATAACTCCCCCGATGGTACAGGCTCACTGGTCCAAGAGTATCAAGCCACTCATCCAGACTTTTCGTTAACCTTACTCAAGCGTCCTGCTAAGGAAGGCTTAGGACGAGCCTATGAAGCGGGATTCCGATGGGTGCTGGCCCACACCTCCGCTGAATACATCTACGAGATGGATGCTGACTTCAGCCATCCTCCCGAATATCTCCCCTCACTCGCTGACGCTTTATCAAAAGTAGATATGGCGATTGGCTCTCGCTATGTAAGGGGGATCAATGTGGTGAACTGGCCGCTAAGCCGCATTTTGCTGAGTTATGGAGCGAGCTGGTATGTAAGAGCTATCACCGGTATGCCTGTGAAAGACCCCACAGCAGGCTTTGTCGGTTACACCCGTCCCCTTCTATCGAGGATCTTAACCGCTGGACCCATACGTTTCAAAGGCTATGCCTTCCAGATAGAGATGAAATACAAAGCGTATCTCGCGGGAGCTCGATGGGAAGAAGTACCTATCATTTTTGTGGAACGAGCCGCAGGCCGTTCCAAGATGAGTCGACAAGTAATCCAGGAAGCAATATGGGGCGTGCTTTGGCTTAGACTCAAACGAGCTGCCCTTCGAAAGTCCCTCCTCACCCAAATAGCATCCCCAGCTGAGGACGAGGAGAATGCCACTGCCGCTGAAGGTACAGCGTAGCCTCCCACAAAAGGGCATGAGGATGCAAATGAGCTTCTATCGCATCCGCCAACGCCAGCAGAGTATCTATACCTATTGTCTTTTGTGGAAAACTGAGCTGAGGATGCTCCCTGATAAGACCCACTCCCATGAGGATAAGCTCAGATAGCCGGGGGGCATGGACGAGACTCTCTATCACAGAGGCTATGTCGACTTGAGAATGAGGGGTAAGAATAGCCCTCAACCATTCTCGTAAAGCTTGAATATAGGGGGCCTGGGTAGGTTCTAACAGCCGCTTCAGACGGCTAAAGCTCCCTTGTGCCATAGACAGCTGCGCTTGAGAGAGCTCGACCCCTGCAAGCTTTCGCAACTCCTCCGCAGAAAGAGGGGGGAAACGCCATACTTGACAACGGGAACGCAGCGTAGCAGGCAATGCCTCCGCCCGAGTGGCAAGGAAAAAGAAAAGGACATGAGGAGGCGGCTCTTCTACCAGCTTTAGAAGGGCATTTGCTGCCTGTCGAGTAAGCATTTCTGCATGCCAAAACCATACCACCCGCCAACCTCCCTCCGCTTTCTTGAGACTCAGTGCCTCCTGAAGTCGTCTAACTCCCTCCACCCCGATCGAGAGTGAGCCCCTTCCTCCCAGTAGAAGGAGCTCCCAGTCTGCTAAGGACAAGAAAGGATTTTCTCGAAGTGCCTCTCGAAATCGGCTAACTGTCTCTTCGAGATTTCTTTCCCCTCCGGTAGGAGGGAAAAGCCACAAGTCAACATGGCTCAACCGAGAAAGAGCGATACAGTCTGCACACTGACGACAAGGCATGATCTTATCACCGTGCGGACACAACAGCGCCTGGGTAATAGCCCAAGCAGAAACTGTCTTACCCGTCCCCTCTGAACCCACCCATAAGAAAGCAGCAGGTATCCGACCCTGGTTTACCAAGGCTCGCCACGGCTCAAGTACGCTTCTCAATCGGGGCCAGTCCAACACATCCACCCTGCAAAGTTGTCAAAATGGGAATCTATATTCCTTCATTGCAAAAACAGATTTGGATAGAAAGCAAACGGTTTTTGTTTAGGGTATCGTACCTTTGCTATGCCTATGCTTACTAAGACCCAAGATTTCAAGGTAGCGGACCTCTCCTTAGCTGAGTGGGGCCGTCGCGAAATCAAGCTTGCTGAAGCTGAAATGCCTGGCTTAATGGCTATTCGTGAACGCTACCGAGATAGCAAACCTCTGAAGGGAGCCCGCATCGCTGGCTGCCTCCATATGACGATCGAAACCGCCGTACTTATAGAAACCCTCGTAGACTTAGGAGCAGAAGTACGCTGGTCTTCTTGCAACCCTTTCTCTACTCAAGATCACGCCGCAGCAGCAATAGCCGCTGCAGGGATACCTGTCTTCGCTTGGAAGGGTCAAACCGATGAAGAATACTGGTGGTGTGTAGAACAGACCTTGTATTTTGGCAGTCAGGATCGACCTCTTAATATGATATTGGATGATGGAGGAGATCTCACCCAGCTCATCATCGAGAAATATCCTGACTTGGCTAAAGAAATCAGAGGAGTATCAGAGGAAACCACCACTGGAGTTCGTCGCCTCTATGAATATGCTGCACAAGGCCGTCTCCCCTTCCCAGCCATCAATGTGAACGACTCCGTTACCAAGTCCAAGTTTGATAACATCTACGGATGTCGAGAGTCCGCCGTGGACGCGGTTCGTCGAGCCACAGGGATCATGATAGCGGGTAAGACCGTCGTAGTCGCTGGCTATGGTGATGTAGGGGCAGGTACGGCCCAAGCCTTCGCAGGAGCGGGTGCTCAGGTAATCGTGACCGAAATCGACCCCATCTGTGCCCTACAAGCGGTTATGGATGGCTTCCGAGTCATGAAGATGGATAATGCCGTCCGCCTCGCGGACATTATCATCACCGCCACAGGAAATCGAGATATTGTGGTGGGTCGTCACTTCCTGGCGATGAAAGACAAGGCCATCGTAGGAAATATCGGACATTTCGATTTAGAGATAGATGTCGCCTGGCTCAACAAACACTATGGCCACACCAAGTACACTATCAAACCCTACGTGGATGTATACAACGTCGAGGGGAAAGAGATCATCCTTCTCGCGGAAGGCCGCCTCATGAACCTTGCTTGTGCTGAAGGGCATCCTTCCTTTGTTATGTCCTGCTCCTTTTCAAATCAAGTACTCGCCCAAATCGAGCTATGGACACGGGCAGAGCAGTATCAAAATCAAGTCTATACTCTTCCAAAGCACCTGGATGAGATGGTTGCCCGTCTGCATCTTTCTAAGCTGGGAGCGGAGTTAGACGAACTGACGCCTGACCAGGCCGCCTATATCGGCGTACCCATCGAGGGTCCCTACAAGCCAGAGTGGTATAGGTACTAACCGATTTGCTCGCCCTCTCTCACGTATTGTATTAGAGAAGTCGACCCTTTCCACAAGAGGGGTGGTCGCTAAGCGAATCCACCCCTCTTTTCTCTATTTCCTCGCCGGCCTAAGGCAAGGGGACTCTACAAAAAACCCCCTCGTGTAGAGAACCTATCTTTCTTCCTCAGCTTTTTCTTTCCATCACATTACGCAAGAGCCGTGCTATATGTTCGATTTCCTTTTCCCCCAAATCAATAACAGCAAAACTGACTGGCCATAGGGAGTCTTGATCGAGATACGCTTTGTCGGTAAAGCCGATGGTGGCATACCTTGTTTTAAACTTATGGGCGGGCTGGAAAAAGCATACCACTTGACCAGCTGAGTTGGCATATGCAGGCATCCCATACCAAGGACGAGGTAGAAGGGTAGGAGCGATGCTTAGTACCAACTGATGAAAAGCCTGAGCTAACTTCTGATCTGCTTCGGGCATCGCACTTATAAGCGTTTCCACGGCTTGCCTACCGGCTTGCGGATCTTTAGCCCATAGAATCTGTTTTTTACGTTCCTGGAGAGTGTCTTTGAGGGCCTGCTTTTCAGTATCAGAAAGAGATGCAGCGGTACGACCTCGAGGAACAGAGAGCTTCCTCTTAGACATAGCCTCAGCGGAGAAGCGTTACTGTACCCGTTCGAGTGAAAGTGGCTCCGGAGGGGAGCCGAGCGATAAGTTTATATGTATACGCCCCTTCTGGACAGTCTCCCCCGTTTTGTCGGCGGCCATCCCACAGCTTGGTGTTATTTCCTTCGAAAATCAGATTTCCCCAGCGGTCATACACCCATACTTCATAAGAAAGGGAGGCACGGATCTGCCACAAGTCATTTATGCCATCGGCATTCGGCGTAAAGACATTCGGGATAAAGAGGTCCAGACCGGGTTCTATGGTGACAGTGCCTCGAGCCGTATCTGGACATCCAGCTGCACTGTAGGCAATAAGCAGAACGGTATATGTACCTGGCTGAGGGAAATCTACGGGGCTCGGCTGCATCTCACTGCTGGTCTGACCATTACCAAAATCCCAGAGGTAGGAAGTCGCTCCCTGCGATTGATTGGTAAAGGAGACTTGGGTATTGGGCTGAGTTTGAGTGACCTGCTGGGGAGAGAAAGCCGCTTGCGGGCGAGGTAATACGGTGATTCGGGTTCGTGCCGTATCCCTGCACCCGTCCCCGCTGACTGCGACCAACTCTACTGTGTAGGCCCCCGATACGGTATAGGTATGAGAGGGACCCGTAAGGGTGGTCACGGTATCCCGCCTCCCATCGCCCCAGCTCCAAATGTAAAAGACACCTGTAGCACCCGAAGGGTTGGAAGTATTCTCAGGAGTTATAGTGAAGGGAGGGCATCCCTCAGTGATGGGTAGATTGAAGCTGGCATCAGGGCGACGGTTCACGGTAACTTGGGTTTGGACAGAAGTAAAGCACACTCGATTGTGGCTCCAAGCAGTCAGGGTTACGGTGTAGGTTCCAGATGCGGCATACACATGCTGAGGACCGGGTGCTGTGCTGGTGTTCCCATCGCCGAAGTCCCATTCCCAGCTATATCCATCCGCTCCGATGTCCCCGAACTGAATAGGTTGATTCTCACAGGCAGCACTTAGTACGCCTATCTGCGGGGAAGGAGTGCGATAGATTCGAATATAGTGGATCTTTTCTACAGGTATCCAAGCAGCACCGAAGCGGGCCTCCAGCCGAACTGTATAGAAGCCTACTTGCGTGTAGGTGTGAGAAACAGGATTTTGTGTCGTGAATAGGGGGGGTGAGCCATCTCCAAAATCCCATCGGTACTCATCTGCAGGGGGTGCAGCCGTGAATTGCACTGTGAGCTGGTCGCATCCTTCTTGGACGTTAGCAGAAAAATCTACCGTAGGAGGGGGAGCAGCAGAGACATTAACTACCACCTGACACGAAGCACTACACCCATTCGCATCTGTCAAGGTTATAGTGGCTGTATATGAACCAGCTCCCCCGTAGTTGACAGGCTCCGCTATCGGTAAAGAAGGACTGGAGCCACTCACGGAGAAGCCATTGCCCAACTGGATCTGGTAGACAAAAGGAGCCTGTAACTGAGTCGCATTAGAAGCATTAATCGAAAAAGTAACCGGGGCCCCTAAGTAGCCGTTGAGAGGGGAAGTGCATAGCAGCTGGGGTTCTGGGTAGACAGTGATAGAGACGGAGTTAGTGGTCAAAGGAGAGTTACTGATACAAGCCTGGCTCGAGGTGACCTGAACCTCATAGGTATCTCCATTCTGTGGAGAGGGGTCCGTATAAGTCGGAGCATTCGGAGCTCCCCCGATAGGAGAGCCATTCTTGCGCCAGATGAAAGTAGGAGAAGGGCCAAGGTTTCCACCGATAACCGTGAGAGTTACGGGCTCACCTTCACACACAGCAGGGGGCGCAGCTATCAGCTGAGCCGTCATGGTCTGAGTAGGAACGACTTGAAACACCAGAGAGTCGCGTACAGACCATCCACAACAGGTAGAGCGAACGCGCAAGTAGAGTTTATAGGTACCGGCTTGGCTGAGTGGAGGAGTAGTGTAGGAAGTGACCCCTGGAGCAGATACATTATCCGTAAGAGGCCCCGTGAGCTGCCAGTTATATTCAACAATGGTACGATTAGCCGGATTGGTGAGATTGGCTTGGAAGGTAGCCGTGGCTCCGAGACACACAGGTAGAGACCCGACAGGTTGGATAGCAGGGATCACACCGGGCTGGGTGGGGGAAGCAAACAGGGTATAGCGAAAGGGTACGCTGTTGACTCGCAAGAGAATAGTTTGAAAACCTGCGCTGGTGAAAGTCGTCGTAGCAGTAGACCCATACCCGAAAACAGGCTGAGCATTGCTCCCAAACCCCCATTCATACTGAGTGAGGGGGTCCGCATTTTCTACGGAGAAGCTTACCTCAGAATGCGAACATACCAAGCCCGTTACAGCGATCGGAGGCTCAGTAGGAACGAAACTATTGGTGAGGGTAGGGGGCTGGCCTGCCAGATTCTGATAAAAGGGTTGAGCCAGACCAGCGGCTCCGTCTCCTCCCCTTCCTCCTCTACCTCCATTCCCACCTCGTCCTCCATTACCTCCCCATCCGCCTTGACAGCCTGCACCGCAGTTGTTAGAAGGAAGGGGAGGAGAACCACAAAAACGCTGACAGGGAGAGCCGATCCATCCCCCTCCACAGCCTCCAGCCCCCCCCTGTCCTCCGAGTCCCCCCGCAGAACCTGGAGCTCCATTTCCTGGCTGACCCACTGTAAGAGGACAGTCTCGAATGATCCCCCCTACTCCGTTATTCCAAAGAAAGAGAGCAAAAGCACCACCACCACCACCACCACCCCTACCCCCTGGCCCTCCTTCTCCTCCTTCTCCTCCTCCACCACCTCCTCCACCTGAACTGTTAGTATATCCATCATCTATCGCAATACAGATAATATCATAAGGAATGCCTCCCAACGCCCCGCCTCCCCCACCTCCCCCTCCCCCTTCCCCAAGCTCTCCCGCCTGCCCATCTTGACCATTGCCAGGGACAAACCATCCCCCCCCAAAGGAGGGACTCCCTGGCTGCCCATCATTTCCATCCCGCCCATTAGCTCCATTCGTTCCCGCTTGACCACCTCTGAGAGGATCATCAGAAGGACATCCCCCCAAAGCTCCTATGAAGCCTGCCGCATCCGTAAAGTTGGAACAGATATTTTGCCCCTGCCCTCCCGATCCACCCACTCCCACCGGCTGTCCACCAATGCTTGTGGAACCATTCTGGCCCGTCTGGCCTGGCAAAGCCTGAGCTCCATTACAAAAATTGAAGTCAAAGCATCCTGCAGGTCCCCGCCCTAAACCAATAGGCGCTCCATTTCCTCCATTTCCTCCTGCTTGGGTACCCCCTGACCAGCTGCTCCCGCCTCCTCCCCCGTCGTTGTTAGGGTCATCTACTCCCGGCTGACATTGACGACAGCCATCCTCTCCCTTCGCCCCAGGAGCGCCATTTCGCCCATTGGGGACAGGATCGCCCGGCTTCCCATCCGTCGCATTTCCTGCGTGAATGCGACAGCGGACTACCTGGTAATTTGAGCAGCTATTTAGGTACAAGCCATACGTGGAGCAGCCCGGCCCATCTCCGATGGGATTCGCATTCTCCACTTCTATGTACAAGTCATGAAGCTCGAAACCCACCTTACCGACTGCCTGTACAGCTACTAAGCGACAGGGATTCGCTTCAGGCGTGCCACTTAATCGCCGAAGTCGAGAGATACCTGCGCTGCGCTTGACTGGCTGAGTCGGATTAGACAGGTCGAACCCCCCTTCTAAAATAATATTATCCTCCAACGAAACGGGAGCGGTCAGCAGATAGTCTCCGATAGCCAGTCGGATATGTTTCACAGGACCTGCAGCGGCCTGGGCTATAGCCGCTGAAAGGGAAAGGGGGTCAGCTGGGGTACCCGACGCACTTCCGCTACCTGTGGGAGAGACATAGAGATACCCACAACTCTGGGCATAGAGATACATCGAAGCAAGTCCGAGGAGATATAGGCTTCTTTGCATGATTTCAGCCGATTTTATGGATTTTGACAGTCCAAGGTCCGATTTGCATGAAGTATAAACCAGTAGGGAGAGTCTCAAAAGAAAGAATGTGGACTCCTTTTGAGAGATTCCCCACCCAGACTCGCTTTCCATGGCTATCGTACAAGATCAGAAGAGCTTCTGACGCTAAGCTCACCTGAAGTTTTTCAGTAAAAGGATTGGGCCATACTCGTACCGATTCTCGGGAGAAAGTACCTAAGGCAGTGGGGGCCGGGTTGGGAAGCTTAATTACTGCATCAGGTTTTACCAGCGTATCTCGACATCCATAGAGGTTAGAGACGATCAAGGTAACGGTATAACGACCAGGTTGGGCATAATAATAAGAAGGATTGGAGACGGTAGAAGAAGCCCCAGGATTCATCGGGTCCCCAAAAAGCCAAAGCCAGCTCGTCGCTCCCTGGGCTTGCGAAACGAAGAAAGCCGTATCTGCCTCATATAAGATAGGAGGAAAAACCGAGAAGTCCGCTGTGGGAACTGGATAAACCACCACTTGATTTTGTACAATAGAGGTGTCGTTCGCACCCGCTGAGATAGCATACAACGTCACAGTGTATTCTCCCGATGTGGTATAAATGTGTACAGGATCGGGTTGGGTGGAAGTAGGAGAACCATCCCCAAAATCCCAGAGATAGGCATTAGCGTAGATACTTTGATTCGTAAAAGAAACGACAAGGGGAGGACATCCCTGTAGAGGAGTTGCTGAAAAGCTCGCTACTGGCCGATACGCAACAACCAGTGTAGTCTCACAAGCGGCGGTATTAGAGCTCGTACAGCCATTGGCATCGACTACTGTCAAACGAACCTGATAAGTGCCTGCTATAGGATAAAGAACGGTGGCAGGATTACCTGTCGCCCCCCTTCCGTCTCCCAGATCCCAGTAAAAGGTATAGGGTGGAGTCCCTCCCGTGGCGGTAGCAGAAAGTGTGATAAGGTCTCCAGGAACGAGATTTCCCGAAATAGTGAAACATCCTACTGCCAGGGGTTGGATCTGAGGACGAGGATGGACAGTAAGGGTTATCGTATTAGAACCAATAGGCTGCCCTCGAGAACAGGGAGTGTTTCCTATAGCTATAGCTTGAACCTGATCGCCTGGCTGAGGATTAGATAGGATAAAAGTAGGTCCACTCCCAGCAGGGTTTCCATTCACCTGCCAAGTGATGGTAGGGTTAGGAGCGAAGTTTTGTGTTTGAGCGGTAAAAATAACAGGGTCTCCTGCACAAGTCTGTGTAGAGCCAGTACTGGTCTGGATGGTAAGTATCGGAGGTGGAGTAGGAAGGACTACTATAGTATCCCGATAAGGGTCGGACCAACCACAGCAGGGAGAGTAAGTCTGATGCCTTACGATGAAAGTACCTGCGACAGTGAAGGTAGGCTGGGCTATCTGATCCAAAGGTCCCGAGATGGGAGGGGCCCCCCCTCCAAAGTCCCACAGATAGTTCTGAGCCCCGCCTAAGCTACTGGTAAACGTCACTTGGCCTCCCAAGCATATAGTATCGGTACTCTGGGTGAAGGTAGGATTTGTCCCCGTTCCATCATCCCGCAGATCCAGAAACTCATAGAAGGTATAGGTCTGGCCATTTACGATGAGAGACAAACTTTTGCGTCCTAAGGTGGTATAGCGTGTCGTAACGGTGTCTCCTATCGCTGTGGGGGGATTGCTGCCAGGACCAAAAAACCACACGATATATCCCGACGCATCCGTCCAGAGCTGAACTGTTTTTTCCGTACAACCCGTGTATCGAATGAAAATTTTGGGTTCATCTACACTCCGAAAGCTAGAGAGAGTAGGGGCTGTACTGGAGGAGGAAAGGTAAAAATCTTGAGCCAAACCGGCGGCTCCCTGTCCCCCACTTCCGCCATTTCCACCGTTTCCACCGGCCCCTCCATTTCCTCCATATCCGATGTCACAAGCATTAGGCTGGCCCGCACATCCTCGTGCCCCGCCACACCCGCCAGCTCCTCCGATACCTCCTATTCCTCCGAAACCTCCACCTGCTCCGGCTCCGGGTAAGCTCGATTCCGCAGCCACATCCACGAACAAAGCCGCTGTCCCATTATTCCAGAGATAGACTCCAAAAGAGCCACCGCCGCCACCGCCTCCTTGTCCTCCTTTTCCTCCCTCTCCCCCTTCACCACCGCCGCGAGCCCTGCCATGGATCCGACATTAATCGCTCTCGACCGGATCCCCTCGTACTCAAAGATCAACTCAAGCAGCAAATCTAATGCTGGGCAGTGGCTTCCCATGATC
>JANZYW010000053.1 GCA_026413325.1 Bacteroidia bacterium | reverse complement strand
CCAAAAGCTGAGCGAGCTTCCACTTCAGGAGCGTTTGGTGCGCAGAAAGGCGGAGGAAAAAGACATATCCATCGCCGCCCTTTTGAGGTAGTGCCGATACCGCGGTATGACCGCGCCAATCCCCATCATCGTCGGCTGGCGGAGCTGAGTCAGGCTGCGCATGAGCGGGTGGCGGCGTTTCTGGCAGATACCCGTCCCGAAAAGCTGCCCCAAAGCATCGGTAATCTGCGCAGTAGGATAAGGGAGTATTTGCACGATATCCTTAGTCAGATAGAAGCAGCCTGCGCTGCGGTGCTGACGGAGAAATAGCATTATATTTGAACTCATGTCTAAGCGGTGGGTATTTTTCAGCTCTTCGCTGGAATAGCCCTACTACCTACCTTGCTCTTTATGTTTCTGGATGCCTACTATTTAGCTTTAGAGCGGTGCTTCCGCCAGCAGTATGAGCGCATTGTCCAAAAGCTGGCAGCGGGCAAGCTTTATTCCGAAGACTTATATCGAATCTCGCCTTGTTCGTCTCTGTTTTGGGAGACTGGCCGGGCGTTGGGTTCTTTCTCTGTGTGGGGTTTTTATGGAGTGCTCTTAGGAGGGATTGGGGTGATATGGATGGGTGTGCCCTAAGAGGATGAAAGAGCAAAGAGGCATGCCTTTCTTGTGCGGAGGTAGACCTTTCAAAGGCGTACAAAATCACGGGATGCAGCTGCGTTTTGGCAAGGGGCTGCCGCCGCCCAAAAGCCACCCAAGAGCAGATAATCTCAACCTACGAGTCCTTAAACGAAGAAGAATGCCCTTTTCTCAGGTTCGAGTGCCAGTAGCCGTAGCTAAAGTACAAGATGAGACCCACTGCGGTCCAGATCCCCAGTCGGAGCCAGTTTTCTACATCTAACTCGATAATCAGGTAGAGGGCACTTAGCATACCCAAAATGGGGAGCAGCGAGAGATTGTACCGTACGACGAAGTAGCCTACGAGCGCAACGAGCAGGAGTAGCACTCGATAGCGCCAGAGGCTTCCCCCTACGGAGAGATCCCACAGAGCAGAAAACCCCTTCGGATTGAGAAAGTAAGCCCAGGCGAGACCCAGTCCGGTCATGAGCAAGAAAGGCCAGCGTCCCGGTATGTTGGGTACTCGAAAGCGCGGGGCGTATCCCGCTGGGGGGGCATAATGGAGGTAGGCAACCCCAGCACTTACCGCTGCGAAAGCCATGAGGGTTCCCATACTGGTCATGTCTACGACCGTATGCAAGGAGGAGAAAAACAACGGGATGGCTACTACTAAGCCTGTCAGGAGGGTGGCTATGTGGGGGGTTCGGAATCGAGAGTGTACTTTCCCAAGTGCAGGAGGGAGCAGACCGTCTCTACTCATGGCATACCAGATTCGGGGCTGGCCGATTTGGAAGACCAGGAGCACACTGGCCATCGCTATGACTGCGCTCACAGCGATGATTCCCGTTAGGCTATCTCGAATCCCTTCTGGCAAGGGAAGTTGGGTAAAGACGTAGGCAAGCGGATCCGGTACCGCCAGCTGTTGATAGGGAGCTAAGCCAGTGAGTACCAGCGCTACTGCCACATAGAGAAGGGTGCACAGAGTCAGTGCCAGTATCATAGCAAGGGGGAGGTCTCTTTTGGGGTTTTTGGCTTCTTCTGCGGTGGTCGAGAGGGCATCAAACCCGATATAAGCGAAAAAGACCGCCCCTATCCCCCGCATCATCCCGGAGAAGCCATGCGGCATGAAAGCGGCCCAGCGGGAAGGCTCTACGAAAAAGGCTCCCACCATAATAACGAGGAGCACAGCCCCTATTTTGAGAGCTACGAGGAAGTTATTAGCGAGGCGACTTTCCCGGATACCGATATAGGCGATAAGGGTAACGAGGAGTACGATCGCTAAGGCGGGTAGATTCAAGATGATAGGAATGCCTGCTATGCGAGGAGCGGCTTGCCATGCCTCGTAGGAGGCCTTAAGAGTGATGTCCCCTGTAGTCATGAAGCTTTGCGCTTCTTGCCAGAGTGAGAGGGGGTCTTTTGCCCAGTACAGCGGAAGGGGAATCCCCCAGCTATCCAAAAGAGCCTGGAAATAACCGGACCAGGAGATAGCGACGGCTATATTCCCTACGGCGTACTCTAATACGAGCATCCAGCCTACCATCCAGGCGATGACTTCACCAAATACGACATAGGTATACGTATAGGCACTGCCAGATAGAGGTACGCTGGAGGCCATTTCCGCGTAGGAGAGGGCAGATAATCCAGCGACTATCGCCCCGATGACGAAAACCAAGGTGACAGAGGAGCCCGCTGTGGCGGCAGCTTCTCCGATGGTGCTAAATATGCCTGCTCCGATGACTGCAGCGACACCGATAGCGGTGAGGTCGAATACAGATAAGATTCTTCTCAGTCCGGTCGATGCGGATTCTTCTACTACCTTTCTTCGAAAAAAAGGTGTGCTCACCCTCTTTTGGCGATCGGGATATATTCTCGAACGGAGGGCCCCGTGTATATCTGTCTGGGGCGAACAATAGGTTCACCTGCTCGCCGCATTTCCCACCACTGAGCTAACCATCCGGCCAGTCGGCCGAAAGCAAACATGACCGTAAACATTTCGACTGGAATCCCTATGGCTCGATAGATGATCCCTGAATAGAAGTCCACGTTCGGATATAGCTTTCTTTCAATAAAGTAAGGATCGCTAAGAGCGACCTCTTCCAGTTTCTTGGCTATATCGAGCACGGGGTCGTGTATGCCGAGGGCATTTAGCACTTGGTCGGCTGCTTGCTTGATGATTTTTGCTCGAGGGTCAAAGTTTTTATACACCCGATGGCCAAATCCCATGAGGCGGAAAGGGTCATTCCGGTCTTTAGCTTTTTCCACCCACTTTTGTACGTTTCCTCCGTCGGAGCGGATCATTTCTAACATCTCAATCACCTCCTGGTTTGCCCCTCCATGTAGAGGGCCCCACAGCGCACAAATGCCCGCAGATATCGAGGCATAGATGTTTGCGAGAGAAGAACCGACCGTACGAACGGTACTGGTAGAGCAGTTCTGCTCGTGGTCTGCATGCAAGATGAGGAGCTTATCTAATGCATCTACCACATGGGGGTCTGGCTCGTAGTCGTAAGTGGGCATCCCAAACATCATGTAGAGGAAGTTTTCCACATATCCGCGCTCGTTACGAGGGTAGATGTAGGGGTGCCCCTTTCTTTTTTTGTAGGTCCAGGCGATTAGCGTGGGTATCTTGGCCAGGAGTCGGATGATATTTCGTTCGATAATCTCATCGGGAGCATAGGGATCCAGCGATTCTGGGTAGAAAGAGGAAAGCGAACATACGACGGAGGCCAATATGCCCATGGGATGGGCTGAAGAAGGAAATCCATCGAAGAACTTCTTGATATCTTCATGAATGAGGGTTCGCTCCTTGATTCGTCCTTCGAAGGCTTCGAGTTGGGTGCGGGTAGGAAGCTCACCATAAACGAGAAGATAGGCCACTTCTAAATAGGTAGAGAATTCTGCTAGCTGCTCGATGGGGTATCCTCTGTATCGCAGGATTCCTTGTTCTCCATCTATGAAAGTGATTTGACTGATGGTGGAGCCTGTATTTTTATATCCGACATCCAGTGTTACGTAGCCAGTCCTATCCCGTAGCTTGGATATATCGAGTGCTTTTTCGCCTTCGGTTCCGACGGTGACATCCAGCTCATAGGTTTGGCCATTTAGATTCAACAAGGCTTTTTCCATGCGGCGAAAATACATACAAAGTAGCTTTGTGGAGATGCACAGTGTGATCGTGACGGGTATCCATACAGATGTGGGGAAGACGCGGGTAGCAGCGGTCCTTACTGCGGGTTTGGGTTGGCAATATTGGAAACCTGTCCAGACTGGAAGTCCCGCTGATCGAGCGTATATAGCTGGTTTTGGACTCCCTACGCTCCCCGAGAGGTACCACCTGGCCTTGCCAGCTGCACCGTTGGTCGCTGCAGAAGCGGAGGGTATAACCCTCTCCTGGGATGTGCTGAAGGCTCCTCCTCCCAGTCCAAATCTCATCATAGAAGGAGCAGGTGGCTTGTTTGTGCCGCTTACCTACGAGCACTTTTTGATCGATCTTTTTGCCTGGTGGAAGCTCCCCCTTTTGCTTGTGGTTCGCCCGTATCTGGGGGCGATGAATCATACCTGGTTGTCTGTAGAGGCTATGGAGCGCAGAGGTATGCCTTTCTTGGGGGTAGTTTTGAATGGGACAGCGGGAGATCCCAGTGAGGCCTATTTTCGGCGGATGTTTCCAGTATTGGGGGAGGTACCCTGGGAGCCTGAGATGGATCCAAAGGAGCTTTTTCATCGCAGTGGTCTTGCTGAAACGGTACCGCTTGCGTTGGAGAGGATAGAGAGTGAGCGTCGATAGAGGGAAAAGAGACTTTTGTGGGGGTAGGGTCATTGGGGCGGCGGCGACCGCTGGAGGCGGTCGCCGCCGCCCGCAGGAAAAGGCGCCTGTATCTCTCAGAAAAAATCACTATCCCAAAAGAGACCTCCCCGTTCGCTCTTCTTAGATGATCCATCCTTCCTCCGGCCGTTTTCCCTCCTTTCGGAGGAAGAATCCGCCTCCTCCCAGAAGGGCTATCGTAGCGAGAACGCCTATCCACAGGGGAAGGGGAGGAAGCTCCAGAGAGGCGCCTGGCAGCTGCGCCACTAGTCGAACCGCTTCTAATAAAAGCGAGGACACCCCGTACACTGGCCAAGCCGCCCAGCTTCCCAACCCAGGGAGAGGTAGCAATAGAAGCCAGCCCACTGCAAGGAAGGCAAGGGCCGTAGCAAGCGGGATAGCCAGGAGATTGGATAAAAGAAAGTAGACAGGAAACCGCTCAAAGTGAGCCCAGCTCAGAAAACAGGTACCTCCCTGGGCGGCGAGGGATACAGCGAGTAAATCGCGAAAATAGCGCAATAGGGGTGATTTTCGGGCTTTTTCTCCCGATAGCTGAGCCAAAGGTGGATAAAAAACCAGTATACCCCCCACTGCTGCATAGGATAGTTGAAAGCCAGGGTGATACAGCAGCTGGGGCTCCCAGCTTAGCTGGAGAAAGGCAGCAAATCCCAGAGCATTTACGGCTTTGTAAGGTTTGTACAGAAGATAGGCCAGGGTGGCGATACTTCCCATGATCACCGCTCGCATAGCGGAGGGCGATGCTCCCGTTAGGAAACCATAAAAGAAGAGAAGGGGTAGAAGGATGCCTCGACTCCTATATGCCCATCGGCCGGGAGGTACAAGATAGCGCAGAACAAAGAGCCAGAGGGAGAGGACCATCCCTACATGCATGCCCGATACAGCCAGAATGTGCACCGCTCCCGAGAGGCGGAAGGCCTCTCGGGTTTCTTTGTCTAATCCGTGCTTATATCCTAATAGCAGGGCTTGGGTGAGGGCAAGCGCAGCCCCTTTCTCGGGAAAGGAAGCTTCCATCGCCTGGACAATACGGCTGCGCAGGCGCATAATGTGTCCCATCCAGTAAGTGGGCTCTATGCCTCTATGCTCGATAGTTTGTGCAAATCCCCCCACAGCGATTCCCTGGCTTTGCCAGTATTTCTGACCATACTTCAAGGAGTCCAACCACATAGATACACCTATCCTACTACCGATCGGTAAGTCAGCGGCGATGCTGTCTCGTACATACACGATACATCGTCCTGTTACAGATATCCATTGCTGTGCCAGGTATATGTATAGGCTATCTGCGTTGAGGAGGACTCGATAGGTTTTTTTCGCTGGAAGTGGACTCTCTGTGGTATAACCTCTGAGGAGGACGAGGTATCCTTTCCATTTTTCTATAGGATTGGGAGGGGGTCGCCTGTCAATCATCCCCCGCATGTAGCCTACGAAAGCAAAGGTGGGCAATATCCATACTATGCGGGCTCGCCCTATCTGCAAATAGAGAATGGACGAGAGCAAAAGCGTAGTTGCCAATAGGAGTGCTCCCCAAATGGGGGAAACCGATGCACACATGAGCCCGACACTAAGCCCACTGGCAGCCCACAGAAAAGGGTACTGCCAAGGGAGCATAGTGGGCTACTCCACAGTTACGGATTTCGCCAGGTTACGAGGCTGGTCTACGTCACAGCCCCGCATTACTGCAGCATGATAGGCTAAGAGTTGGAGGGGGAGAACTGTCAGGATGGGGGAGAGGGGCTCGGGTACATCCGGAACATACAGTACTTCCTCAGCATAGTGTTGTATGTGGGTATCCCCTTCAGTGGCGATAGCGATGACTTGCCCGCCGCGGGCCCGCACTTCTTGGATATTGCCCAGTACCTTCTCGTAAAGGCTATCGCGTAGAGCGATCACAATCACGGGCATTCCTGCATCTATCAGCGCTATCGGGCCGTGTTTCATTTCTGCGGCTGGATAGCCTTCTGCGTGGATGTAGGAGATTTCTTTGAGCTTGAGGGCTCCTTCTAAAGCGACCGGGAAGTTATATCCTCGCCCCAGGTAGAGAGCATTAGAAGCATGCATGAACTTCTCAGCCAGGGTTTGAACAGGCTCATTGAGTTTCTGTAGGGTCTCTTGGATAAGCTCTGGCAGTCTCAGTAGGGTTTCGATGAGGGTATCATGAAGGTGGCGATTGATAGCATACCGAGAGGCCCCCAGGTGCAAGGCAAAAAGGGTGAGAGCTGTGAGCTGGGCCGTAAATGCCTTAGTGGAGGCTACGCCGATCTCGGGTCCAGCATGGATGTAGATGCCTGCATGGGTTTCTCGGGGTATACTTGAACCCACGACATTGGTAATCCCGAGAACCAGTGCGTCTTTGTGCTTTGCGAGTCGGAGGGCAGCAAGCGTATCTGCAGTTTCGCCGCTTTGGCTAATGCCGACCACCACATCTGAGGGACCGATTACAGGGTCTCTGTAGCGAAATTCAGACGCATATTCTACTTCTACAGGTACTCTGGCTAACTGCTCAATGAGATATTCCCCTACAAGGGCTGCATGCCAGCTGGTTCCACAGCCTACCAAGGTCAGACGCTGAGCAGAGAGGATGCGATCCATTACGTTGCTGATACCCCCCAGGCGGACTTCAAGCGGTTCTTGTCGGATCCGCCCTCGCATGCAATCGCGAAGAGCCGTAGGTTGCTCAAATATCTCTTTGAGCATATAGTGAGGATACCCTCCCCGTTCTATGGAGGCGAGGTCCCAATCTATGTATTCTACTTGGGGAGTGCGTTGCTTTTCTCCTAAGCTAAAGAGCTTAGGTTCACTCCTTCCCCCGTAGAGGAGGGCGGCTTCGTTCTCTTCCAGGTGAATGACCCGACGGGTATAGGGAATAATGGCTGTAGCATCGGAGGCAGCGATAAGCTCTCCCTCCCCTATCCCAATAAGAAGAGGGCTGAATCGCCGCACGAGTACGATCAAGTCGGGATGGGATCGGACGAGAAGAGCCACGCCAAAAGTACCTTCGATCGGAGCGAAGGCTCTTCGAATAATCTCTTCCCAAGAGCTATTCGGATATTGCTGTCGAGTCCAGGCGATCCAGTGCGTGAGTACTTCCGTATCGGTTTCGCTGGAGAAAGTTATCCCTTTTTCACTAAGATGGGAACGAAGGGCAGCGTAGTTTTCGATGATGCCATTGTGAACGAGCACGATCTCCCCATCGTAGCTGATATGGGGATGGGCGTTTGCGTCGGTAGGAGCCCCGTGGGTGGCCCAGCGGGTGTGCGCTATCCCAGTATGGCCAATTGGAGCGATTCCTTCGATAGTTCGGGCGAGAGCGGAAACCTTTCCTGCCTGTTTGTAGATAGAAAAACCTTCCCTGGATGCGATAGCCAAGCCTGCTGAGTCATAGCCTCTGTATTCCAACCGTTTGAGGCCTTCAACAAGGAGAGGGGCAGCAACACGGAAACCTGTATAGGCCACAATACCACACATATAGCAATATTACATGCTTTCAGGCAATCAAAGTAGATTAACTTTGTCCGATGCAGCCGAGAACTCTTTCTTGGTATAGAGGGATTTTTTTGATTTTGGCAGGATTGAGCGTAGTTGCTTGTGGAGATTCCCCTTCTAAGGCCGCTTTCTCAGAAAGTCAAAAGGGTCTTTCTGGCGGGAAAGTAGATATTTGTGCGGTACTACGCTCTACCCTTCCTCCTGCCATGCCTCCTCTTGTTCTGCCTCCCTCCCGTTCCTTGGATCCTTTCACGGTAGAGGTCCAAGAATGGCTCAAGAAAAGACTTCAGCCTACGGGAGTCTACGCACCCGTAGCTCGTTGGGTCCCCTCTGGCGGCAAAGAGTTATGGTTTATCGAGCGAATCGCCTCGGAAGGAGCATACTACTATGCGATTTTGGCAGATAGCCTTTGTGAGATAGGAGATACGGCTGTATGGGCCTATCAGCTCATCCAGCCTGATCGGTTGGAGCAGGCCAAGGCCCAAATCGACCGAACGGGAAGGTGTAGTATCGCCCAAGAGGAGCATGTCACCGAGTTTAGTGGGGAGCAGCCGCGCACCACAATTACTCGTCGAACCGCTACTTATGAGGTGGATTGGGCTTCTGGGAAGCTGCGTTCTCTGTAGCCAACCAGTAGATGCGCCCAAGCCGTTTTACTGGGGGGGGACCTGGGGATTAGGAGGGGTACATCTCTGGGCAAGACCAGCTTTGGCTCTCCGATATGGCAATACCTTTTTTCATTTTTCTCCTTTTCCCGCCTATCTCTCGTTCGGTTTTTCCCAGCCGATAGGGTATTTTCGGGTAAGAGAACGATATGACCGTCCTCTATATGCAGCGATACATGTTCACCAGCGGTACTGGCCGAGTCGGGAGCTGAGAGGGGACAGTCGAATCTTGGCTTTGTTGGGGGTACGGGTATGGCTTGAACCGTATCTCCAGCGATTTTTCCTTCAGATGGGTATGGGAGCGCAGGCTCATCACGCCCGGCCTCAGGGGTGGCGGCTACTTCCTGCTGCAGAATGTCATATTGGGGGATTCTATCGCCCTTCCAAGTATGTTCCTAAGCGTTTTCGTCGAGAGGGGATCGAGAAATGGTAGTATAGGACTGGAGCTGGCAGAGCCGCACCCGAAGCTGCCATAGCCACACTGCCAAAGCAATAAACCCAATGGCGGCTGTGTAGAATATGAGGCGATGCGTGGGGCTAATATCTTCCGTTCGGAACGCAGGTAGCCCATCCGAGCCTGGATGAAGACCACCGAGGTATCGGGGAAGGAAGAAGGTGAGAGGGATAACCAGAAGGGTAGCGATGATATTGTATACGGCTGCCATTCGGGCTCGGAGCCGTTCTTCTTGTACACTGGCTCGAAGAACGAAGTAGGCTCCATACATAAGCAAAGCGATGAGAGCGAACGTCTGTTTGGGATCCCAGCCCCACCATGCTTGGATATCAGTGTCGGGCAACGCCTCCGCCCAGGTCACCCGAGACCATAAGATTCCCGTGAAGAGGCCCATCAGCCCAAAGAAGGCTGCAAGGATGGCTCCCTCTCGGGCTCGAGTATCTTTCGGTAGGTTCTCCTTGACGAGGTAGGACCCGCTCCAGAAAAAAGAGATTCCCATTAGACTATACATAGAAAACCACATCGGGACATGGAAGAAAAGGTTTCTATCGGTCCATCCTAACCCTGGGATGGGGGGGAGTTCTCCGAAAAATGCGAGGAGAAGGGCTGCGCTGATACCGATGGTAGCGATGAGGCCTGCTATTCGCACTACACGAAGTAACACTTTTCTGGAGCATATTTGTGTCATGGATGCAGATACCCTTCGGCGGGAGGCCGAGAGTTTGCGGGCCCTTTATCAACAGCTCCGCACTGTGATGGGGGGAGTTATCGTTGGGCAAGAGGAACCTTTGCACTTCTTGATACTCAGTCTCTTTGGGGGAGGACACGCACTCCTCATAGGTCCCCCTGGTGTGGCTAAAACACTGATGGTCAGTAGCTTAGCTCAAGCCATGGGGCTTTCTTTCCATCGAATCCAGTTTACACCCGATTTGATGCCCGCCGATATTTTGGGTACTGAGGTTCTCCAGATAGACCCAGAAACGGGTCAGAGACATTTTCGCTTCACACCTGGGCCGATTTTTGCGCACATTATTTTGGCGGATGAGATTAATAGAGCCTCTCCTAAGACGCAGTCTGCTCTTTTAGAAGCCATGCAGGAACGCTCTGTGTCGATAGCGGGGCAGACTCATCCTCTTCCCTCTCCCTTCTTTGTTTTGGCTACCCAGAATCCGATAGAGCAAGAAGGTACTTACCCTCTTCCTGAGGCGCAGCTGGATCGCTTCATGTTTGCGATTTTCGTTGGGTATCCCAGCCGAGAGGAGGAGATGGAGATCATGCGGCGCACAACGGCTGTTTGGGAACCTCGTATCGATCCTCTCCTCTCTGCCGAGAAGATTCTCTACCTCCAGCGGCTTGTGCGTCTCATGCCTGTGCCAGATAATGTGATCCGGTACGCAGTCGAACTGGCTCGAAATACCCGTCCTCAGGAAAACCCAGATAGCTTTATCCGAGAGAATATTACATGGGGGGTGGGGCCTCGAGCTGCGCAGTTCCTTCTGATAGCAGCGAAAACGCATGCGCTTCTCTCGGGAAAGTATGCACCCGATGTAGAAGACGTCCAACGGGTAGCTGTTCCCGTCCTTCGGCACCGCATGGTTCTTTCGTATCAGGCGGAGGCAGAGGGTATTTCTCCGGAACGTATTATTCAGTATCTCATGGAGAGAAAGGTTCCTGTGCTATGAGCGCTCTGCTTTTGGCATTGGATGAAGGGACAAGCTCAGCCCGTGCGATTGTGTTCACATCCAGAGGAGAAATAGTGGGTTTAGGGAGGCGTTCTGTCCCATTGTATTATCCGCAGCCGGGGTGGGTGGAGCAAGAGCCCGAGGAACTCTGGCAAGCGCAGTTTGAAGCGGTACAGGAGGCCTTGAGCTCGGCGGGGGTTCGTCCTTCGCAGATTGCCGCGGTAGGCTTGACCAATCAAAGGGAAACGACTATCGCTTGGGACCCTCAGACGGGTCATTCCTATGGGAGGGCGATTGTATGGCAAGACAGGCGTACGGCGAATATGTGTGATGCGCTCGCCTCTGCTTTGCCCTCCTTGCGAGAAAAAACAGGCCTTCTACTGGATCCCTATTTTTCTGCTACGAAAATAGCTTGGATGGTAAAGGAGGGAGGAGTACCCTCTACCGCTTGTTTTGGTACGGTAGATAGCTGGCTTCTGTATAAAATGACGGGATCTTTTGCTACGGACGTGTCTAATGCATCTCGCACCCTTTTGTTGAACATACACTCGTTGACTTGGGATGAGGAACTATGTGGATTCTTTGGGATCGTTCCTCAGAGGCTTCCCTCCGTGCGTCCCAGCGGGAGCTTTTATGGAAAGACGTCTCTGTGGGGAGGCTCCATGGAAATCTGGGCTGTCTTGGGTGATCAGCAGGCTTCTTTATATGGACATGGGGCTCATTTGCCTGGACAGGCGAAAAACACCTATGGAACAGGCTGTTTCCTCCTCAAGAATATTGGCTCTGCTCCTCTTCTGGCGCCCGAAGGGCTTCTCACTACTGTAGCTTGGCAGATAGCAAATGAGAAGCCCGTGTACGCCTGGGAGGCAGCTATATTCAACGCTGCAGCGGCCCTTCAATGGTTAGAGAGAGTAGGAGTCTTGCAAGATTACGGGGAGGTAGATACTTTGTCGGGTGGGGCTGGAGATGTCTATTTTGTGCCTGCCTTTACAGGATTAGGTGCGCCCTACTGGGATCCCTACGCTCGGGGTCTTTTGATTGGGCTTACTCGAGAGACCGATAGAAAGGCGCTTTTGATAGCTGCGTTGGATGCGATGGCCTATCAAAGCGCGGATGCACTGGCTCTTTTCGGAGAGGTAGCGGAGCTATATGTAGACGGTGGCGTTAGTGTGAATTCGTATCTGATGCAGCTGCAGGCGGATCTTATCGGCCGTCCTGTGATTCGTCCTATTCACGGAGAGGTGACGGCGTGGGGGGTAGCTGCACTCGCAGGTCGTATGAAAGGGATTCCCACTGAAAGGCTTCCTGTAGCAAGCCAGTTTCTCCCCCAGAAAGAAGCCCCTTCTTTGGCCCGCTGGCACGAGGCGGTACGTCGAGCTCAGGGATGGGTCCGAAGCTAAGACGTTTCTACCTTTGCGGAGAATGGTATGGCTTTTTCTCTCCCCCGAGTTTCCTCCTAACTATCATCTCTTTCCGTGGTCTTTCCGTTCTTGTGGGGGAGTCTCGGTCGGGATAGGAGGGGTGGCCTATCATGAGCTTCCTCCGCAGGTGGCCCAGTCACTCGATCGATATGTAGGAGTGGGCGATCTGCACCAGGCGGATAGGGTCTTGAGGACTGCTCGAGACATAGTTCAAGAAATGGGACCTATTGCAGGGGTGGATTCCTTTAACGAGTACTGGCTTCCCTTGGAGGCGGCTATTCGTGAGGAGCTGGGGGTAGCAGGCCCGCATCCCAGAGATTTGCCTGCTTTCCAGCAGAAGAGCTTGATGAAAAGCTATTTTCGTCGAGCAGGGGCTGACCCCATACCGGGGCGAGTAGCAGAAGACTTTGCTGATGTAGAGGCGTTCGTCCGGGAATATGGGCTTCCTGTGATTGCCAAACCAGATAAAGGCGTCGGTGCCAGTTCTACCATAAAAATAACTTCTCTTGAGGAGCTTAAGCGCTTCCAGACCACCTTCCGCCCGGGCTATCTGTTAGAAAAATTTATCACGGGTACCATTCAGACCTATGATGGACTTGTTGATCGAGAGGGGCGTATTTGCTTTGCAGCTTCCTTGGAGTACAGTCGGGGGGTCGCAGAAGTAGTCAATCAAGATACAGACATTTTTTATTACGTGCAACGGCAAATACCATCAGATTTAGAAAAGGTGGGCGCTCGTATTGTCCAGGCGTATGACCTAAAGATGCGCTTTTTCCATTTTGAATTTATTCGCACTCTGGAGGGGGCTCTGTACCCCCTTGAGGTTAACATGCGCCCTCCTGGATATCCCACGCTGGATCTTTTCAACTTTGCTCATGATATAGACCTGTATCGGATCTGGGCTGAATGTGTGTGGGATAGGGCTCCTCGGTACATCCCTCCTGCTGCCTACTATGCCTGCTATATCGCTCGTAAAAATAGCATCGGGTATGAGCATTCTCATGAAGCGGTAGTACGGAGGCTGGGTGACCGCTTGCTATATCATGCCCCCACCAATCCTCTCTTTCGGGCTGCAATGGGAGATTATCACTATATCATTCGGACGCCCGATTTTGATGAGATGGTAGATTTAGCGACCTATACGCAAAAAAGACTTACGCTTTAGGGAAGCTTATGCATATATCCCACTATCAATGGAACGTTGAGGAGTTAGGAAGGCCTATAGCGCTCAATAGATACGGGCATGCTGGCCTTCCCTTTCTTTCGTTTCCTGCTCAAGAGGGAGACCATAGAAACTTAGAAGATTTTGGGCTCATAGCAGCTGTCAGTCCATTTATTGAAGAAGGTCGAGTGCAGCTTTTCACCATAGACAGTTATGATGCGGAGAGCTGGACCAGTGCGACTTTGCCTCCTGTAGAGCGGGGAGAGCGATATGAACGGTATGTAGCCTTCCTTATGAGAGAGGTACTTCCTTTCATCCGAGGTGCTACGGGGGCTCCCATCTGGACTATGGGGGTAAGCATGGGGGCTTACCATGCGGCGAATCTGCTCTTTCGATTTCCGCATCAATTTGCGGGTGTAATAGCCCTGAGTGGAGTGTATGAGCTGTCAGAGTTCTTGGGGGAATACATGGATGAGCGGGTCTATTACAACAGTCCCCTCCGTTTTTTACCTAACTTAGAGGATCCGTACTATGTGGAGGAGCTTCGCCGGAAGAACATCATCCTGTGTGTGGGCCAGGGCGCTTGGGAGGAGCCCATGTTGACCCAGACTCGGCAGATAGCAGAGATACTGCAGGCGAAAGGGATCCCAGCCTGGGTGGACGTGTGGGGTGCTGACGTCCATCATGACTGGCCGTGGTGGCATCGCCAGCTTGTCTATTTCCTGGGTCATATTCTATGATAGACAAAAATCGTCCTTCCGTAAATCCGTATCTTTGCTGTGCATATGCGGAGCTACGTAATCGTCTTAGGGCTTGCTTTGGGGAGTTTCCTATGGGCTCAGAAAAAAGTTTCCTCTTCAGCCGAAGCAAAATCTACCTCGGATAAACCCACTAAACTGGTTGATTTCCCTAAAACAGAACATGATTTTGGAAAAATCAAAGAGGAAGATCGAACAGCTTCTACTCGGTTTTCTTTCAAGAATGTGGGGAAAGAGCCGGTGCGTGTCGTGGATGTAAAAGCGTCTTGTGGATGTACCTCTCCCAGCTGGAGTAAGGATCCCATTGCTCCAGGGAAGGAAGGTTTTGTTGAAGCCCAGTATAGCGCTTGGGGGCGTCCTGGTGCCTTCTCCAAGACTCTTACAGTTCGGGTCCGTTCAGAGAAAGATACAACTCGGGAGGAAACCTATGTTCTCAGTATCAAAGGAGAAGTTCTCCCTCGTCCTAAAGGACCCGAGGACTGGTATCCCACCAAAGTGGGTACCCTTCGGTTTGGGCCAGCCAATCATGTTTCCTTTGGTACGATCAAGACTAACGAGCGTCGTACGCTCACTATCACCTTGTACAATGACTCTGACAAACCGCTGGAGTTACGTGAGCTTGTAGATGTACCCAAGCATGTGAAGGCGTCTTTTCGTTCTCCGAAAGGTTCTGTATCGACTTATGTGCTGCCTCCCAAGGACACAATTCAGATGGCTGTCGAGTACGACGCAGGCGCAGCAGGGGACTATGGCTTTGTTTATCATATGCTCAAGCTACGTACCAACGACGGCGTGGAACCCGATAAGCCAGTCTACGTTACAGCTAATATTGAAGAATACTTTGGAGAGCTAACAGAAGAAGTATTGGCGGAGGCGCCTCGAGTCCAGTTCGATGTCACCGAATTCAACTATGGAAAAATCAAAGCAGGCGACAAGGTAACTCATACCTTTCAGCTCACTAATGTAGGCAAAAAACCCTTGCTCATCCGGAAGGTGAAGGCCAGCTGCGGCTGTACTGCAGCCAATCCCGATAAGACTGAACTTAAACCGGGAGAAAGCACCTCCATCAAGGTTACCTTTGACTCTACAGGGCGCTCTGGAAGGGATTCCAAGAGCGTTACGGTGATCACAAATGATCCTCGTCAGCCAACGACGAATCTCATTATCCAGGGAGAGATAGAGCCTCTTACCAAGTAAGCTTTCTTAACGACAGACGTAGGTTGTATAATGCAGAGGCCCAGCCCGTTAGGGTTGGGCCTCTTCTTAAGTATATTTGCTTTCAGTAAGAACCAGTCAAGAGGGGAGCTGCTACTCAAGCTCGATATTGTACTACTCGGAGGCCAATCTGAACTCCTCAAGAAGAGGAGTATACCCTCTAAGCAAAAGGGGGTGGAAAGAGATTGTAAAGAAAGTACTTTCTATCTACCTTCGCACCATGCGAATTTTTCGGCTGCTGGGCTTGCTTTTCGCTATGTATGCGAGCCTCTCATCCCTACATGCTACGCATCTTATGGGAGGAGAGATTACCTATGAATGTATCGGTCCAAATCGCTATCGAATACGGGTGAAGTTATACCGAGACTGTGGAGGGATTGCATTAGAAAATCCGATTACGTTAGGCTACTCTTCTGCGCAGTGTAATGTGAATGCTTCTATCTCCCTGTCTCGGCTCAGTGCTCAGGACATCACACCTAC
>JANZYW010000052.1 GCA_026413325.1 Bacteroidia bacterium | reverse complement strand
TTCGGGTTGCTTACTCGGCGCTTCGCACTAAACGCACGCGTGCATGGATTTCCTTACCTTCTAAGGGTGCAATAAGTCCGCCGAGCGGATTAACGACCAGAGCCTTGTCAGGGGCATCGCCGATAAGGTATATAGCGACCTCGCCGATGCCGATCCATTGCCGATCTTCGGGCACGTAGGCGCCTTTGCGTTCAAAGCGCAGCTTATCTAGCCGATGTTTCGCCTGATTGATGACACTTAGGAGGACTTCGCATTCTTTCTGTGTGGGCAAGCGCCAACCTGGTGGCAGCGCAGCTTGGATCTCAGCTAAGCGGCGGTTCGAAAAGTATAACCCTCCTTCTTTATGACGGTTGGCAGCTAAGCGGGGCTCCCCAGCCCAGTCTTCCAGGGCCCAACAGGTTCGCCCCACCCCTATAGTCGCAACTGTTCGTCCCTGCAAGGGGAAAGCCGGGCAACGAGCATATGGAACCTCGATAGAGTCCTTAGCCACCCAAGATGAGTAGCCGCAAAGGCCTTTTCGTCTCAAGAGAACCTTATGGATGCCGCCTACCTTGAGCTCAGCATAGAAAGGGGAGAGCGTACCCCTAAACGCAAGACTCTCAGGTAAAATAAGACCTTCAATCTCTTCCCCTAGCTCTAAGGGTGCTGAGGCAGACCAAAAGATGAGTAAATCGCCAAGCCCCACGCTGATAGAGTCTATTTTGGGGGGAAGGGGGATAGGTAAGCACTCACCACATACGCGAAACCATCGGCCCATTCGCAAATAATATAGGCAGCTATCTTCCTCTCCCAAAACGATTAGGCCTTCTGAAGCATCGCCTCTCAGGAGGGCTTCCCGCTGCTCTCGGTTTCGGATGGGTAGGGTAGGATAGGAGGGGGTGAAAAGCCCTTGAGCGGAGAGACTGCTTAGCAGGAGCAGAATATTCAGGAAGGAAGGTCTCATAGGCCTTGAATAAGCGGGTATAGGTAAATGCTCAGAGCCCATGCGGCTAAGAAAGTCGTATGTAAAGCTGAGGGTGCGCCTGGCTCGCATGTGCCCGGGAACCCCCCATCAGGTCGTTGATATTGGATAGCCTCTCGCAGATATTTACCTAACAGATCTCGCCGAAAGCCGCTCAAAGCCCACATTGCTATGTATTCCCAGGCTAAGTCGGTACATAGCTGATCAGCAGGGAGGGTTTGAAGGAGGCGAGGAGGTCCTTGTTCTACTATTTGATCGACCAGAGGCACACGATAGGGTAAGTGCTTCTTGAGGCGGTAAGCGACGAGGTAGGCGTGGGTAAGATCGTAATCCTTTCCCCGCTGCCACCACGCTGCCAGAAGGCTCAGGGCGGTTGTATCCAGCGGAAGCTTGTGGGTCCATAGAAGCTGGGCATAGTGCCGCTCGTTTAGGGGGAGGTGTTGTAGGGTTGGGGAATGAGGGGGATTCCCTCCGGGCCAGGCGGCAAATACCTTCATCCTGGGCGAAGCCTTTTTAAGGTAGCGCTGAATAGGCAATCTGAGCCGCCAGCCGTAGCATTTGTCCAACCATGAAGCTAGGCCTACTGTGTACGTATCTACCCAAGCTAAGTGTTGCGCGCGCAGCCAGGCTATTGCCCGCTGCTGCGCTTCCAGAAGGCTACTATCCGCTATAATCCGCAGTTGAAGTAGGAGGGCCCCTATCAAGGAATAACGGCGCCTACGACGGTTCCGGTATTTACAATAAGCCGGCTGCCAGAGCCATTCCCATTGATGGCATAGCCGGGGCCTCCGCCTGGACCTGCTGTACATCCGCTGCCACAGCAGCCGTTTTCAGTGCCTCCGTTTTGGCCGGCTGCTCCATTCGTGCCGCCATCGCCTCCCCTTGAGCCTGCAATAGCCCCTGTGCCCGGACAGCCCGTGCCTACCGTACTTCCGCCAGGGGCCCCTGCGCCGCCTGCAGTAGCAGTACCACCCGCGCCGCCACCCGAGCTGCCTGAGCGTCCTCCACCCCCACATGTGCATATGGTTCCCCCGACACACCGCCAGCTATTGCCGGGTCCCCCGCTACCAGGGGGCGTGCCTGCGCCACCACCGCCGCCCCCCCCAGCACTGCAGCAGCCTCCCCGACCGCCGCCCCCACCGCCACCACCGGCTCTCAAGATACCATAGTTATACACCAGTATAGGCACGCTGGAGTTAGTAAGCACCGCATCGCCACCACGTCCGCCAGCGCCACCGTCCTGATCGCCACTGCATACCCCGTCGGATTCTTGCCCCCCTTGTCCTCCGTTCCCTCCTCCAGCGAGGATAGTTCCGTAGTTGAAGAGAAGTACCTTCGCCCCGTTCGGCATCGTGAAAGCGTTGAAACCTGGATTCCCAGCTGCACCCGCTCCCCCTCCGTTAGAGGCGGCTTGTAAAGTTACCCCGGCATAAACGTAAACACAGTAAGTATAGGGTCCTAATGGTATGCCGGCATTCACGATGTGTGTTTGTAGACTGAAACCAGTTTGACTACTCGTCACAGACACCGTATAGTCACAATACTGACAGAGGCTATTCCAAAAACCACCTGTCGGGCCACCTGGCGGATCGGCGCTGGTATCAAAAAACTCAATGCAGTTGGTATTTGTATTGTAGATTATTAGCCCCTGGGGGATAGGATCGGGGATCGCGTCGCGCTGCGTCGTGGTGAGACGAGGGATTAGGAGCCCCCGATTGGTGGAGTTTATTTCCAGGATAGCCCGGTCATTTGGCAGAGCAGTACCGATTCCCACATTACCCACTGGGCGGATGCCCATGACTTGCCATCGCCAGGTATTAGTCGCCGCATCAAATACCCCTACTTCCAATCTATCACCGCTACCCGGGTTATGGAATACGTAGAGGTTATTATTGATACCATCTCGTAAGCCTATCCAGTTGCCCCATCCTTCCCGGATGCCCAGGCGACCATCTGGCGCTGTGGTATTAATCCCGACATTATTACCTAGGGGGTTAAGAAGAAGCGGTTGGTTATTGTGGGTCTGGACAAAGCCGTAATCTCCACTCCGCCCAATCAGGAGATAACGGCTGTTGGTAGACTCGGAGATACGCAGTTGGCCTCCTGTCGCATCGGAGGGTGGAGGCCCATCGACATGAAGGCGATTTTGAGGAGTAGCCGTACCTATCCCGACATTCTGTGCCCATACACAAGCAAGCCCCGAGATTATCAGCGTACAAATCCTTCTCATATTTTCAAAAATACATACAATCGCTACAATAGAGCAAGGGGGGGGTCATTAGCGGGTACAGGTGGCGAAGGTTAGTTGTAGCCATGTGGAGGAGATAGTCCATTTTCGGGGAGGGAGTCTCTACCGTACCCTTAGGAGAAAGTCTGCAGTGGATAGGGAATGTTCGACCCCCATTTGTATGAGTTAGCTACTGGTTTCGCAGTTCTTGTAGAATATGCTCGAGCAGGCGTCCATGCCCCTCCTTTGTCAGCAGTACGTGAAGGGTGGCACTGTTGGTGCTTCCGGTGATGGAGCCTTCCTTCTCAAGGAGCTTGATTTGCAGAAGCACGTCTCCGCTTGGTAGAAAGACGGAGCTGAGGATTCCTGGTAGGTTATCTGCCAACTCCTGATAGGCTTGTAGGCTGAGGGGCTCCGGCAAATCGATGACATACTTCGTGCGCTGGGCGCATTCCCGCACGAGATGTACTTGGATAGGGTCAGCGGGCGACATGTCCTTCTACTACATCGGTAGGGGCGCCTTGGAGCCGACTTTGGTGGAAAGTACTCTGATAGGTTCTACCTGTGCGGAAGAGGGAACCGTACAACTCCCCGTCGAAGGTGAGTCTCTTTTCGGCGATACCGGCTTGATATACCAGAGCCAGGATGCCGTTCATGATGCCTTCTGCGAAAGGAGAGTACGTGAGAGTGTGTCCATTTGGCAGTGCGGCGATAGCAGTGGTTTCATACCAGTTGTGGAGGGAAACTGTCCAGCTGTGCGAGGAAGGATAAGTCAGAGGTTCTACGATACCCCAGCCTAAGGCTGGCATGAGCGCTACGATGCCGTATAGCCAATCCGCAGGGTTATCTAAGTAGGGGCGTACGACAGCGTCCCACTCTGCACTGCACATGATACCTCCTAGCGTATTGAATGCACATACATGGCCTGATTCTACGAGCATATCCAGCACCAGAGGGATAACGTCGGGGCCGATGGCACTGAGCATATGTTGAAAGTGTCTTTCTGAGATGAGGGCATAGTAGTTGCCAGGTAGACGGGTCAGCACGACATCGAAAGCTTCTATGAGACCCGTTTCGGGATCGGGGCCCAAAGGCAAGCCCAGCACGGCATCGCGGATCGCTTGAAAAGGTACTCGGGTATGCGGAGGCTGGGGTAAGGAAGCAGTCTGGTATCGACCTTCCCCGACAGAAGGCTGGAGCGGCAGCGGCTCTCTAAGCCGGAAAAACTCCCAGCTTACCGCAGGGTCACCCTGGGTCAGGCAGGCAGTCTGCCGGCTGCCCATGCTTCCTAATGGCAAATCACAAATCGCTTCTATGGCACCCGCCAAATACCCCTGTGAAAAGTAAGCTACCCCTCTTTTACCCTTGGGACGGGGCGGAAAAGTCGCCGCATATGTATATGCATAATGTTCATAAGGGGTGCTTATTTCCCCCCCCTCTGCGCTTACGTTCTCCAGACTCACTTTCCCCATACCCAGAAGGGAGTAGACCACTTCTACGAAAGATTTTCTCTCCCTTTCATCCTGGATCCCTTTCTCCTGGAAAAGCTTGCGGAACTGGCTGTGGCCGATCTCCTGAGCGGTACCCACCAGCACCTGCTCCGCAGGATAAATCCCATCCGCATCCTCTATACTGGTCTGGAGAAAGTGGTTGTAATAATGACAGTGAATTACATGAGGCTCTCCCCCCAAAATGAGGCTGCCGCAATCCAGATGCGGTACAAACTGCACTTTTTCCCTTATGTCAATCATATTTGCTCAGCTACGAGATTTACAGGAAGCTGTATACCGTACATCTCTTGAAGGATGTCAGATATAGACTCGTAGAGGCTGAGGGGTACCCGGGTAGAGGGAGAAGGCTTGAGCAGCTCAGGGAGAGGTAGCTTAGTGTCTTTATGGATAAACAGTAGGCGGATAACAGCTCTATCCCATGCGAAAGGCGAAATGTGTTGGATAACCCAGTCTTTGATCGGAAGGAGATACACAGAGTCCGTGAGAGAGGGGCTGGAGGAAAAACTCTTTGATGGGGTAGGACGGGGAAAAGTTGGCACTTGTTTTTCCCGTTTTAGGAGAGTCTGAAGCCAGTTTCGCCAGGCAGGCATGCTACAAAAGTAATATGAGTTAAGGGATTCTGCGTGGGTCGCCAAAAGCGAAGCCGCATCAGCTGTACTCTCTTCTAACAGATCACATGCCTGATTTTTACCCCAACTTACGTCTCTTTGCTTAGCTCATGAGAGCTATGTTCAAAAAACTTTGCTAAACCGAACGATTGGATGTAGTTAGCCAGTGCAGTGTTTACTCGAGGGCCCTCATCTTGTCTAAACTCGGTGGCTGTCGGGCTTGGAAGGCGCCGGCGACAATATACCCTTTCCCCCAGTAAATCCGTTAACAGATGATTGCGTTACTTGACACCCAGGGCCTGAAAAAGAATCGCTTCCACCAAAGGCGTAGTGGTGCGCTGTATCTCTGAAAGAAAGGGAGCCGCCACAAATCCAACCCCGATGATCCACAGCCCCAAAATCCAAAGCGGGACGCTTTCGCCCCTCTCCAGGTCTGCAGGCGTCTGCACAGAAGGCCCAAAGAGCACTCGGCGTAAGACAGGGAGAGTGTACGCAGCTGACACCACTACACCCAGCAGCACACCAATAAATATCGCCCTTCGGAGAGCGTACGAAACATAACTGCCTGTCAAAATAAGAAACTCAGCAGGAAACTGACTCAGACCAGGTAGGCCTATCGAGGCAAGAGCCACGATCATCCAAAGGACAGCCACATGTGGCATGCTGCGAGCAAGTCCCCCCATTCGAGCTATCTCATCAGTTCCAACTCGTGCTACGATTGCACCTACCAGCAGAAGCTGCGCAGCCACTAACACACTGTGATTGACCATATACCAAGCGGCTCCACTAAAGCCCGCTGCACTAGTAGCAGCTACCCCTACCGCTATGAGGCTAAGGTGCGAAATGCTCCCATACGCCATCCAACCCCGAAGTCCCTTTTGAAAAAAAGCACCTAAACCCGCCCCGATAAAGGAAAAAACCCCCAGTCCCCCCAAATATGGAGCGAGGGAGAAATGCCCCTCTGGAAAAGCAGGAGCAAAACGCAGCCATCCTATCCCTCCTAACTTCGTAAGAAAGGCAGAAGAGAGTACAACTATGGGGAAGGGAAGAACCCGATACAGACTCAACACCCAGCCATGAAGCGGAAATAGCCCCAGTTTCACCCAAAAAGCCAACACAAAACTACCATACACCCATACTTGCACTGTGGAAGGCAGCGGATACTTTAACCACTCAAGAAAGTTTGTGGTAAAAGGAACCCCATAGCTTCGGCTTATCTCACTTGCTCCATACAAGATCCCGGCTAACATGGGCACCGACCCTACTAAGGTGTACAGAAGAAACTCCAGCGCCGTTTTTCGAGTCTCATCCGGAGGAGACCCTGAGGTCAAGAGAAGATAATACATTGGGAAAAGCACGGCCTCAAAGCCCACATAAAATGCAATCAAATCATAGGAAAAAAGCGTCCACAGAGCGAAACCCTGTAAAATGAAGAGGGCGGGTATTTGAAAGCGAGGCTGAGAAAAAGTCCAACCGGGCCATAAACTCAGCACCAAGCCCACGAGAGCCAATGCCAAACCAAGCCACAAGGCTGTACCATCCGTAGCAAAAAAGAGCTGAATCTGATACCGACTAAGCCATCCTTCTGATGTAGGAAAGCCCCACCAAGGCAGGACAAAATCAAGCGTGTGGAGCGTGTGAGTGACCTCCAAAGGTGCCCGTACCAAATAGGCCCATGTCATCCAGCAGGCAACTCCCACCTGTAAGAGGGAGCTAACTTGCCAGACAACCCTACGGGGCCAAAGTAAACTAACCAGAGCGCCTGCAAAAGGAATACCTATCCACCAGACAATCACCCCACAAAAGTAACCTTTTATCAGTGGGCTGACGCCTCTATGTACTCCCCATTTTTATGGCCAATAAGCAAAGCAGCACAGCCTTCCCCCATCGGATAATATAGCTCCAGCACTAACAGCTGAGTACTACTCAGCTCCAGGTCCCAATAACTTCGCTCACCCTGCTGCCTCGTATCTAATAGAAGCGTACGATTCGCATTATAAATGCGCAAATGGAGCGCCTTTTGCGCAGAAGAGCGCCCGCAGGGTATAAGCCGATACCGAAGCCCCCGAAAGAAGGTATAATAAATCTCGGTAGTTTCCCCCCCATAGAGTTCAGCTTTCCAGTACCGCCCGTCCCAGTTGTAGTCTTCCATGTGGGCCTCTCGGCAGGCAGGAATAAGCTGACGGCACCCACTCTGGGCCTGCAGCATCCCTAAAAAGGAAAGGGAGACCCCCAAAAATACCCCTTTCATACCCGAACGATAAACTGCCTCAGCGGTAGAAGCCGACGACGAAGCGACTGCACCTGTACCGGAGACAACACCACTCGCTGACGAAAACGCATGTGAATCACTCCCTTTTGCACCGTAGCATCTGTAGAACCTACTTCTTGGATAGCCACCTGCTCCAGCTCACCTTGGATGGCGGCTAAATGAGCAACAATCTCTCTGGAAGCCGCTGAAGAAGCCGTATCTACACTGTACAGCTTCATTAAGAGAGGGAGAAGCCCCTTCTGCAGAAAAATCACCTCTGCAAGCGGCTGACTCTTCGGATCTTTCTCAAGAAGCGTCAGGACAATATGTAAGCTTTCGGACCATCCCCCTAAAATCATATGCCTAAGCATGGCTTGCTGACCTGTCTCAGTCAGCCGCTCCTGGATCTCCCCATAGTATTGGGTAAATAGCTTTTGGACACTATCAGGCTGGTCTTGAAGGCGATCTAACCGCTTGATCCGTTCAGCAGAAAGAATATCCTCCACACCGTACAAGCTGGCAAGCCTGTTCACAGAAGACAAATACTCATATGCCTTCTGATATTGTGCTGTGGCATGGGCATACGCCATGTCCGTAAGGTACACACCCAGATTCGCTGCACCTTGTAACCCACTGTACCGCCCAGCTAAAGTAGGATCATGCAGATTTTCACCGTAAAAGGGCACTTTTTCCTGCCTAAGCCACATAGCCACCTGTACGGGAGAGGGAGCCGCCTTCATATACACTTCTATCTGCTCCCATGGGATAGCATAAGAGGTCGTATCTACCGCATAGGTATGTTGAGACACCTGGGAGTCAGAAGGGGAACATCCCCCTATCCATACCAGGAGGGCGGTCATCCCACTAAGGAGCCATCCGCTTGACGAAAGCCTCCTTACAGCCCTGGCTGCAAAAACCATATAATTTTCCCTCATAAGTCAACGTATCAGCAACAGGATATCGTCCAAAATGCATCTCGCATTCAGGGCAATAGGGGAGCGCCAATCGATCTACGGAAATGTGTATGCCTTGCACTTCTCCCATCGAACCAGCAGTAGGAGAGGGAGAAGAACAAGCCAGCCACCCCGCCAGAGCAAACAGTATCCCAACAGGCCGCACCAGACAAAGGTAACTATTCCAACCTTTTTTGGATAAACTTTATCTTTTCCATGTGCAGGCTATCTTGCATACAAGCAAACATCCATCGCTGGTCAGCAGGACGAAGGCTGAAGCCCAACGGAGGGATTCGACCATTACGAGGGCGAAAGGCCAAAATGTATTTCTCCACAGGGATAGGATAGGCTACTCGGAGTACTTCATAACTCATCCGAGTAAAGAGCTGCCGAGCCCCCGCAAAAGAACTATAGAGCCCTCCTAAGCGCCGGAAAAACTCACTAAAAATAGAAGCAGGCTTTTCCGATTCATATCCTATGTCCTCCGGAAGGTCTCTAATCTCGATAATAACCACCCGAGAAGCCCTCTCCGCTATAGCTTTACGCATTTCCCAAAGGAAGCGCAAGGTGACAAGCTCCCCAAAGTTGTCTATCGCCCCCGCATCGATAGCCTCCCATACAGGCTGAGTCGGTAGCTCCACAGGAGGCAACACAAAGGGAAAAGACGCATTCATCCGAAGCGCAGTGGTCAAGTAAAGCTCATCTGCATCCCCCACACAGCGCCGCAGCTCCTCCATAAGGCCATCTCGAGTCAAGGGGCTGCACGGTTGCGGACTAATCAGAAGCTGCCGTCCAATAGGCAGCAAGGTGGGAGTAATAAATAAAAGAGGGCACCGTCCCTGCTGCTCCGCCTCGGCATAATCCCCCAGACGCCTTCCATAAAAAGCCCGAGCGCTGCGAATGAGGGTTTGCTCGAAAGCATATCCTCGTCCCCGGACATACCGCTCTCCAGTTACACTGTCGCGGAAATAAAGAGGAGGGCTCAAAAGCCCTACTAATCCTGTCGACAAGATGGGATTGAGCGCATCTTGGGTCAGGGAGAAAGGTTCTGATAAATCCCATTTGCGATGTGGATAGTACAAACCCAACTCCCGCCAGACCGCCGCTCCAATAAGGCCCCCTGAAGCTCCAGAAATGGCAAATGCCCGATTCCAGAGCTTCCCACTCGTCATGCTATCCAGGAGCTGTAAGTTTCCCAGCGTCCAAAAAGCCGAACGCCATCCACCTCCCGAAACTTGAATCCATACCAGAGGCTTCCTCCCCCCTCCTTGATGTCCTACCCACCCGTCCAAACACCTCACCAAAGAAAGAGAATCTTTAGAGACAGGAGGAGGTACAGGCTTTGCCTCTTTAGTCCTATAAGACAATCCATAGGCCTGACTATATCCTTTAAACCAGGATGACCTCGCCAGAAAGATACCTATAACAACAAGGGACAAAACAGCCCAGCCCCCCCACTGCCTAAGCCAAAAGCTCAAAGCCCCCCCCATCATGTAAAGGATAGCCCAAAGCACTAAAAATGCTGCGGAAGCTGGCATGTAAACTTCCAACCACCCCTGGAAATATCCCCATCCAGCTATGAGGCCTAAAAGCACAAACTCCAGTAGAAAAGCATTCCTGTGATGCTGAAACAGCAATCGGGACAGACTCCTCTTGTCCAAAACCAAACCGCGATCGGTAGCTTGAATTCCTTTCGGCCAAGCTATGTAATATCGAACAGGGGTGGGAGTCGCCCCAGCATGCACTACCTGCTGATACAGGCGCTGTGGAGGAAGGAGCCCATATCGCTTTAGCCGAAAAAAATCTTGTGAGGAAAAAGATAAAAATGACAACAAAGCCCCGCTCATAAAAAGTAAACCCAAGAAATGACCCAATATCTGCCAAACCAGATTAGGATCCTCGACATGATATTGTGTATATCTGTGGAGGTAATAAATCCAGAAAGAGACGGGGAGCACGCTGTTATTGATCGTGTATTGAAAGAAGGGGTAGGGCTCTCTTAGAAGAAACCCAGCATGATGCCCATCCAGTAGGTAGGTGGTGAGGTGGTAGGCTATAACGAAAAGCCCATAGGCTGCCCCCCAGACAAAGGTAGTACCCCACGTAGGATAGGGTCCACTCCGAGGATCATAGAATAGCTCGGGGACTCCTAAGCCCTGCCCTATTTCACCGAAGGCTATAAGCCACAGTGCTATCCACAGCAACGTGAGGAAAAAATGCCTTCGCAGCTGGAATAGAGGAAGCTGCAGCGGATAGAATCGCGAGAGAAATGTCCATACCCCACGAATTCCTTGGAGCCAAGACATCGCTTCACCTAAGTGCCCGTGTGACCAAAGCCCCCTGTGCCTCGAGCTGTTTCGGTGAGAACTTCCGTCTCAACCCACTCTATGGGAGTAACAGGAGCTATTATCAACTGGGCAATCCGCATACCCGGCTCAACAATGAAGCTTTGCTTTCCCAGATTAATCAGTATCACCTGGATTTCCCCTCTGTAATCCGCATCGATCGTACCAGGACTGTTTAGAAGGGTTACTCCATGATGCAAAGCCAGACCACTGCGAGGACGAACCTGCGCTTCGTATCCAAAGGGAAGTTCTATGTAAAGACCTGTAGGAATCGCTTTCCACTCTCCTGGAGCCAACGCCACCGGATGAGAAATCGCAGCCCTTATATCCATGCCCGCAGCCCCTACCGTTTCGTAGGTCGGCAGCGGAAAACCAGATTCATTTCGCACGCGAACGAGCACCCGCTGCATATACCCGATCAACCTCTTCAATCAACGTAAAGTCCCTTTCCGTGACCCCTCCTGCTTCATGCGTGCTCCAACTCAAACGAACTCGATGATAGACATTCCATATTTCTGGATGATGATTATGTCTCTCCGCTAACAAGGCCACCTGCGACAGGAATCCCCATGCTTCCAGGAAATCCCCAAATTCATATTCTCGGGTGAGTACACCCTGAGTATACTTCCATTCGGGGAAAAAAGTGAGGCGCTGCCGGACCTCCTCTTGCGTATACGCTACCATGAGACAAAGGTAGCATTCCACCGATGCTTCCCCTACCGGATCTCCTCGAGCTAACCCCCATCTTCCCCTCGGCCTCAATACTGCTTGTGAAGACGCTCCATCTCTCTGCGTTCCTCTCTCGCTCGGATAGCCAGTCTTTTATCATACTGCTTCCGCCCTCGAACGAGTGCAATCTCTAGCTTAGCCCACCCTCGTTCGGAGAAAAAAAGCCGCAAAGGAACCAGGGTAAGTCCCTTCTGAGAAAGCTTTCCCTGTAAACGCCTAAGCTCCTCCCGCTGTAGGAGCAGCTTTCGAGGACGCCTCTCTCCTACCTTTTGATACCCCGCCTGCCGATAAGGAGCGATATATAAGTTGAGGACATAAAGCTCCCCATCTTTGAATAAGCAAAAAGCATCTTGCAGCTGCCCTCCCCCCTCTCGGAGAGACTTAACCTCAGCCCCCTCCAACAGTATGCCCGCTACATACCGCTCTAAGATTTCGTAGTCGTGCAGAGCTTTTCGATTCAAAAGCTCAGGAGAGGCGCCGCGCATTCCAGCAAAAATACAGAGGCCTTCCTGAGAGCGCATATAGGTTATTTTTCAACTTCCCTCAAGTTTGTTGCCTCTTTTTGAGAAAAGAAGGAAACCTACTGGCTATGAGAGCTTTATACCAAAGACACTTTAGATGAAGGATAGAGGCAATCTGATTCCCCTGTGACTATTTGAAGGAATGCTTTACCTTTGTTTTCGCTATGCGATACTTACACATAACCTTAGCAGCGGCTACCCTGCTGGGTGCAGCATGGGCGCAGGCTGCACGGCAATCGCGCGTTTTCCAGCGCAAATCAGAGATTGAAGCAGCCTTCAAGAGCGCAAAATGGACACGCTTCGAAGAGGGTATCAATCCTCGGATGAGCTCTTATCATCGTACTACGGTGCTTCCTCCTCTTACATGGCTAAAGCCGAGTCAGGACGCAGACACCGTACCGAATACCCCCCCTACTCAGCCCAGCTTCGGAGGCGACACTCTTCTAGCCAATAATGCAGGTCAAGATATAGACCCCCTTATCTCCTCCGATTGTCATCACTCTTTCTTCGATAGTCTATATGCAACGGGGGCTTGGCTTATATATAGTTCCCAAAACGCGGGAGCAACTTTCTTTGGTAACTTTCTTTTCCCTCCTTCAAATACAACGCCTGATACGGTTTTTTACATAGGGGGGGGAGTAGCCGAGCGATATGACATTGACCCTTGTGCCTTGAACGGAACGGGTAGTTCTATATATGTCAAAGGTATAGCAGCACATGTACTCAACAACTTTAATATTAGTTCCAACGCTGCTGCTGTGTGTAATCCCAATACTATCGCCCCTAGTAACGACGATGGAGATGGCGCTTACACAATATATTATCAATTGTTAGATACTATTCAGATTCCGTATGCAATCGATGTGAATGACACCCGAGTAGGGTCCTATCCATTCGACACAATTGCCTCCGCTTCCAAGCCCTTGAGCGCTGTTCGGATCGGATATAATACGACCAATGGACAATGTGTGGGCCAGGTAATCAATCGATTGGAGCGCCTGGACTATGCCTACTTCTCAACACCGGTAGAAGTGACCCGGCCCCGGTCTTTTTATGCGGCGCTTCGATTTGAACTGTACACACCCGGTTTAGATGGTATCAATGATACACTGTTTACCCTTATCGGACCTGCTTATCCAGACGGAGCTGTCTGCTTAACAGCGGATACGAACTTTGTAGGAAGAAACATGGTACTTACCCCAGCCTTTCGGCAGAGCACAGCCAGCTGGGTAGGACCGGATGAGTGGTATCCGCAATATTTTCTGTTCGCAGGTAGAGGATATGACCTGAACTTTCTTGTATTTCCTATTATCTATCAAGCACCTGGAACCAGTGGGGGAGTTAACTGTCAATCGACGGGCACCGTCATCCGGTCAGGACTCCAAGGATTTGGGCTTCCTTATCCCAACCCCGCTGTAGAATGCATACATCTTAGCCTTAATACACCCGAGGTAACCCGCGCCACCTTCAGTCTCCATACTTCCGATGGCCGGCTGCTCCAACGGTGGGATCGTACCGTCAGTGCAGGACAAAGCGAAGTTTCTCTGGACCTCCAAGATATACCCGCTGGAGCCTATATCCTTCATGCCCAGACCCCCTATGGCGTGGCTACCTTCTGGGTCAATGTAGTCAAATAAATAAACCTAACACCGACTTTCGAGAGGGCGATGCTTTTATGCATCGCCCTTTTTCATTTAGAATCATTTAGGCAGAATCCCCCTCAGTTCTGCTTCAGATAAAACACCAGCTACTCCTCGAATAGCCGCATAGGCTTTTCGTACTTTTGCTCCATGCCGAAGGTGATGGTAGTAGGAGCTGGGGCAGTCGCTCAAGTCACGGTCTGCAAGTTGTCTCGGCGACCTGACCTTTTTCCTGAGATCGTCCTTGCAAGCCGAAACGTCGAGAAATGTAAAGCCATAGCCGAACGCCTCCCCCACGCTCGTATCATTCCGGAAGCAGTAGATGCCGATCAGGTGGCGGATACAGTGGCACTTTTAGAAAAGCATAGGCCCGCACTGCTTCTCAACTTAGCCCTTCCGTACCAAGATTTACCGCTTATGGAAGCCTGCCTACAGGCAGGGGTGGATTACCTCGATACCGCTTCGTATGAGCCACCTGATATACCCTTTTATGAATACAAATACCAGTGGGCTTATCAAGAACAATACGAGAAGGCGGGGTTGATGGCAGTCTTGGGAATAGGTTTCGACCCTGGTGTTACCAATGCTTTCGTAGCCTATGCAGCGAAACATATATTTGACGAGATTCACTATCTGGATATCGTAGATTGCAACGCAGGAGACCATGGTCGCCCTTTCGCCACAAACTTCAACTTAGAGATCAACCTTCGAGAAATCACTCAGCCTGGGCGGTATTACGAAAATGGAAAGCTGGTAGAGATTCCAGCGCTGTCTCGAGCCGAAGATGTTCGATTCCCTGAGATCGGGGTTCGGAAAGCCTATCTGATTTACCATGAAGAACTGGAATCACTGACCAAGCATTTTCCAACCCTCCGAAGGGCGCGCTTTTGGATGACTTTTAGTGAATCCTATCTCATGCACCTACGAGCTTTCATGAACGTCGGGCTCACTCGGATAGATCCTATAGAGTATGAGGGGCATCCTGTAGTACCGATTAAGTTTTTGCAGAAACTCCTCCCAGACCCCGCCAGCCTGGCCCCTACCTATACTGGATGGGTCTCTATCGGGGTACAACTGCGAGGAGTGTATCAAGGCAAACCTCGTACGGCTTTTATCTACACCAACATCCGCCATGAATGGGCCTATCAGGATTGTGGATCTCAAGCCGTAGCCTATACTGCGGGTGTCCCTCCCGCCATCGCTGCGGAACTTATGGTTCAAGGTACGTGGAAAAAACCAGGTGTATGGAACGTCGAACAGCTGGACCCTGATCCTTTGTTGGAAAGGCTACCAGAAGCGGGACTCCCCTGGAAGGTAGTCTTGGACTATCCGTTGGATTTTACCGACGTTCCAGAATGACCCGTTTGAGTGTAAATATCAATAAGGTTGCTCTTTTGCGAAACTCACGCGGAGGAAGTATACCCGATGTGATCGTGTTTGCTCAAACCTGTGAGCGGCTCGGAGCAGATGGGATCACCGTACATCCCAGGCCAGACGAGCGCCATATCAAACGAACCGATGTATTGGCGTTGCGAGATGCAATAGGCATCGAACTTAACATAGAAGGATATCCCTCTCCTACTTTTTTATCTCTGGTCGATCAAACACGTCCCGCCCAAGTTACGCTTGTACCTGACCCACCCACCGCTCTCACATCAGACCATGGCTGGGATGTAGCCCATCATGAAGAATTTCTTCGCTCTGTCGTAGCCGAGCTCCATTCCTTAGGCGTTCGCGTGAGTCTCTTTGTCGATCCGGATCCTATGCAGGTAGAAGCAGCCCAGCGAGTGGGAGCAGACTGCGTGGAGCTGTATACGGGCCCTTACGCTCGGAACTTCTCAGAAGACCCTGCGAAGGCAATCCAACCTTATCTCGCAGCAGCTACTCGTGCGGCCGAGTTGGGACTGCGTCTACATGCGGGGCATGACCTTAATCTCCTGAATCTTAGGTACCTCCGACAGCATATCCCCAACCTGACTGAAGTATCCATCGGACACTGTCTCTTATACACATCT
>JANZYW010000051.1 GCA_026413325.1 Bacteroidia bacterium | reverse complement strand
AGATGTGTATAAGAGACAGGGCTTGAGCTGCTCAACCTCTATGACTGCTTGTAGCTCATGAGCGACCTGGGCCTGCTCCTCCACCCAGCGGTTGTAGCCTCGGATCGTTTCAGCTATTTCGGCTAAATACCGCTGTCGATGGGGGGGTATGATGAGAGATATATCGAGGGGACGCTCTTCTCGAGGGATATTCTCGGCACCTGCGAAAGCCGGCTGCTTGCGGGCTACTGTCTCCATGAGGGCGCGAAAGAACCGATTGACGCCAGGGTCATTGAACTGGGAGGCCAGTGTGGGGAAAACGGGCATGGCTTCGAGTGGCTCCCCAAACCGCTTGAAGTTTCGCTGGTACTGCTTGCGTACAGCAAAAAGAGCGTCTTGGGCGCCTTTTCGGTCAAACTTGTTGAGTACTACGAAATCGGCGTACTCAAGCATGTCAATTTTTTCCAGTTGGCTGGGTGCGCCGAACTCAGGCGTCATTACATACACTGTGATGTCTGCGTAGTCGGTGATCTCTGTGTCGGCTTGTCCGATGCCTGCGGTTTCTACCCAGATAAGGTCAAATCCACTGAGCTGGAGAAGGTCTATGGCTTCTTTTAAGAAAGGGGGTACAGAACGGTGAGGGGTCCGCGTTGCGAAAGAACGCATGTAGACATTCGGATGGTAAATGCTGTTCATTCGGAGGCGGTCACCGAGGAGGGCACCACCACTTTTTCGATGAGATGGGTCTATGGAGAGGATCGCCAGCCTTTTGTCTGGGAAGTAGCGCAGAAACCGCTGAACGAACTCATCTGTAAGGGACGATTTGCCTGCTCCTCCTGTGCCCGTCACACCGATGACGATAGCTCGGCGTGGAACAGGTGTCTCGGCAAGGAAGCTTCGGATAGCGTCCGGTTCGTTTTCCAGTCGGCTGAGAGCTCGAGCCAGCGGAGCATAATAGGGTCCTTCTACCTGAGAGAGCTCGGACAGGGCTCCGTTGAGATCAGCCCAAGGAGCGAAGTCCGACTTTTCGATGAGGTCATTAATCATCCCTTGAAGCCCTAAGCTGCGCCCGTCATCGGGTAGGTAGATACGGGTTATACCCCTCCGATGCAGCTCCTCCGCTTCTTCTGGGAGGATAGTCCCACCCCCTCCCCCGAAGATCCGCACATGGGATGAGCCAGCCTTATCCAGGAGCTCTCGGATATAGGTGAAAAACTCCATATGCCCCCCTTGATAAGAAGTGAGGGCCACAGCCTGGCTATCTTCTTGGATAGCGGAGATGACGACTTCGGCTGCGCTTCGGTTGTGTCCGAGATGGATGACTTCAGCTCCTGTGGCTTGCATAAGGCGTCGCATGAGGTTTATCGCTGCATCATGCCCATCGAAAAGAGAGGCTGCGGTGACGATCCGAATCGGATAGCGTGACCTATACGGTTGGACTTCTGCCTTCCCCGCGAAGCGCTGCGTTGTCGGCTGGGACATGCTACGAAGATAACATTTTGGCTGCGATGGAATTATCTCCTGCGGACATTCTCATGGCTGGGGAAGGGATAAGAGAACTTTTAGGTGGGAGAAAAAAGATTTTCGGCAGGAGAAAAGGGGATCAGAGCGGAGAAAGGGAATGGGTAGCCATGCGGTATCCGCAGGGGCTTCCTTCTCTGGAGAAGGATAATTTCCTCTATGCGCTGGCCAGGAATGACTGCTATTTGGGGTGCGCCGAAGGCGCTATCCCACCCCTGGAAAAGGCACAGCGAAGCCCTCTTAGTCTATTATAGCAAGCCGATGTGCCCTAACACGCCCCATTTGCCATGATAACCGTATACGCTCTCTTCTCTCGTGAAGGGTAAGTCTGCTCAGTCACCCCTGGGGTGAGTCCCCCTCTGTAGCTCAGCCAGTGAAAGTTGACCGCACCCTGGGCTGTCGTTAGCGTATTCCCTACCTGCATGGTCGATCTATCTGAGTCGTCTTCGGTGCCCGACTATATTCAGGTCTCTCTCGCCGAGATAGGTAGAATAGAACCAACCAGTACCAACAAGGATTCGCTTCTTCATGAAAACATCGACATTCCCTGCGAGATTCCACCTATTCCCTGTGCAGTCTTTCTCCCTCCTGATTGAGAAAAACGGCCCTTCTCTCCTCGCTGAGAGAGGCGTGAGGAAAGAGGGGCTCTAAAAAAGATAAGAGAAAATACCCCCAATGCTGAAAAAGTGAGAACAACCTAAGTAGCCTAAGCAGCTGTACGATGCTTCTATGTCAAGAGGGGGATGGAGACTTTCTGAGAGAGAGAGCAGGGAGCGGAGCTGTTTTGGTCGTCCGATGACTTTGGCCGGGTTGATTCGTTTCCCTTTCGAGAGGGGAGTGTTCTAACATGTTTTTTCAGGGGATCTCTAATCCTACAAACACGATATCATCTGTCTGAGGAGCTTCACCTTGCCAGTGTTGGATGGCATTTTCTACATATGTTCTTTGGAGATTGAAGGGCAAGGAGGAAAGCTCGGTTAGCAGGGATTCCACCCGCCTGGTTCCATACTTTATGCCTTCCATATTCGTTTGGTCGGGTAGCCCGTCACTACAGAGATAGATACGATCCCCTGGCTCTAAAGAGAGGGTATATTCCTGAGCTGTTTGGCCGAGAAGATCTCCGAAGCTGAAAGGATATCGCTGAAAAGGGATGAGCTGGCCTTTACGCACTAAAAATCCCTTTCCTCGTAGAGATACGTATGAGAGCTTCATTCGTGGGCGATCTATTAGAAGGATAGTTCCATCCACAGTGATAGGAAGGGGTAATTTTCGTCTGAAAAGGTATCCTAAATGTTCATCTAATTCCTCTGCAAGGCGTTCGGGGCTCCATATGCCCCGTTCTAAAACTTGATGACCCAGTTCTTGGGCGAAGAGTGTCCCGACTAATCCTCCAGCCATTCCGTGCCCGACGCTATCGCCGAGGAAAAGGAGTAAACGGCCTCGGTCCTCGTGAGCCCAGAAAAAGTCACCACTTACGATTTGCATAGGCTTCCAGAGACTGAAGTAGGATATGCCAAGCTGGAAGGTTCCTTCTGGGCTGTTGCTTTGCGGTAAGAGGGCCGTTTGAATGAGATACGCCAGTTCAAGATTATCGAATAGGTCTTTAGCCAACTGGTTTCTTTCTGAACGCAGCCTCTCTTCCAGTTCCTTTTGCTTGGTAATATCTACTCGCATCGAAACATATCGGTAGGGATAGCCTTCTGCATCCAAGAGAGGCCCGACTGTGGCCAACACCCAATACGGGGAACCATCCTTCCGGCGGTTTTTGACCTCTCCCTGCCAGATTTTTCCTGATTTGATGGTATCCCAGAGTTCCTTGAAAGCTGACTTGGGCATATCAGGATGCCGGATGATGTTATGGGGCTTCCCGATCAGCTCCTCTAAAGAATATCCTGATACCTCACAGAATTTGGAGTTTGCATGGGTTATAATACCACGTGTATCTGTTTCGCTGATGATAGCGAACTGATCCAGTATTCTGCTTCTATCTGCAAACTCTCGTTCTACAGAAGCAAGACGTTCTTTCAGAGAGGTCTCCGTGGCTTCATAATGGCTCAGAGTTGCGGTGAGCTGAGCGAGAAGGCGTCTCATTTCTGGGGTGGAAATTACTTCTTGCATGGGGATGTAGAAGACAAGCCCTTCAAAGATAAAGAGATCGCAGAAGTCTCAGGGTGATGGAGAAGGGGAAGGAACGTGAAGGGGCATTGAGATAGGAGAGCAGATTGGCAGAGAAAGGCTTTTCTGCATTTTTGCGAAATGGAGCCTTCTCAGTTGCGGGCCCTTATGCGTCTCATAGAAGATCCCGATCCGGAGGTGCAGGCTCATATAGAGGCTGCCCTGAAGGAGGTGGGGCAGGCAGCGATCCCGCTTTTAGAGCAGCAGTGGCTCCAGGCGGAGGATCCCACCGTCCAGCGTCGTATTGAGGAGCTTTTAGAGCACTTGCAGCTGGAGCTGGTGGGGCAGGCATTGTATGAGTGGCGTCTCAATCCAGAGCAGCCCCTTTTCCCTGCCTTAATGTATGTCGCCCAGCTTCGCTACCCTTCTTTAGATATCACGAAGTATACCCATGCCTATCGTCGGCTCATTCATACCACCTGGTTAGCCTTCCCTGCTAACAGCGACCCCTTTGAGAAGTTATTAGCCATCAATCGCCAGCTTTTCCTGCAAGAACGTTTTCAGCCAGAGCAGACCCGTCCTTTTACTCCTCGGTATTTTTTCCTTCATGAGGTTCTGGACACGCATCGCGGGAATACTTTTTCTTTAGCCCTTTTGTACTATCTTGTTGCTTCTGAATTGTCATTAGAGGTTACATTGATCGCAGTGGGGGGCCGGTATTTGGTACGGTATTTTGATGGGGCAGTTCATTTTTATATAGACCCGTATCAGAGAGGGTTCTTTCTCCTCCCTGGGCAGCTCAAGGAAGTGCTGCAGCGAGCGAACCTCTCAGATAATCTGGCACATTACCGCCCGCTTTCTCCCCCCTATATCATCCTCCGCTTGATAGAACATCTCGAGCAGGCTTATGCGAGAGAGGGAGATGGAGAGAAACAAGCTCTTTACGCAGCGCTACGGGCTCGGATTGACCTCCAGATTTGAAGGAGGAGGTACACTCTGGGGAGCATATCCCACATACGAAGCAGGGGGAAGAGGGGGAGAAAAAGAACCCTCTTCGAGAGCCCGAAGAGCGATTTCGTAGGCATCTACTTTCCCTTCTCGTCTGTGTAAAATCTGCCAGGCTTCGGCGACTACCTCTGGATGGGCTTGAAGGTCTGCCTCAAGCTTCTCGGGGACAGCTTCCAGGGAGGATAAACCTTCTCTGAGAGCTTCTATTCCGACCAGGCCGTACCCTAACGCCACACCCAGATTGCGTAGGATGGTGGAGTCGGTGAGGTCTCGCTGTAGGCGCGAGACGGGAAGTTTTTCGGTGAAAAAAGCCCAAAATGCGTTAGAGAGGCGGAGGTTTCCCTCTGCTAACTCGAAAAGAATGGGGTTAGATTTGTGCGGCATTGTGGAAGAACCGATCTGGCCTTTCTCGCGGAGGATCCGAAAGTAACCGCGATGTGCATATAGCCAGATATCTTGTGCGAAATCTATTAGGATGGTCTGTAGCCTACGAAGGCTATCCCACACTTCAGCCCACCTTTCATACGGGGCGATCTGCGTGGTAAGGGGAAATCTTTTTAGACCGAGCCGTTCCGCTAACCTATCGAAGAAAGCGGGCCAGTCTACTTCGGGGAAAGCCAGGTAGTGAGCGTTTAGATTTCCGACTGCACCGCCCAGTTTTGCCCAGAAGGGAATGTGCTGCAAGCGTTCCAGTTCTGCTCGCAACCGAGTGACGAAAACATAGAGTTCTTTTCCCAGTGTGGTGGGAGAAGCGGGCTGTCCATGTGTGAAGGCCAGCATGGGTAGCTCCCTCCAGTTGTAGGCTAAGATGTGGAGATGATGACACAGGGCCTCTACGGCGGGAAAGAAGACCTGGTGCAGAGCTTCTCGCAGCATGAGGGGCTGGGCTGTGTTATTTACGTCTTGGGAAGTCAATCCCAAATGGAAGAAAGCCAGAGCAAACTGCCATTCAGAAGGAAAGATGTGAGCGGCTTTTTCCCGGAGAAAATATTCAATGGCTTTGACATCATGACGTGTCTCGGCTTCGATGGCTTTCAAGCGATCCAGGGTCTCTTGCGTAAAAGGTTCAAATACTTGCGCCAGCTGGGTAAGGTAGATCCGAGGGAAGCCTTTGAGAGGGGGAAGGGGAAGCTCTACAAGAGCTTCAAAGTAGGCCAGCTCGACCCGTAGCCGATACCGAAAGAAAGCGGCCTCACTTAGAAAAGGCTTTAATGCAGAAACATATCGGTCATAACGCCCTTCTAAGGGAGAAAGGGCCCAAAGGTTCCCCATGCTTACAATAACTCCTCTGCGATGCCTACAGCCGAAAAACCTCCATCATGGTACAGCGTCTGCATCGTCACTCCACGAGTCAGGTCGGAGAAGAGTGTGACAACGAAGTCAGCGCAAGCCTCTGCGGAAGCATTCCCCAACGGGCTCATTTTATTCGCATATTCAAACATGCGGTCGAAGCCCTCTATACCGGTACCAGCTGTCGTTGGTGTGGGAGACTGGGACACGATGTTAACCCGAATCCCTAACTCTTTCCCTAAGAAGTAGCCAAACATCCGAGCGATAGACTCTAGAAGTGCCTTCGCGTCAGACATATCCCCATATTTAGGGAAAACCCGCTGCGCTGCGATATAGCTCAAGGCAACGATCGACCCTCCTTTCGCAAAGGCCCCTTTATTGCGGCCTATTTGTAGTAGCTTGTGAAAAGAGATGGCAGATACATCGAGGGTCTTGAAATAGAAATCATAGTCTATTTCTGGGTAGGCCTTTCCTTTGCGAACATTAGGAGACATCCCTACAGAATGCAGGACGAAATCCAGCGGACGCCCCGCATGTTGCAGGGCCTCTGTATACAGTTTTTCGATGTCTACGGGGTTGGTGAGATCTGCAGGGATGAGAGGGGCAGAAAGCCGTTCGGCCAGCATACGGGGCTGCCCTAATCGCAGAGCCACAGGCGCGTTGGTGAGGATGAGTTGGGCCCCTTCTTCATGGGCGCGACGGGCTACATGCCACGCAATCGATTTTTCATCCAGGGCGCCTGTGATCAGGCCCCATTTTCCTTTCAATAATCCGAAGCTCATGTGTGGGCTGATATGATAATAGTATCTCCTTCAAGCTGAATGTACCCCATCTTTGCTAACCTGTGCAGGAAAAAACGCAGGTTTTGACTGGGGAGGTCTTTCTTCACCCGGATACCTTCCTTCCCCAGGAGACCGCGAAACTCTTCTCGGTTCATTTGGGTCCCTGCGGGAAGCTTTCGTAAGAGCTGAGAAACCCGATGGTAAATCTCTTTCGTTTTCTTTCTCGAAGGGGGGGCGGTCTTCTTCGGAAGAGCAGAAACCTCTTCTGCGGTTTCCAATGATTTTTTCTCCTCGGCAGGGAGGGAGGAAGCGGAAGCTGGCAAGGTACGAGGAATCTCTTTGCCTTCTTCGATCCGGTAATCCTCAGCTAAGATATGGGTACATACGAAATCCCTCTCTCGGAGAAACTGAACAAGACCCTCCCATACAGGATGATGGCCTCCGATCAAAAGCACTTTGCGATAGCGCTCCCGCCGGCGCCCTAACTCAAAACACACTCTCTTGAGGAGGTATAGGTGTGTATCCTCTTCGTATCGAGGCATGACCACATTCTGAGCGGAGAAATCTCTCCGCAGTCGAAAGGAGTGATGAATTCTTTCCTTATAGAAGAACCATATCTCCAAGCGCTTTTCCTGCTCAAGAAAGGAAAAATCGTACTTGGCTTCCTCCTGGAGAGCATCTCCATCTACTACGATGAGGGTACGCTTTTTCTTATTCTTATGATGAGACTTAGATGAATCCATGGACAAGCAAAGTTACGAACTTCTATAGCCCAAGCTCTGGAGGGTCATGGCTGAGTTCCGCCAGTTGCGGGATACCTTTACTCGAAGATCTAAGAATACGGGCTTATCTATCATCTTTTCTATTTCTTCTCGGGCTTTCGTTCCTATCTTTTTTATCATACGTCCTTTTTCTCCGATTAGGATTGGTTTTTGAGATTCCTTCTCCACATAGACCGTCGCTGCGATGTAATCTCTCCCCTCTTCCTCTCGGTAGGTAGTGATTTCGACCTCGGTACTATACGGGAGCTCTTCTCGTAGGTGTTGGTAGATTTGCCTCCTTAGAATTTCTGAGACGAAAAATCGAATAGGAAGGGGAGTAATGTCTTCTGGGGGATAGAGAAAAGGGCTTTCGGGTAGGAGGGGAGAGAGTGTATCTAAAAACAGGTCAAGCGGTTGATCCACAGATAGGTCGAAAGCTTGCTGAATAGGATAGGAACGGAGTTGGTTCATCAGGAGGGTCAGCTGGAGGTTCCGTTTGTCAGGGGGGAAAGAATCGAGGTGGGTACAAACGAGAAAGAGGGGGACTTTTCGACTTCGGAGCATATGGTCTATTTCGGGCGGAGGGGGGGAGGGGGAAGGGGGACAAACCCATATGCATATATCAGCGTTTCGTCCTGCCTCCAAGCTTTGTTTTGTGAGAAGCCGATGCCACTCATTTCGGGGCTGGGATATCCAGCCCGGGGTATCTACAAAGACATACTGGCTGTCTCCCCGCTGAAGGATTCCTGGAATGCAGAAACGAGTGGTCTGCGGTTTTGGTGTAATAGCCGCCAGGGGGGTTTGGATAAGGCGATTGAACAGGGTGGACTTTCCCGCGTTTGGCTCACCCAGTAAAGCGATGAAACCTGCTCGGGTCAAGGAAAAATTTCCTTAAGCCGCTGTTCGAGTGCTATTCCCCGAAGTCCCTTGGCAGCGATACGCCCTTCTGGATCTACTAACACTGTGAATGGAATGCCAGAGACTCGATAGAGTTGCGCTCCTGCACTTTGCCACCCTTTGAGGTCGCTCACATGGAGCCAAGTAAGGCGATCGTGTTGGATGGCTTGTAGCCAGGCATCTCGATTCTGATCTAAGCTTACGCCTAAGATTTCAAAGCCCCTGGAATGGTATTTTTCATATAGCCGCACGACGTTAGGGTTTTCCATTCGGCAAGGGCGGCACCAGCTTGCCCAGAAGTCGATGAGTACCCATTTTCCCTTGAGTTCAGAGAGACGGCGGACTTTTCCCTCTGGATCTGGGAGGGCGATTTCGGGAGCAGGCTGCCCTTTCCGCAGTGCTCCTTCGGCCTGGATAAACTGTTGTATCTGGGGGTTTCGAGGATCTGACGGTGCCACTTGTATAAATCGCTCTCCTGCGTACACCATCACGTCAGTACGCTGAAATCGCTGTCCTGCATCCAGGAGCGACATCCAGGCATTCCGTTGGAGGGATGGCGGCATGCCGGAAATCCAATCCGTCGCATAGGCTATCACAGAATCTTCTGGAAGAAAAGCCAGGGCATTTTGCCAGAAATTTTGAAATCGTCCGAAAGTTTCGGGAAGCTGGGCAGCGTAGGGATGAGTCCATGGAAAGTTTTTCCAGAAGGCTTGAACCAGACCTTCCCAGGAGGCTCGTGTACTTCCTGCTGGAGAGGGAGTAGCAGGCATCCGAAAGAGATGTGCATACAGCAGAAGGATAGGATGACCACTTTTCTCAGCCTCTTGCAAAAGACTATCTATGCGAGCTTGTAGGGGAGATTGGGTTGAGGGGGATTGCCCTAACGATTGATAGATAGCACTGACTTCCCTTCTAAAACGAACCAGGCGTTCATTCCGTGGGCTTTTTTCGTAGGTGTAGGTTTGGAAGAGTTGATTTGCTTCGCCTTTCAGCAGGGGTGTTTCCTTTCCATCCAGCCAGACGATGTCTCCTTCTTGAGGGGAGAGCCCCCACAGATAGATTCCCGGGGGGATAGCGCCTTTGAAGGCAAATTTACCTCCCTCTACTTTGGCAGATGCGACTTTATCCCACCTGCCTGCTTCCCATCGGAAAAGATAGAGAGAATCTCGAATAAAATTTTGAATCTCTCCACTAAAGAGAGGAGGCTGAGACTGACAGGCGTTGATGAGCAGCAAAGACAAGGTTACCTGCCAGCTGAAGCTAAGCCACCCTATACACTTGGTCATAGTGTGAAGGTACGGTTTCTCGACTGAGATGAATGAATAGCCCCCAATGCAAGTATACCAGAGCTGCCATGTGGCCGTGGTCCATAAAGTTATTGATAAACCCATGCAAGTAGTAAGAAAGCAGAGGGAAGACCAGTAGAGCATATAGGCCTCGTTCTTCCCTGCTCGGAGCGGTCCAGAACCGGCGGATCCCCCCTAAGGCAGTAGATAAGTAGATGCCCATGAGCAGGATAAACCCAAGAATACCCATTTCACTCGCAGCGGTAAGGTATTCACTATGTGCGCCTCCGACTTCTCCTAACTCGACGCTGATCTTGGTACGGGTGAGACTTCGCTGATAGGCTGAGTACTCCTGGGAAAAAGTGTTAGGACCGAAGCCGACCCATGGCTGCTCTTCTATCATCTGGAGGGCGGCAAACCACCGATTGATGCGCTCGAGATTAGATTCATTTTGTTTTACATCAAAGCTGGAGGCAAAGTGTTTCCCTATTTCACCTCCACTATGATAGGCTTGAGCTTGTAGGATTTCCGGATTATACTGGAAAAATATCAACAAGGTAATGAGGAGCCCTCCGCCTCCTACCCCAGAAGCGATGAGCCTTCCTATGGGAGGGAGCCGACGGAAGCCTTCGAGGGCTCCAAATAGACCTAAGGCCCCTAATGCACTTAGCCAGCCTCCCCGGCTATAGCTTAGGAGGAGAGCCGCTCCCGAAATGAAGATCATCGCTAATCCATAGATAGAAGGACGAAGGGAAGCAAGGATGACAGAGGCAGTAAAGAACCAGGCCGTGTAAGCCCCATAGACGGTATGTTCGCGCATAAAAGGTCGAATCGCATTGTCTAAAGTTTCTCGTGTACCCCCCAGTAAAAGGTGTTCAAGGACACAGATTGCCATCACCGCTCCTGCGGAGGGTAGAAGCCAATCCTGGTACAGGCGATAGGGAGAGTTTTTTTTCTTGAGCCAAAAGATGGCTCCTACTCCATAGGCCAACCAGTATGCGCTCTGGCTGATCCAGAACTTCAGAGATACTTCCACATCGTTAGAAAAGGAGGCGGTTACCCCCATCCATAGGAAATATAGACCTATCCACCGAAATAGAGGAGTATGCTGCCAAAGTTCTCTTACCTCTCGTGCATAGAAAGCTATCCCTCCCAGCGTGAGTATGCCCCAGAAACCGGCAAAAATGTCCGTGGGCAAAGTAAGAGTTGTATCCCTCAACTGAAGCACTTCAGAGGCCCAAGGTAGAGCAGCCACTGCCCACAACCACGCCCTACTTCGACCTATCGGCAGCAGAAGCACAGTAAGGAGCGCAAATAGACCAGTTAGGATGAAAACTAAGTGATAATAGTTAATGGGCATGAGCGATGGGATAATGTGCTTCTACACCACCGGTGGCGATATCCCGGAGTTTCTTTCGTAAAAGCTGCTTTCGGATAGGGGAGAGATAATCAATAAATAACCGTCCCAAAAGGTGGTCGTATTCATGTTGGAGCACCCGAGCTACAATACCTGTATATTCTTTTACAGTAAGGCGAAAATCTTCATCATAAAATTCCATTTTTATCGCATTTGGTCTGTAAATTTTCTCTCTTATATGAGGTATGCTTAGACATCCCTCCTCATAGGGTATGCATTCTGGGGCACTGGTGAGGATTCGAGGATTTATAAAGACGCCATGAAAAGGCTCCTCTTCAGGCGGCTGCAGTTCCCGAGCATCCACCACGAAGATCTGTTTGGACACGCCGATCTGAGGGGCTGCGAGACCTACTCCGTCAGCATTGTACATCGTGTCCCATAGGTCTTGGATGAGGGCTGGCAGGTTAGGGTCACCGAGGTCCACCGGCTGTGCTGTTTGTCGGAGGATCGGCGAGCCATAGAGCAGAATAGGGCGTATCATCGCTGCTTTCGTAAGAGATAGTTTTCCAAGAGGATCGAGGCTGCTATGCAATCTACAGTGGCTTTGTCTCGGCGCTTCGCCCGAGGGAGGACCCCGATGTAGTGTGAAGCGGCTTTTGTGCTTAGGCGCTCTTCTACCTTTTCGATCGGAAGGTGCGGAAACCGTCTTTGGAATTCTATTAGGAACTGTTCGACTGGGGTCGTCATCTCGGTGGCCCGCCCGTTGAGATGACGAGGGTAGCCTACTATTACCCTCTCTACTTCAGGCAAGAGGACGTGTAGGCGCTCCCACAGCTGGTCCGTTGGGAGGCCCTCCAGCGGTAGAGCGATCGATTTGTGTACATCAGTCCATGCTAACCCACTGCGCTTGAGACCATAGTCTATCGCCAGTATACGCCCCATCCCACAAATATACCGAAAAGTGCGGGGGTGGCTCCAGGCTTACCATATGATAATCCAGTGTTGTAGCCCTTCTCGGAGAGTAAAGAGTCGTATAAATACGACTTTCGCAAGATAGGTCTCGTTAGGCTTATCGAGAGATGAGAGCAATGAAAGGGTAGTATCGTTAGCAAGTGGATTGGAGCAAGTATTACACAGCATAGGTTATTGGTATTGCCTCCATTTCCTGAGTGGACTATAAATTTCTGTAGGCATCATGTGAGATGTAGCCGTGTGGGGGCACCGCGGATGAATGCCAAGAGAAGAGTAACAAGTCTCATAAGCCCCTTACTTGGCGGAGTTCTCCACTTTCCTTTGCCACCAAACTCGCATTAGGGCGTGCTCTTTTTCCGCAGCCAGACTACAAGCTGCATATCGGTTTTTGTGAGGTGCATCAAGGGCCGCAGGAGAAGAATAAGAGGCCTCAGGAAATCCACGCTTCCAGGGCGGTACTCTACATGCGCTACAGTGTATCCTGCCCGCAGGCCGTGTCGGTAAAAGCTCTTTGGAGTGAACTCATATAGATGATACGGGGGGTGCATCGGGCTCAGGTGTGTTACGTAGTCGGTACCGCGAATGCGATAGTATATATTCAGGAGCTTTGCAGGGAGCCATCGGGCAGAGGGGACTTCGATGTGAAGGATGCCCCCGGGGATAAGCCAGGATAGAGCTTTGCGTAAAGCGTAGTCTGGAGAATAGAGATGTTCTAATACGGCAGAGAAGGTGATAAAGTGAAAATAATTTGGCGGGAATTCGGCTGTCTCGAGAGAGCAAGGTTTCAACCTCTCTTCAGAGGCATATCCCTGTTGGATAGCTTTTTCCCTAAAAGTGGGGGAGGGTTCAATGCCCCACACCTCAAATCCTGCCTGCTGGAGGATATAGAAAGTTTTGCATAGTCCACTTCCGATATCCAGTGCTCGAGGAGGACCCTGTAAGGAACCCAGGAGCATTCGTGCCATTTCTATCTCTCGGGAAAAGTATCCTGGAGATATGGCGAAAATCTTCGGGTCTCTCCAGTAGGATTCCGGGGGTATGTCATAATGTATCTCTATCTGCGGAGGTATGGGTAAAGGACTAGCACAAAGGAGACCACAGCCATTACACCGAACTACGGTCGTTGCTATCCCTATCTTCTCTCGAGGATTCAGACCTTGGGAGGAGTTAAGCCGCTTCCCTACCACCCGACTTTGCTCAGGAAAAGGAGCGCCACACATCGGGCAAGAGGCTACCTCTACGAATGTGTAGCTGCAGTATCCTTTATGAGGTGGCCATGTATGGGTAGCTCTCGCAGAGACTGAGATAGAATTCATCTCCCGAAGATACACCAAAAGATAGCTTGTGGAAATCCCGCCAACTTCCCTTCTTTGCCTGGAATGTACAGGAATGTAGGGGTGGAGATCGACGTAGATGGCGCTTGGCACGAAAATGGAAAAGTAGGATACGGGCTGGTGATCCGGAAAGAGGGACAGGAGGTATATCGAGAGGGAGGCTATGTGCCATCAAATGATCCCGATCTATCAGCGCATCGACAGATTGGGGGGGAGATTTATGCAGTGGTCCAGGCGGTTCGCTGGTGCCTGCGTCACCGCATACCTTCATGTATCATATACCACGATTATGAGGGATTAGCTCGGTGGGCAGAAGGTAAGTGGCGCGCTCGGACCCCTCTCACTCGTCGGTATGTGACTTTTTTACAGCAGGCTCCCATTCACATAGAATGGGTGAAAGTGCCTGCTCACAAGGGGCACTTCTGGAATGAAATAGCTGATAAACTGGCGAAATCACCCGATATCCCTCCTACGGTATCTGGAGACCCACGATAAGGATATCGTCTACCTGAGGGAAATTTCCTGTTTGGGTCCAGGAAAAAAAGGTCTCTTGAAGCTGCTCGGGTTGATACTCGAAGGGAAGGCGGCTGATGTCAGTGAGGAGGGTACGAAAGCGTTTGAGTCCGAACCGCTTCCCTTCCGCTCCTCCCAACTGGTCCGTAAACCCATCTGTGCTAAAATAAAGTAGATCGCCAGGATAAATATCTATTACCTGCGGAGTGAAGGTAGCCCCTCGCAAAACAGGAAGCTCACTCAATCCTACAGGTAAAGGGTCTTTTGGTAGCTCCATCACTGTGTTTCCTCGGACTATCCAGAAGGGGCGACGAGCTGCAGCATATTCGAGTTGCCACCTGTCCGCTTGGCTGCGTACGAATCGACAGAGTACCCCTTCGAAACCGTCTTTCAAGACTTCTCCCGCATCGGGATTGAGCATGTGAGCAATCTGGCGAGAGAGGACGTCTAATATCGCTGCAGGAGATCCTTCTCCTCCTTCCTTGAGCACCCTTTCAATGAGGGTGAGAGAGAGCAGACTTATGAAAGCCCCTGGAACCCCATGTCCCGTGCAATCTGCTACCAAAAGGTAGAGCTCCCGCGGCATATCGGACAGGGAAGGGGGGGAGTAAAACCAGTAGATATCGCCACTTACTATATCGCGTGGTTGAAAAAAGATAAAGCTCTTCGAGAAGAACTGCTTGAGGATAGATTCACGGGGGAGGAGAGCGGTCTGGATGCGACGGGCGTACAGGAGACTGTCTATGAGGTCTTGCCGTTGGGCTTCAATCAGGTCTTTTTGCTTGGCCAGTTCGAGATAGGCCTGCTGTAGGGATTCATTTTGGGCTCGGATGGTTGCGGTCGCCTTATCTACCTCTTCTTGAAGCTGAGCGGCCCGATGCCGCAAGGTTCTAAGCCGATACCGTATGTACCATAAAATGAGGCCTACTAAGACGAGAGTATACAAGATATAGGCACCCGTTGTGCGCCATACTGGCGGATTCACGGTGAAAGTCCAGCTCTGTATGGGGCTCCAGGGTCCTTTCAGTAGGCGGTAGCGAGCTTCCAACGTATAGGTCCCTTCGCTGAGCTGGAAAAAAAATGCTTGTCCCTCTTCTGAGGGGACGCTCCAGCGGGAGGAGCTCCCTAAGAGACGATACTGGTACTCTATATGAGGCAAATGAAGGAAGGCACCTACTGGGGAAAAACGAAAAGTGAGAGCTCGTGTGGAGTGGGGTATAGAGAAAGGAACCCGAGTAAGGTCGGGCCAGTGTCCTTTGCCTGTCAGCTGCGGTAACGTCCGAGATACGAAAGTCTCCGATTCTGTATCTTCTTCGAGAGAGGGGAGGGGGTTCGTTCCCAGTTGAAACTGGTGAGCCTTTGCCTGTAAACCCCAGAGTCCTTCTTGAAGCCATTGTGCGCAAGCGAGGAGGAAGGAGCGGGGGGGGATCGACCTTTCGTCGAAACCATAACTGGGCCCCCGAGCGCAGAAAATATCCCTGCTCTCCTTCCCAGCTCCCTTCTTGAAGAGCATGTACAGGCAGGGAAGTGAGCATTTCGGTATATTGTAGGGGAAGTGGGAATGTGGCCATCCCCCACCACTGGTCTAATGTAGTATCCTTTAGCGAGGAAGAGGACAGGCCCCTGAGAAGATGTGCATCTACCTGCCACCAAAGAGAACCGGAGGGAGTAGCTCCCATCCACCTCGCAGTGCGAGCCAATCCTGTTTTTTCTCCTATTTTCCATTCTCGGAGCTCCCGAGAGAAGTTTTGGGAGACTTTGATTCCTTTAGGACTTGCACTGACCTTGAGATTGGGTCCCTGAGAACGCTGCATGGGTTCCCAACAAAGGGGAGAGGTGGATTTTCTGTGTAGCGGCTGCACCCACAAGCGGTAATACGCATCAGTGGTCAGGAGTTGATAACTGCCGCGAGCGACTTCCCACAGAGTCTCTCCTTCCCACAAAAACACAGCAGAATCAGTTCCCATCCAGAGTCCCTCGGAGGAAGGAGCTATGAATCGCACATGAGAGGGCAGCGGGGGGAGAGTTCTTTTTTCCCCCATCACCTGCCCATGGCGGAGCAACCACAGCCGTCCTGGCCCATCTCGGCTGATTTGAGTCACGCTATCTATGTCATATAAGTAAAAGACGTCTTCCTGAGCGCGCCAAGCCAGGAGTTGGGCCGCATTTCCGATCCAGAGGGACTGGGAAAGACTGTCCCAGTAGGGAGCTGGTTCTTTTAGGGGAAATGGGAGCGTTATCTTTTCCCACCGACGACCTTGGGTTCGCCACAGATTTCCTTTTTCCGTAAAGAGCCAGAGATAGCCAGCGGCAGGTACATAGTGTAAG
>JANZYW010000050.1 GCA_026413325.1 Bacteroidia bacterium | reverse complement strand
AGATGTGTATAAGAGACAGAGCCTACCCTGCGCAAGACGAATCTGCGCCCCTACCAGCGCCCGTACCATCGCTCGTAAAAATCGATTCGCCTCTATCTCAAAATAATACACGCCTGAGCCGTCTTCTCGCCAGTGTGCCTGATAAACCTCACATATTGATGGCTTATTCAGATCTAACTTTTTTGAAAAAGCAGCAAAATCATTTTTTCCCTTCAAAATAGATGCCGCCTCTTGAAGAATAGCAAGCGATGGGACCTCAGGAACCCACAAACTATAATATCGCCGAAAAGGGTCTGGGTAGAAATGTATATAATACCTATACGTTCGAGTGAGAGCACTATGGCGAGCGTGGAACCCCTCTTGCCCTTCGTATAAGGCCAGTATTCGTATATCTCCTGGTAGCAAAGCATTTATACGGGGGAGAAAAGGCGAAGGCAAAGGGTTAGGAGTATCCCAGTGTGCTACTTGCCCCCATGCGTGGACACCCGCATCCGTTCGCCCCGCTCCGGTTAGTCTGACCTCGCTTCCCAAGAGCCGATGTAAAGCAGCCTCTATCGTACCGGCGACCGTGGAGGCAGAGGGCTGCCTCTGCCACCCCCCATATTTTGTTCCTTCATACGCCACCCATATCCCATATCGCCTCATGGATAGGGTCTAAAAACGGTTATGCCCATCACTTTCCCTCTACGACGGTCCAGATATGCACATAGGTCCTCTCCCCACACCCACTTTCGCTCCTTCAAAGAAGCATGAGAGAACGTCGCCTGACTGCCCTCCCAGAAAAATACCCCTACATGGGATACATCTAATCCTTCCTCGGAAGAGACGAAAGCGATGATATCCCCATCACGCAAAGCAAAAAGCCACTCCCCCATCTCCGGAGAAGGGATATAATAACGGGGTTTGACGGAAAGGGTCTTCTCTATAGAGCGGATGGCCTCCCAATCCCGAAAGCCGCGATACCGCTCTGGATGGGATGAGATATAACGAATAGGGCGTTTATCTCGTACCCCCAGCGGTAGACAAGCTCCCCATCCCTCAAGCTCCCACGCCAGAAGTGCATGTGTAAAGTAGTGGTATCGATCTTCCCAGCGGCAGGGAAGCGGCGTCGCATATCGAACCCGAGCCAGGGCTCTCGTCATACCCTCTACTCCCGAACTTCCCATTTTATAAGTGAGGTGAAGGGCAAGAAGGTTTTCAACGGCAGTCATGCAATCCATCTGCTCCAGATTCAGAAGGATCTCCTGCGGACCAAGCCCGGCCCCCCCACTGCCATAAGGTATCCCCTGCCAGGCGGAGGCTACAGAGCGAGCCCAATCCGCGTACTCCCTCCCCACATGCACGGTGAGGGCTTCTTGTATCCGAGACGGGGTTCTACCGACCACCCGATAAGGTGGCAAAGTAAAAGACTCATGATAGGGCGTATCTACCCGAAAAACAGCATGAGAGGAGGACGGAGGCCTCTCTCCTTGCAACCAGAAAAAAGGCAGAACATACCACAGCCGGTTCATTCCACCCACTCTGCGATAAAGAGGTTGGTTTCTCGAGGTTTGCGCCCAGCCCGATTGCTGGCCCAGATCAGCTTCTTTCCATCTGGAGAAAACATCGGGAAAGCATCAAACTCTGGATCAAACGTTACCTGCTCCAGCCCCGTCCCATCGATATTGATAAGGAACAGGTTAAAACGGCGACCCCCTTTATCCAGAGAGTGATGATTGCTGGAGAACAAGATCTTCTTCCCACTGGGGTGAAAAAAGGGAGCCCAGTTTGCTCCTGGTAGCCGTGTTACTTGATGGGGGATCAATGAATCTATATGCATAACGTATATCTGAAGCTCAGAGGGCTCCACCATCCCCTCGGAGAGTAGCATCTTATACGACTCTATTTGTGCTCCTTGGGGACGACTTGCCCGCCACACGATGGTTCGCGAGTCTGGGCCGAAAAAAGCCCCTCCATCATATCCTATTTCGTTCGTGAGCTGCCGCAAGCTCTGCGTATCAAAATCATACAGCCATAGATCCAAGTCTCCCCCTCTTTGTGAAGTGAACACCAAGAAACGGCCATCTGGTGAAACAGTTGCTTCTGCATCATACCCTTTTGCAGGGAGAAAAGCCCGGAGAGAGTCTGTTCGGGGATCATATACATACAAGTCATATTCGTACAGGGGCCAGACATACCTCCCCTTCCAGCGGGGACGAGATGGACAAGAATCAGAGACCCCATGCGTGGAAGCATAGATGATTTGCCCCCCCTTCAGAAAATAACTACAGGTGGTCTGGCCTCGTCCGGTGGAGATCCGCCGATAGCGAGGCATAGCTTCTTTTAGATCCAAAAGAAATATCTGATCACAACCCTGTGGATTGATTTCTACCCAGTCGCTCTGGAAGACAATCCGTTGACCTGTAGGATCAAAATAGCCCTCTGCATTATTACCCCCGAAAGTAAGCTGTCGAACTGCTCGGAGGTGTTTCTCTTGCGGGTAGGTCAGTGGCTGCTCCGAAGAAGCCTTCTCGGAGGCAGATGAGCTCTGCTGAGCACAGGCCACAAAAGTGGTAAGGCACCAGAGGAAGCGTCGCATACATCAAAGATACGGTGCTACTTTGCGGTATGAGCTCTGTCGCTCTCATTATCCCGACCTATAATAACCTCCCCGAGCTTCGCCGCTGCCTGGCGGCTCTCACGCAACAAACGTACACCGACTTTACAGCGTACGTATGTGTAGACGGCTCTACAGATGAAACCTTGCCTTTTTTAGAGAAATACGCACCTCCCTTTGTTCGCACGCTAACCCACCCTGATGGACGAAATCGGGGACGAAATGCCACCCGAAACTTGGCTCTCCCTTATCTCTCCTCGCATCAGTGGGTAGCTTTCTTGGACTCAGACAGCATACCCTTACCTGATTGGTTAGAAAACTTCTTCGCAGCCTCCCCTCAGACGGACGAAGTGCTATTGGGAAAAATAATCTATTTCTCTCATGAAAATCCCAACATATGGAAATCATATCTGGCATGGAGAGAGAAGATGCGAAGTAGACATGCGCTTTCTCACAAAAACTTCATTACGATAAACGCCTTTCTATCTTGCCAGGCCCTTTTACAGGTAGGGGGAATGGATACACAGATGCGGAAACATGGATTAGGAGATGTAGAGTTGGGGTGGCGGCTTCAAGCAGCGGGATATCGGTTCCGATATATCGCCACAGCACGGGTATGGAGCACCGTACAACAGACACCTTTGCAAGCCCTGATTCGGTTATACGACATGGCGAGGCATAATCTACCCTACCTCCATCGAAAACATTCCGAGACCCGCCACAGCCTTTTTGGAGGCATTTGGCTCACTCATCCGAGCCGAAAACTCCTTCTACGTCCTTGGCTCTCTCCACTCATCGCTCGTGCCCTTCTTAGGACTCCGTCTCTCTATCCGAAATGGATAGTCCGATGGGTGATGCGCTACTTAGTTTTTTACGCTGTAGCACGGGGCTTCTGGGGGCTACGGCTGGGACTCCCCCCCCTCGAACGAGAAAGCCCAAGCCTTTAGAGAAGGCCAAACCTCATCTGCTAATCCAGGAGAAGGGAAAGGGTGAACAGAAGCAATCCAAACCGTATACATACCTAAAGCACGACCAAATCGCATATCTGATTCTGAGTTTCCGACCATCACTGAACGTGCAAAATCAATATCTGGGAAATCGCGTCGAGCCCAATAAGCCATGCCCACCTGAGGCTTGCGGCAAAAACTGTCATCTGTTACATCCGTACAAGCGTACACCGCATCTACACGGCCCCCTGCCTGCTGAATGACCGCTCGCATACGAAGATGGATATCCTCTAAATCCTCTTTAGACATCAGACCTCGGCCTACTCCTCGCTGATTCGTCACCACGACTATCCGCCCAAAGAGAGAAGAGAGCCGCACTAACGCCTCTACTGCTCCCTCCTCGAAACGAAACTCCTCCCACGACAAGATATATCCCCCTGTTTTCTCGATATTTATGACCCCATCTCGGTCTAAAAAGAGCGTCCAGCGTTTGTCAAAAGACGGCATACTTTGGAACCAAAGTCTGGGCCCGTTCATAGTCTGAAGGCACACCAATATCAATAAAAGGCACCCCCTCTGCCAAAAAAGCTCCCACAGATAGAGGAGGTACATTCTGCATAAGAAACTCTTCCCAAGAAAACCGCTCTGGCCAGGTTTGACTCTCCCACCAATCGATTTCTACGAGGGCGATCCCTCCATAAATCCATCCTGAGGGACGATACTCTTTTTCACGAAAGGCCTTAACCTTGTCTCCTTCTACCTCCACCACACCATATCTATCGGCAGGAGACACATGAGCCAATCCAACGGTGATAGGAGTGCCTATCCGACGATGAAAGGAAAGAAAAGGCTGAAGGGAAACAGGGAAAAAAGTATCCCCATTCAAGAATGCAATCGTAGTAGCCGAAACAGCAGCAGAGGTAGGCATCCCCTCTCTTTTCCCCTCGAGATTATTATGCGCACGGCTGCTTTTCCACGCATAAACCAGCCCTCCCCCCGTGCCTAAAGGAGCAGACTCCACAATAGGTACTATCTCGATGTCCCAAGACTGAGAGGCAAGCCAAAGAAGAACTTCTTCTGACCGATGGCCCAAAGCCAATATGACGCGTTGCACTCCTTCCCGAGTCAGGTATTGCAAGAGATAGGCTAAAAAAGGACGTCCTGCTACTGGAGCTAAAACTTTAGGGTATGCAGGTACAGCGGCCCTAAGTCGAGTTCCCAGACCTCCCGCCAAAACAATCGCTTCTTTCAAACTGTCCATGTGAGAAGGCCATGTTTCACAAAGTGATACGGAAAGACCCGCCCTTCGAAAGCGCTGAGGGCTTCCGACACCGCATATCGGGTCGTCCCTGGACAGTAAAACACCATAAAGCCCCCTCCTCCCGCCCCCGATATCTTCCCCCCAGTGGCTCCAGCAGCCCTCGCAGTCTCATAAATCTCCTCTATTAGAGGAGTAGAAATACCCTCCGCCAGCTGCCGCTTATATCGAAAGCCGGTCTCTAATATATCTCCGATTTCATCAATGCGCCCCTTTAGTAGAGCTTCTTTCATACGAAAGGCCTCTTCTTTGAGACGATGGGTAGCTTCTATAGATTTTTCCTGACCCTCAGAAATACGCCGACGCTGCGACTCAATAATAGAAGAAGAAAAACGGCTCGTCGCTGTATAATACAACAGTAGATTGTGCTCCAGCTCATACAAATATTCAGCTTTCACTCTCAGGGGATTGACGATAACCCTTTCATCGGAATAAAACTCCATAAAATTTACACCTCCGAAAGTAGCTGCGTATTGGTCCTGTTTGCCCCCTGCTTGTCCCAAATCGATCCGCTCTACTTCATACGCCAGGCGAGCGATCTCATACTCCCCTAATGGGAGAGAAAAAGCCTCTACAAAAGCACCTATCACCGCAACTACAAGGGTAGAAGAAGTCCCTAAACCCGAACCAGGGGGTACATCCACAGATGTGGTCAACCGAAGCGATACTGGATGACGAATAAAGTCTCGAACGATGCGATTGTATACCCCACGCAGTAAGAGGAGGGGCTCCTCTAAAGGGAGCTTTTCTCCAGCGGGGAGGCACACCTTCTCTCCCTTATCCATCGCTTCCAAGATGACCTCTGTCCCTTCCGACAGCTCGATAGAGGCATGCGCATAAAGAGAAATCGTCGCATTCAACACCGCTCCTCCATACAAGTCACTGTAAGGACTCACATCTGTTCCTCCTCCCGCCAAGCCTATCCGAAGAGGGGCTCGACTTCTAAAAATTTTCTTCCTCATGATGCAAACTTCGGACAAAAGAGAGAAGCTCCGTAGCGAAGGCGTCCCAGCTATAGCGACGTTTCTCATTCCTCAAGGCCTCGAGGAAGTATCCCGACGGAAGCTGCAAGATACGATCTATCGCCACGCTCAACGCAGCAGAAGTCGGCTCGCATACAAAGCCGACTTTCCCATCTGGTACCATTTCTGGGAGAGCTCCTACTTGAGTTACGATCATCGGTTTCTCAAAATGATAGGCAATCTGCGTGATACCACTCTGAGTCGCGCTCCGGTACGGCTGAACGACAGCATCCGCCGCACTGAAGTAGTATTTTACCTGCTCCTCTGGAATAAAACCTTCATGAAATACATACCGACCCTGCAGCTCTGACCGCCGGAACCAGCTCTGATACTTCTCTGGAGCCTCATATAACTCTCCCGCTATGAGCAGACGCGCTTCTGTATGCGCTCGCAAACGATCTGAAGCCCAAGCCTCAAGCAAAAGGTCAAGCCCCTTATAGGGGCGAATGAGCCCAAAAAATAAGATGTATCGAAAACGAGGATCAAGACCCAGTATGCGGCAAGCCTCCTCTCGAGAAACAGGCTCCCCATAATGATCGTACAAGGGATGAAACAGAACCCTCACCGGCTTTGAAGTCAGCTTGCTCCACTCAGCCGCCACAGGTCGGCTCATCGCCACAGCCGCATCTACAGAGCCGATAAAATACTGAGTAAAGAGGTTATCTCCTATGCGGGCTTCATGCGGAATAACATTGTCCAAGATAGTGAGACGGAAAGCATTCGAATCTTGCATTCTCAAGAGACGCAGTACTGACCCCAGACTCAGGCCCATCACAGGAAGCCAGAATTTCGCTACGACCAAATCAAACCGTCCCTTCACTAGCTTCCGCGCTGTCTGCCACCAAGATAAGGGGCTCAAGGAATGTATGCTACGGATTATCCGTAGCCCAGAAGGGGGAAGGCTCTCTCGGTATTGGGTTTTTCCAGGAAAAAGCCACTTAGGGTATTGAACAGTGAATGTATAGATTTCTACTTCATGGCCTTGCTCCCCAAAAGTCTGAGCTAACCGTTCATTATAGGCTGCCAGGCCGCCTCGGAAAGGAAAAGCCGAACCTAAGATAGCTATCCGCACGGGCCAAAAGTAACCGTACTTTTGCGATATGCGTTTCTTTTTGGATACGGCAGCCTTAGCCGAGATCGAAGAAGCTGCTGCCCTCGGAATCCTGGACGGAGTCACCACGAATCCCTCTCTCATGGCCAAAGTAGGTGTGGTTGACTTTGACGCTCACTACAAAGCCATCGCTTCTCTTACTTCTGGCCCTGTCAGCGCAGAGGTAATCAGTACTCAATATGCAGATATCGTAACAGAAGCCCGTCATCTCGCTCGTCTCGCTCCCAATATCGTCGTCAAAATCCCTTTTATCCCAGATGGCGTCAAAGCGCTGAAGACGCTGAAAGAAGAAGGCATTCCCACGAACTGTACACTCATCTTTTCTCCCCTCCAAGCTTTGATCGCAGCAAAAGCAGGGGCCACCTATGTAAGCCCTTTTTTAGGACGGTTGGATGACATCGGACATCAGGGAATGGAGCTTATCCGTCAGATCCGTCAGATTTTCGACAACTATGGATTTGAAACCTACATCCTCGCTGCCAGCCTAAGACATCCCCTGCATGTATTAGAATGCGCCTTGGAAGGAGCCGATGTGGGTACCATGCCTTTTTCCGTACTGAAACAGCTTTTCCACCACCCCCTCACTGATAAGGGCTTAGCCCAGTTCTTAGCAGACTACGAAAAGCTGCATGCCCGCTCCTAAGGCGAGGCTCCTCCTCATCGGTAACGAGCTCACTGAAGGACGCCTCACCGACAAGAATGGGCGTTTCTTAGCGCAAGAACTCTCGGAAATGGGCTTTGAGGTAGATGAGCTTCGGATAGTTCCAGATGATCTTACCCTCCTAAGAGAAGCTATGAGAAGCTTATACAAGAGTGGGATCCCGCTTATTTTATCCGCAGGAGGGCTCGGGCATACTTCAGATGATCTCACCGCAAATGCCTGGGCAGAAGTTTTAGGAGATACACTCGAGGTTTCTTCTTCTCTTCTTGCTCACCTACGAGAAGGACTTAGAAAAAGAGGCTATCCAGAACTCCCGTTTTTGGAGGTATATGCCAAAGTACCCCGAAAAGGAGAAGCAATACCTAACCCAGCCGGACTTGCGCCTGCTCTTGTGTGGGAGTTTCCCGACCAGTTTGTAGCCGCCCTCCCAGGCCCCCCACACGAGCTCCAGTCACTCTGGCATGAGGCCATTCGTCCCCGACTGCACCGCAAATTTCTCCCTAAAGCCCCCCGACAGGTTACATTCCGAACGACAGGTATCACAGAAAGTCGCCTCTCTGAGCAAATCCAAGCATGGGAAAAGCAGCTGCCCCCCTCTATACATCTCTCTTATGGCCCCTCCTGGGAAGGAGTTAGCCTACACCTGAGAGCACCCGCTGATCTCCCAGAAGAGCTTTTTACCTCTCAGGCAAACCAACTGCGGGAGCTATTGAAGCCTTATCTCTTCGCAGAAGGCCCCTCCTCATTAGCAGAAGCGCTCTTACAGGCCCTGAAGAAAAAGCAGCACACCCTCGCCATCGCAGAAAGCTGTACAGGTGGCCACATCGCCGCCACCTTGGTCGAGATACCAGGAGCCTCAGACGTTCTCTTAGGGGGGATCGTTGCTTACAGCAACTCCGCAAAAGAAACCTTGCTAAATGTATCTTCGAATGACCTAAGAAACTATGGAGCTGTGAGTGAACCTATAGCTCGAGCCATGGCGGAAGGGGTTCGTCAGCGTTTCGGGGCCGCATACGGCATCGCTACCACCGGGATAGCAGGGCCTTCCGGGGGAACAGATGAAAAACCTGTCGGAACGGTCTGGATAGGGATCGCCACCCCCGTAGAGACCTCCGCCAGAAAATTTATATTTCCAGGCGATCGCTCCGCCATCATCGGTCGAGCGACAGCTACCGCACTCAGCCTACTCTGGCAAAACCTACACCGTCCTCCCCAAACCTTATGATACTCATCACAGGTGCCGCGGGCTTCATTGGGAGTGCACTCGCTGCCTACCTAAACGAGCAAGGCCTGTCCGACCTTGTCTTAGTAGATAGATTCGACGCTGCAGAAAAAAAAACCAACTGGACCCACAAAAAATACCGATTCTTAGTAGAAAGAGAAACTATATTCGAGTGGCTCCCTCGCTATGCAAAGGATATCGGAGCGATTTTTCATATTGGAGCTCGGACCGATACCACTCTCCAAGATGCTACCATTTTCGCCACCCTCAATCTACACTACTCACAGCGGCTGTGGCAGTTCGCCACAGAAAATAGCATTCCTTTCTTTTATGCCTCAAGTGCGGCTACATATGGAGATGGACAGCTGGGCTTTTCTGACGATGAAAAGCTTCTCCCCCAGCTACATCCACTCAATCCTTATGCCCAATCCAAACACGCTTTCGACCAGTGGGTCTTGAGCCAAGATAGCCGTCCGCCCCGCTGGGCAGGCTTCAAGTTTTTCAATGTATTTGGTCCGAACGAATACCACAAAGGGAGGATGGCCAGCGTCGCTTGGCATGGCTACCGCCAGATTCGAGCCGAAGGAAAGATGCGCCTCTTCCGCTCCCATCGCTCAGACTATCTCGATGGAGAACAGAAGAGAGATTTCATCTACGTCAAAGATGTGGTCGAAGTCTTGTATTTTTTTCTAAGCGATACCCCTCCTTCCGGCATTTATAACCTGGGTACGGGACATGCTCGCAGCTTTCTTGATTTAGCCAAAGCCCTATTTTCTGCCATGGGGAAAGAACCTCAGATAGAGTTCATCGATACGCCCGCAGAGATTCGAGAAAGCTACCAGTACTTTACCCAGGCAGAAATGGCCAAACTGAGAAAAGCCGGCTATACAAAAGCATTTCGTCAGTTAGAAGGAGCGATACAAGAGTATGTACAGGCCTACCTTCTCCCAGAGCCAAGGATATGGTAGTTCTCTGATTGAGAGAGAGGGGAGGAATGGCTTAGTCTTCGCGGTGAGGGAGGATAGGCTGTATTACGAAAGCCTTGCGGACCCAGTGAGAGCTCCTCTAAGAAACAGAAGAAGTATCCCCCTTGTTTCCTCCGGGCGTTTTACGCTATGCACCAGGCCGATGGCGCTATCCCACCCCCTCACCTTTGAAAACCACCCTTGATCACCAGCAAAATTTTTTACGTTTGCATGAGCGAAAAACGTATTACCCTCTCGCCTCCAGTTAGCACCGTATCTTTGCCTCATGGCCGGCCATAGCAAGTGGGCACAAATCAAACGCAAGAAGGCAGTCGTCGATGCGAAAAGAGGAGCCCTCTTCACTCGATTGGTACGAGAGATTACTGTAGCTGCGCGTGAGGGCGGAGCAAACCCTGATTTCAACCCTCGGCTGCGCTTAGCTATCCAGAATGCCCGTCGAGCCAACATGCCGAAAGATGTCATCGAAAGGGCTATCTCAAAAGGAGATTCCGGGGCAGATACGTATACCGAAGCCCTTTATGAGGGCTACGCACCTGGCGGTATCGCCGTTCTCATAGAAGCCATGACAGATAACACGAATCGGACTGTCTCCCAGCTCCGAACCCTTTTCAGCCGAGGGGGAGGAAGCTTAGCCACCTCCGGGGCCGTCTCCTATCTTTTTTCTCGAAAAGGCGTATTTACCATCCCTGCTGACCGCATCTCGAATGAAGAGCGGTTTTTGGAGGATATGATAGAGGCAGGGGCTGAAGATGTAGAAATTGGGGAAGGGACAGCGGTCGTGACTTGCGCCTATGAGGGGTTCGGCGCCCTCCAAGAAGCCTTAGAAAAGGCTGGCATAGAACCCGAGGAGGCTTCCCTTGCCTGGGTGCCCACCTCATATATCCAGCTCAGCTGGGATGAAGCACAGAAGGCCCTTCGATTGATAGAGCAGATAGAAGAGCACGAGGACGTCCAGAAAGTCTTTCACAACCTCGCCATGACAGAGGAGATAGCCGCTCACTATGCCGAAGTCACATGATCACCCCCGAAGAAAGAGCAAGAGATAAGCTCCTCCGAAAAAGGAAAGAAGCCCTCCAAGGAGGAGGAGAGGAAAAAATCCACTCTCAACACGAAAAAGGCAAACTCACTGCTCGCGAGCGCATAGAAGTGCTCTTAGATACCGAAAGCTTCGAGGAAATAGGGGCCTTCGTCACGCACCGCAGCCGGGAGTTCGGGTTGGAAAAGCAACGAATCCCTGGGGACGGAGTGGTGACAGGGCGGGGAACAATCGATGGTCGACCTGTCCTGGTTTTTAGTCAAGACTTCACGGTCTTCGGAGGGTCCCTCTCCGAGATGCACGCGCAGAAAATCGTACGCCTTCAGGAGCTGGCACTGGATAACGGGATACCTCTCATCGGCTTAAATGACTCTGGCGGCGCCCGCATTCAAGAGGGTGTACTATCCCTGGCCGGCTATGCAGATATCTTTTACAGAAATGTCCTTTCGTCTGGTATTGTTCCTCAACTCTCCGTCATATTAGGACCCTGTGCAGGAGGAGCGGTCTATAGCCCAGCCATTACAGATTTCATCCTGATGACAGAAGGAACCTCCTACATGTTTGTTACGGGTCCGAATGTCGTGAAGACCGTAACCCACGAAGAAGTCACTTTCGAAGACTTGGGTGGGGCGCGCGTGCATGCAGAAAAAAGCGGTGTAGCCCACCTCACAGCCCCCTCCGATGTAGACACGCTTCTCCTTACTCGACGACTATTTTCCTATCTCCCCCTCAACTGGAAAGACAAGCCTCCCCGTCGTCCCTGCCCGATTTCGACGAGCGCAAACGTCCCTCAACTCAAGTATGTCGTTCCAGAGAATCCCGCTCAGCATTATGACGTCCGGGATGTCATACGAGCTCTGGTAGACCCTCTGAGCTTTTTAGAAATCCAACCAGAGTATGCAGCGAACATTGTAATCGGATTTGCTCGCCTCGGGGGCTATGTAGTGGGTATCGTAGCCAACCAACCCCTGGTACTCGCAGGAGTACTGGATATCGCCGCATCGCAAAAGGCTGCCCGATTCGTTCGATTCTGCGATGCCTTTAATATACCCCTCATCGTGCTGGAGGATGTACCGGGCTTCTTACCTGGAACCCACCAAGAATGGGGAGGGATCATCAAAGAGGGAGCGAAACTCTTGTATGCTTTTTCTGAGGCCACGGTCCCTCGCCTTACCGTTATTCTCAGAAAAGCCTACGGGGGGGCCTACGATGTGATGAACTCTCGACATATAGGTGCGGATTATGTATTTGCCTGGCCCACGGCAGAAATCGCGGTCATGGGGCCCCAAGGAGCGGCAGAGATAATCTTCAAGCGGGAAATTGCAGCTGCTCCCGACCCAGCAGCCGCCCTCGCTGAGAAAACCGCAGAGTATCGTCGGATTTTTGCCAATCCCTATCGAGCAGCAGATAGGGGATTTGTAGATGCAGTCATCCTGCCAGAGGAGACTCGCCGTATCCTCTTTGCTGCACTGGATAGCTTGCAAAACAAACAGCGGAGTCGCCCCCCTCGTAAACACGGAAATATCCCACTATGAAAGGCCTATACGAAACCCACTATCAGTTTCCCCGTCAGACCGGATTTCGTCGGGGAAAGGTACGAGACATTTATGAGATCGCTCACTCCTACCTCCTTCTCATCACGACCGATCGTATCTCTGCTTACGATGTAGTGCTCCCTGAGACGATCCCGTATAAAGGACAAGTCCTAACTGGGGTGTCTCACTTCATGTTTCAGACTTTCCAGGGGGAAGTTCCTTCTGCCTGGATAGGAACACCTGACCCCAACATTCTCCTGATGCGGCAAGTACGCATCTATCCCGTAGAGGTGATCGTACGGCGTTGCCTGGTAGGATACGTGTGGCGACTCTATCGAACAGGAGGACGCCTCATTAGTGGGGTCCACCTTCCAGATGGCCTCATAGAAAATGACCTCTTGCCCGAGCCCATTATTACCCCCACGACGAAATCTGTAATCGGCCATGACGTAGAAATCAGTGAACGGGAAATCATCGAGTCCGGTCTGGTGCCCAAACCCCACTGGGATAAGATACGAGAATATGCTCTCCATCTCTTCAAGCGAGGTATCGAAATCGCAGAAAAAGGTGGGATGCTACTTTGTGACGCCAAGTATGAGTTCGGTGAATGGGAAGGTACAGTGGTATTAGCAGATGAGGTTCATACGCCTGATAGTGCCCGCTATCTCAAGTTAGAAGGATACCATGAACGCCAAGCTCGTCAAGACCCTCAGATCCATCTCACGAAAGAGTACGTCCGAGAATGGCTAATGCGCCAAGGTTTCCAAGGCCAGCCCAACGCAACCCCTCCTCCCTTAGACGTAGAGGTCATCCGAGAAGCGCGAGATAGGTACATCGACGTATACCAACGCCTTACAGGACAACCTTTCCAACCCCGAGATTATCGCACTATCGAAGAGGAGATCTATGCACGGGGAGCTGCTGCTGCGGAAGCACTGTAAACACGGTGTCAGGGAGCTCAGAAACCTCCTCTTCCAGGTAAAAACAGCGGTAGTAAGCCATCCGGAGGGAATGTGGCCTCAGCTTCTGATAGTCGCTCTAAGTCTTTCTCTTGCAGACAGCTTCGGAGGTCATCTCCTCGCTCAGGTCTCCATCACAAGTGGAGTGCTGGGCAAAGATGCGCGTTTCCACTTACAGAAGCCTTCTCCAGCCCAGCTCGACTCTCTGCGCAAAGCAGCCCGCTCAGGGAATACCGCAGCACAAATGGCCTTAGTGGAGTATTTCCAGCTGATCGAGCTGAAACCCGACAGTGCACGATTCTATCTGCAAGCGGCAGTACGGGCGGGGCTACCCGAAGCCCAATACCTCTTGGGTTTAAGCTATCTCCGAGGGGTAGAGGGCCCCAAACGGCCCATAGAAGGCAAAAAACTCTTGGAAGCCGCTGCTAAACAGAACCATCTCTTATCTATTCGTGTCTTGTACCAGGTCTTAGAACCGCCCGACAGCGCAAGTCCCCTCCATGTGCCTGTACTCCCGTATAATGCCCGAGAAGCCTTCGGTTTCGCCTTACAAGGGGCTCAACTGGGAGATCCTCCTTCGATGACAGCCATAGGTCGCTACTACGCCCAGGGAAAAGGCACCCCTCGAAACGATTCCCTCTCCGAGCTATGGCTGCGAAAAGCGGCAGAAATGGGGCATATACCCGCTCAAGTGCTGCTGGCAGAGTGGTACCTTGAGAAATGGAACAAACCCGCTCAAGCCCTGTACTGGGCGCAACAAGTTATACAGAATGAGCGCTCCTCTCTCGAAGAGCAGTATCGAGCTCGTGTAGCGGCTTACCACGCAGAGCACTTGCCAAAGTGGCTCAGTTGGCTAAAGCAATGGATCGCTACTCCTCCTCTCCCCCCCCGTCAATCCCCGCCATAATCTTTCTACGCCCCATTCTACCCTCCACTGCTCTGACTGATATAACTGAAAATGCCCCGAAGAATCGCCCCGCTCTATCAGCTCTATGAGAGAAAGCGGTGTCTCGTAAAAGAAAGCCGTGTCCATAAATTCCCTTTCCGAAGAAAAGGCCCGATGGAGAAAAAGAGGTTTCCTGTGCGTAAAAGCCAGCGAAAAGGCACCTGTGATCTGGTACTTGAGATACTTCTCCCAATAAGCTATCGTGGGGTGTATGAGGGGAAGAACTGCTTCACAAACGCGGAGGTATCCGTGATACGTAGCAAAATCTAACGGCTCCTCAAATACCAGAAAGTATTCCTCTATCCCATATCGTCTGATTCGTTCCTGTAAAAAAGGCCAGTCACTGTGAGGCGCCCGTGCTGGCCCTAATAGAAGAAAGCGCCAGTTCGCAGAGGGACGTCTCTCCTTCAAGGCTTCGATGAGATCTTCGTAGGCTCTGCGCTTCCGCTCGATGCGCCCCGGGATGGCAAACCAGCGCTCTCCGGGAGGGACGGCGATGCTCGGCAAAGCTGCCTCGAGAGAGGAGGGAAGAGCAGCCAAAGGCAGGGACAAACTCTTCTTTCTCCACCAGCGGGGAAGGGTCTGCCAAAGTCGGTCCCGTAAAACCCAGAAATGCTGCATACGACATCCTACAGCCCATCCCACCCAACTAAAACGATGCAACTTCTCCGTATCATGCACGATCCCTGTCTGAAAAGCGCTTCGCAAACGCTGAGATAACCGAAATGGCAGCGGCCCATATGCAGTATTGTAGAGTACGTGGCTGAGCTCTTGCTTTCTTACCTCCCGAATCAGGTGCTCTACAGAAAGGTCACCGCCGAGCTCCACAATCCCGTTTACCTCAGGAAGCCTTGCATACAGCCCTTTCCACCGTTCGGGAACCGCCACCCATAGGGAAGAAAGCACAGGTAACCGGGAGGCATATGCAATGAGAGTCAGAACGGTTTCGTGATGATTATCGGAAGGCTCGATAAGGAGGAGCCGCATGCCCAAAGTTCGTATCTTTGGAGGCAGGGTGCGCCGTATCATCATCGCGATAGATGGATACGCTGCGACGGGCAAAAGCACTACCGCTCGCGGTGTTGCCGAAAGGTTGGACTACCTTCATATTGATTCTGGTGCTATGTACCGAGCCGTGGCCTGGTTCCTCTGGGAACGAGGAGTCCGGAAGTGCTGGCCCGACAAGCTCCCGGGACTCTTACAGGATTTTTCTCTTCATCTGGAGCGTGAGGGAAGGGAAATGGTGGTATATGTGGGGGAGCAACGACTCGAAGAAGAGCTCCGCCGCCCAGAGATCAGTGCATTTGCCAGTGAGGTAAGCACAGTTGCGTGGGTACGACAAAAACTCATCTCCGAGCAGCGTCGGCTTGGAAGAGCTGGCGGAGTGGTTATGGACGGAAGGGACATCGGTACAGTCGTTTTCCCAGAAGCGGAACTCAAGGTCTTTATGCAAGCTTCGCTCCCCGCTCGGGTAGAGCGGAGGTATCAGGAGCTCCTCCAGCGCGGCCTCCCAGCCGATAAAAAAGCCATAGAACAAGAGCTGATAGAACGCGACCATCGCGATGAGACCCGTCCTATTAGCCCTCTGAGAAAAGCCCCTGATGCCCGAGTCCTGGATACCACTACGCTCACGATCTCACAGCAGATCGCTCAAGTAATCACCTGGGCGGAAGAGCTGATCTATGCACCTACACCTTCATGAGAAATTCCTACTTTAGAAAAAGTGAGACCTCTCGTAACGATCAGCAATAGCTCTGGATTTTGCTTCGGGGTCGTATACGCTGTAGAGATGGCGGAAGCCTACTTAGCAGAGCATCCGTATCTCTACTGCCTCGGAGATATTGTACACAACGATGAAGAGGTACGCCGCTTGCAAGCAAAGGGACTCCGAATCATTACCCATGCTGACCTTCCGCATCTGAAAGGTGAAACAGTACTCATTCGTGCCCATGGAGAACCCCCCGAAACCTATGAGCTGGCTCTGCAGCATGGCGTACGCCTGCTGGATGCTTCCTGTCCAGTGGTGCTCAAGCTGCAAAACCGGGTACGCGAAATCGACAAACCTGGGGTCCAAATCGTCCTTTTGGGGGCATTGGGCCATCCTGAAGTAGTCGGACTCGTGGGGCAAATCGAACAGGCCACTCTCTTCGTTGTTTCCTCTGCGGATGAAGTGGACAACCTCCCCCTGGACCCTACCC
>JANZYW010000004.1 GCA_026413325.1 Bacteroidia bacterium | reverse complement strand
CATCCACCCTGCGACGAAGCCTTCGGTAAAAGAGTTCTGTCGTAAGCCAAACCAGACTCATCGAAAGAAGCCACGCCAAGAAGGGAGGTACATGGAAAAGGAGTTTCATGAGAGGAACCGCTATAATCCCTCCCACCCCCACTATAAATACGATGAGGCTTGCTCGGCGTGGGATCACCTCTTCCTCTGCATATACAGCGTCGAACTGGAGGGAGGCTCCTCGGAGCATCCTTCCCAATATCAGGAAGGGGAGGGCAACAGATAGAAGACTGGGCAAGAACACTCGCTTGATGATATTCACTTCTGTAATGCACCCTTTTATCCAAAGCATGGTGGTCGTAACATCTCCTAAGGGACTCCACGCCCCGCCGGAGTTAGCCGCCAGCACGATCAGAGATGCTCCTAATAAGCGAACATTGCGCTGCTCAGAGGGAATAACCTTCTGCAAAAGAGATACCATGAGCAAGGTGGCCGTGAGATTGTCGATGACAGCTGAGAGCAAAAAGGCCAATCCCACGAGGATAGCTAAAAACCCCCATAGGCTCCGAACCCGAAGAAGACGGAGAACAAACTGAAATCCGTCATATGAGTCTACCACCTCCACTATGGTCATCGCTCCTAACAGGAAAAAAAGGATGCCCGCCGCTTCTGCCAAATGATGGATCAGATGCGCTTCTGTAGAAGAAGGGACACTCCCCGAAGAGAAAAGAGGCACTCCAAACAGCAGAAACCAGCTCAATGCACCAATGAGAATAGCCGTGGCGGCTTTATCTATCTGCAGCCGATGCTCAAGAGCTATGAGAGTATAGCCTCCGACAAATAGGGCGATTATCAGGACCTCCACACTCGCGAAGGTAGAGACTGGCGAAAGGCTTCTCGCACCACTTCAGCTATACTTCCCCGATCATATCCACACAGCTGATACTGCTCCGCTTGAGTGGCATGCTCTAAGATACTATCCGGTGCGCCTAACCGCCGAACCGGAACTCTATATCCATTATCCATCAACCATTCGAGTACTGCACTCCCTACCCCGCCCATTCGAACCCCATCTTCCACAGTCACGATATATCGATACCGATGTGCGACCTCGTGCAAAAGTTCTTCATCCAGGGGTTTGGCAAATCGGAGGTCATACACAGCCGGGAAAAGGCCTTCCTCTAAAAGCCGCTCACAAGCAGCGAGGACTTCATTGCCAATATGTCCATAGGATAAGATGGCTACTTCTTCTCCTTCCCGAAGCAGTCGGCCTTTTCCGATGGAAACTTTCTGTAGAGGAGTTCGCCAGTCGATGAGTACTCCATTGCCTCGAGGATAGCGAATGACAAATGGACGATCCGTATCCAACGCTGTGTACATGAGATTTCGGAGCTCCGATTCATTCAAGGGGGCAGATAAAATAATATGAGGGAGAGGACGGAGATATGCAATATCGTACAGCCCTTGATGGGTCGCTCCATCCGCTCCCACTGCACCAGCCCGATCCAAGCAGAAAATAACTGGTAACTTCTGCAGTACCACGTCATGTATCACCTGGTCATATGCTCGTTGCAGAAAGGTAGAATAGATGTTGCAGAATACCTTCATCCCCTGCGTAGCGAGCCCAGCACTGAAAGTAACGGCATGCTGCTCAGCAATACCTACATCATAGCAGCGATGCGGCATCAGATGGTGCATTTTCGTAAGGCCCGAACCCGATAGCATGGCTGGGGTGACCGCTACTACCGTGGGGTCTTGCTCAGCTAACTCTATAATCGTTTCTCCAAACACGTCTTGATACCGAGGGGGGGTGGGCTTCATGGAGGGCACCTCCAAAGCAGCCCCCGTCAGGGGATCAAATCGAAAAGATGGGGCATGCCATTTGATCTGATCCTTCTCAGCAGGTGGAAAGCCTTTCCCCTTCACAGTCCGACAATGAAGCAGCTTAGGTCCAGGGAGAGCCCGTAAATCCCGAAGGGTACTCACCAGACCTCGCACATCATGCCCATTAACAGGACCAAAATAACGCAGGCCCAGGCTCTCAAATAAAACCGCAGGTCGAGAAACGAGAAAAGTAAGCATCTCTTCCAAACGGGCCACATAATCCCGAACAGGCGCTCCGAGTTTCTCCTGGATCCGAGTAAGAAACTTCCATATCTCTTCACGAAATCGATTATACGTGCGAGAAGCAGTGATACCCGCAAGATAATCCTTTATAGCTCCCACATTGGGATCTATCGACATCTGATTGTCATTGAGGATGATGAGAAGGTCTGGCTGCAGTGCCCCGACATTATTGAGCCCTTCATAAGCGAGTCCTGCCGTGAGCGCCCCATCTCCGATCACGGCTACTACTTTTCGATGCGATTGCCCCAGATGACGAAGCGCTTCAACCATTCCTAAAGCGGCTGAAACAGAAGTGGAGGAGTGCCCTACTCCGAAGGTATCGTACGGGGACTCTTCCCGTTTGGGAAAACCAGCGATACCATCTTTCAGCCGATTCGTATGAAAGACAGATCGACGCCCTGTCAGGATCTTATGACCATACGCCTGATGACCCACATCCCATACCAGAAGATCTTCCGGTGTCTGATAGACGTAGTGTAGAGCGACCGTTAGCTCGACCACCCCCAAACTCGCCGCAAAGTGCCCTCCATACCGAGCCGCATGCTGGATAAGGTAGGCTCGAACTTCGTCCGCCACCTGGGGAAGTAGCTCCTCCGGTAACGCCCTGAGTTGATGGGGGTAATGAATTTCTTTCAAGAGGGAACCCACAGGAGTAGGACTATCCTCGGTCATAAGTCAGCAAAGATAGGGTTTCTATCAAGGAAAGCGTCCGCAGCGGCTTCCAGTCGGGAAAGGCTTGACGGTATAGCCCCTCTACTTCTCTAAGGGAAGCGGCCGAGAGCGGAGCCCCCACGCCCCAGCGGGCGAGCAACTCTCCAAATACCCCCCGAAGGTGGCTCTCCATATCAGGTGCCTCGTCCAACCGAATAAGCTGGGCACGAACCCATTGAAACAACACCGGATCGGGAGCCACCAGACAACGACTTAGCCATTCCACTGCTAAGAGAAGGTAGGGGTGCCGCCGCGGGTCATGGAAAAGAGTTCTGTACACATAATCCCATTCCATCTCAGCTATTCGCTGGACCTCTCTCTGGGAACGCATACGCAATCGTACTTGCACAAGAGCCCCTGTCAGAGAGACTTTCTGCATCTTACCCAGCGCAAGTGCAGATAGGGTACCCTCGTGCTCCGTATGAAGCCGCAGGATCCGGCTCTGTTCCTTATAAGGGTAGGTCTGGAAAACTATAGCACGGGTCTTTACCTCTTGGCTCATGCGATCGAAGTGGTTAGGATACAGGGGAGCCAAGCTCGGGCGAGGGACAAATCTTCCCTCAGTTCTTCATAGAGGAGGGCCCACTCCTCCAGTTCGCTTTCGTCCTGTGCCAGTCTGGGCTCCTGAGTCAGAGCACTGCGAAAGTAGGATGGGACAAAATATGTTCGGGAGACATAGCCTTGTTCGCGCAGCCTGCGCCACAAACGCTGAAGGTCACAAGGGTCTGCATCTAAGACCATACAAGGGACTTCTGAGAAGAGAAAAGCGAGTGAGGTCTCAGACCAGGGGAGGGAAAGTGCTTCTTCTATCCACTTGCCTCGATGACGCAGAGGGAGCCACCGTACCACCACGCCTTTTTCAGACAAGATAGCTGTAAGGACGCGCGAGGCTGTAGTAGGGTCGGAGGCAACACTCCAAAATAAAGTAGGAGGCAGCTCCCTAACCTGGAATACCCGGCGCCACTCCCACGGCTGAAAGCCAGCCACTGTACATACCTGAAACACCTACTCTGTTACAACAATTTTACCCACCGCACTGCGCTGGCCTTCCCGGTCGATCGCTCCAATTAAGTAAAAGCCAGGAGCGACTTTCTCTCCAGTAATCGTACGCAAGTCCCAAACAGCCTGTCCACCAAAGCTTTGTAAATAACGAACTTGCTGACCATCTGGGGTAAATATCCGAACCGTACTCCCCTCCGATAAACCCCGGATCCCAATCCACCCCTCAAAGGTTCGGGAAACAGGATTCGGGAAAATGTGAAGAGTATCCAACCGTTCCGAAGGCTCCGTAGCCCAGTCTCGATAGCTAACCGTCCCATCAGCAGTGATCATGAAAACCTCACCTGTGCTATCCCAAGGGCGGATCCGATAGATAAGGTCACTCGGAAGGGGACTATTCTGAGTGTTGAAGTTTGCTATCTGCCGGCTTCCATCTGAGCTCAGTACATATACTCCACTCGCCTGAGTGCCTATCCACTTCCGATTTTGTCCATCTACAGCGACGTCCGTGATACTCTCCTCCTCCAGGGCATATCGATTCTCTATCACAGGAACAGAAAGCGACAGCGAACCATCAAAAGGATCCCCATACAAAACGGCTACTCCTCTATCCGTACCCAGCCAGACCGCACCTGTCCGATCCGGGGCCAATGTGGTGATACGAGAGGAAGGGAGCCCAGGCAGAGGCTGTCCGCCCACACCCAAAACGACACTTCGGTGTACCGCGACATTCTCTGGCTGCCCTCGGTCGTCTATCACTCGGATTCTTCCGTTGACAAACAGCACCCATTTGTACCCTCGACTATCTACACGAACGAGGATCGCTTCCGCCCCATCCCCATAAGGTAGACATTCCCATGCCCCCCGATAAGGAAGATATACACAGATATTCCGGTTCCCATAACGTTTTACAGCCCAGATAGCCCCATTCTTATCCACTGCAAGACTGGAAAAAGCCATATAACTTGGCTTTCCATTCGGATCTGGAAAAATACCATCAAAAGGGGCATTGTACGCTGTGAAAGTATCTACCCTTCCAGAAGGGGTTATTTTCATGATCGCACTTGACGAAGCGATCCATGCGTGGGCTCCATCCCATACAGCCTCGGTGAGACCAGGCGAGTAGCGACCAGAAAGGAGAGAAAGACTAAGCAAATTTCCTTTGGGAGCTCCATGCGGGTAAAAGGTAACATCCGTACTCCATCCTGCTCCCCAAAACCCCGACCCGCCGTGTAGGAAGAAGATACCTGTAGGGGTAGGCAACACTTCAGTTACGCCGCCCGCTCGCAGCCGCTGATGAGCGTCCGTACTCACAGAGATCTTAGGACTTGCCAAAAAAGCCCCTATCCATCCACTCCCCACCGCACGATACGATCCTGTCGGACTCATCCAAAGGGCCGTCGCCCCTGGATTCCACATGTAGGTGGTCTCTCCTCGAACTGTAAAGAAATGTACATTCTCTACATCCGCAGCAGAAAGGGCCCACCCCCCCCCTTCTCCTCCCACACAGAGTACTCGCCGACCTTGGAAAGGGGGGGGCAATGGATAGAGCTCCCATCTATTTCCACTCCACCTATAGAGAGAATCTCGAAAGAGCAGGAGGAAGTCCTGAGGCGTCTCAACCCACCCTCCAAAATACTGCATGCTATCGGGCAGCCCATACCCGGTCCCTGATACCTTTTCCCAGGGACCACTCCACGGGCGCCCTTCCGAAAGAGAAAAGAGCCCACGGCTGGTGACTACCCACAATCGTCCGTTTGCCCACCTTACCCGTGACACCGGCTCGGCAAAGGCTATTCCCGGAAACTGCGCAACTGTAGCCAACACTCTCCTCTGCCTTTTGGACCATAGGACCAACCCGAAATCCGTAGCTATAGCTAATGTGTCTCCCTTTGCATGCAAATCACGAATAGCCCGCGCAGTATAGATTGGGTTGACCGCTATTTCTCGCAAGACAGAGAGGGCCTCTGGACTTTCTCCATATTGAATCTGCCCGTCATCATACCCCAAAAAAATCCAGCCAGCATAAGGATCCCCATAGAGAGCCGTGGGTCGATTATACAGAAGTCCCGTTCCTCGATGTAGCTCTCGATAACTCCCTGTTTCTCCATCCACCACGACGACGCCCTCTGTGCTAAGACACCAGAAATACGGAGAAATGTACGTCACTGATCGAATGTTGCCGTGGTAGCTGTATACGCCCCACTGCCCGATCGCCACTCCACCCTGTAACCATACGTACAACGGCAGAATCCATCCCCAACTCATGACTGAGACAAATATAAACGCAATATCCGCGTTCGTCTGTTTGAGTTGTTGTTTTCTGTTAAAGATATACCTTTACTATTAAATGCGTTTGTTTGTGGGATTGCCCCTTCCTCCCGAAGGAGTAGGATGGATCCTTAGACATCGGCCGCTTTTGCTTCCAGCGGGTGCCCGCTGGATACCCCCGGATCAGTGGCACGTGACTCTGGTATTCATCGGAAATAAGACAGGCCTGCCTGTAGAAAAAATCCACCACGCCATACAGCCGCTGCTCCAAGGGCATAGTGCGATCCGTCTCTATCCTTCGCACTTAGGTTGGCAGAGAAGAACCCTATGGGTTCACTTCCATCCAGCCCCCATTTTGGAACCATTGGTGAGGGAACTTCACACCGTTATCGGACTTCCCTTGCCTGACTCTTACCATCCGCATGTCACTATCGCTCGCTCAAAACACCCCCTGAAGTGGCAGGGCCCAGTACTGCCAGACCAGCCAGAGTTCCTTTTTACCACAGCTCATCTGTACCAGTCTATCCTAAAGCCGGAAGGGAGTGAATACATAAGCATACATCGATACCTTTTCGATGTTAGTCTGCCCCGATGAAAAGAATCTCCGTGCGGCGATTGAGAGCCCGACCTTCTTCGGTATTGTTACTGGCAAGGGGCCGATTAGCTCCGTACCCTCGGGCAATCATGCGAGAGGAAGATATTCCTTTTTGGATAAGATAAGAGCGAACTGCCTCTGCTCGGCGCTGCGAGAGAGACTGATTGTAGGAAGGGCTTCCTATGCTATCGGTATGGCCTTGTATCTCTATCTGCCAAGAAGGATTCGCCTTCAATAATCGAACGACTTCGTCCAGTTCCATGGCAGACTCGGGTCGAAGCTCTGCTCTATCAAACTCAAAAAATACATTTCGAAGGGTGAGACGACTTCCCTTCTGAAGCCTTTCTAACTGAACCGTGAGTGTATATGCTGTATCCGTTTCCATCAGATCGAAATGCCCACTGTAAAAAAGGTACCCTTCCGCCTTTGCAAAGAGGGCATATCGCTGTCCTAAGGGGAGAGAAACAAGAAAATCTCCTGTTTTAGGGTTACAGTGTAGAGAACGGATAGTATCGCGACTTTGCACTTCTACCAGGACGATGAATGCCGCCACAGGAAGCTGGGTTTGCTTATCTATCACACGTCCGCGCACGTAACTGGCCGCTTTTTGTGGTCGGATCTCGGGCCATAGGGGAAATTCATAGATATCCTCTTTGCCCATCCCTCCTGGCCGTACCAATGAGACATACCCAATTTCTCCTCTTGCGTCGATACATAGAGTTTGTTCATCCGCAGGAGTATTGAGAGGATAACCCAGATTCCGAGGGAGGCTCCACCCTGTATCGGTCAAAAAGGTGATAAAAAGGTCTTGTCCTCCCATCCCCGGATGATAATCAGAGGCGAAATACAAGGTACGCCCATCCGCAGCGATCATGGGGCTATATTCGTCGCCAGGCGTATTGATGGGAGGACCGATGTTCTGAGGCTTCTGCCATTTCCCCTCCCGCCAATCACTGTACCAGATATCAGTTCCTCCTTGTCCTCCAGGCCTCCCTGAAGCGAAATAGAGGCGTTTTCTATCGTGCGTGAGGGAAGGGTGAGACTCCCAGTACGCCGTATTGAGATCGGGCCCCAGATTGCGCGGCTCAGACCAGGCAAAACCCTTGAGCTCAGAAAAATAGAGGTCACAAGAACCGTACCCGTCTGTTCGGTCACAGAGAGTAAGGAAGGCCCACTGACCATCCGCTGAGAAGAAAGCAGCTCCTTCATTTTGAGGAGAATTTATAGGAGGGCCTAAGGGTTGGGCAGGGTTCCATTCTCTTGAGAGGCTGTCTCTCTCTGCCCAGTAGAGATCCTCGTCATTTCCACGAAGCGGATGAGCAGGCACGCCTTCTTTAGGACGGCGGGAGGTGTAGAAAAGCCGTCTTCCATCCGCTGTCAAGCTGGGGAGATACTCTTCGTAGGGACTATTGATAGCAGAGCCCAGATTACGAGGTTGAAAGGGTACAGGCTGGCGGAGGAGGCGGGCTGCATGTATACTCTGGGTGAGAAGAAGGGCACCTTCATCTTGAATGCTACGAGGAACATGGCCTACAGCCGCCACAACAAAACGCCGCCATATGACCTCCGCAGAGTCATAGGCCATTTGTGCCATATAGGCTTTTCCTCGAAAATATAACGACCAGGCTTTCCCCGCAGGAGAGATGCTTCGCAAATGATCTAGTCGCATCCCCACCTCATGGGTCTGCTCCAGATCGCCCTGAGCTAAGTGCAATTTCCCTTTGAGAATCCATGCATCCTCATAATCAGGCTCTATACGCACAGCCTCAGCGAGCCACTGCAGCGCCTGAGAAGATTGGCGTGCCTGAGCCGCCCGGACAGCCGCCAGATACAACTCATATGCTCTCCGGGAAATGCCTTTCGGAGGGGTGGGTTGTGCATATCCTACCCATAAGCTGGCTGTGACGATCCCTATCCACCAGAAAAGGTTTTTCATGGAATAGCAAGATATCGATGCCATTGCAAACTAAGGCGCCAGCGCGGATGCTCTTTTAGATATGCAATTATCCAACTCAAGGTCTCTGGTTGATAGGCCTCAGGTTGGAGATAAGCCTGCACAGTAGGTGGGCAAAACGCAAGCTGCTGCTCGGCCCAGCCAAAATCACTGCGGGCATGTATGACGACTTTCAGCTCACGGGCCACCTCATAGTACGAAGGTAAAGGGGGCCTAAATCGCTTGGGGGAAAGGGTAATCCAGTCTGGAAGAACATCTGGCAAGGGATAGGCGCCTGAAGTCTCCAGCTGTACAAAGAGGCCCCCCTGCCGAAGGGTATCGATCAAGGGAGAAAGCGGATGCATCGTGGGTTCTCCTCCCGTGAGAACCACGTGGCGAGCAGGAGTCCTCGTGATCCACTCTCTTATCTCTTCCGGGGTATAGAGGTCCCATCCTTCTTTCGGCCAGCTGTACCGAGTATCACACCAGGAACATCCTACATCACAGCCTCCCAAACGGACGAAATAGGCAGGCTGTCCCGCCCAGTACCCCTCTCCTTGCAGTGTGTAAAAATGTTCAACGACAGGATACATACTTTACGAAATCTCTTTGGCAGGAAACCCTCGCAATCGAAGGAACTCAAGCTGAGCCGAAAAAGGAGGAAGGGTAGGATCGACCTCTCTACGCCGACGATATACCCCATCCGCTCCCAAAATCCATGTATGGGTAGTATCTGCAAGAAGCGTCTCTGCTATATCCAGCGCTTGCTTTGCTAAAGATGGCGTATCGAGAGGATATGCGATCTCCACTCGCCTATCTAAGTTTCGCGGCATCCAATCTGCGCTTCCCGACCAGACCCGCAGCTCTCCTCCACTCTGGAAAATATACAAGCGGCTATGTTCCAAAAACCGACCGATAATGCTGTGAACTCGAATGGTCGGACTGACCGAAGTACCCGGGACCAAGCAGCAGATACCTCGTACGACCAGGTCCACCAGGACCCCCCGCAAAGAAGCCGCATATAGAGCCCGTATCATATCAGGATCAACTAATGCATTGATAACCAGTAAAATTCTACTCGGTTGCTCAGGTGAATGCTCGGCCATGCAGCGTTCTATCTCCGATAAAAACATTTCTCGAAGATTTTCTGGAGCCACAGCGATGCGACGCCAGTTCCGCTGACCAGAGTTCCCCGTTAGATAGTTAAATAGCTCGGCTAAATCTCGCGTGATTTCGGGGTCCGCTGTCAAAAGACCTATATCCGTGTACATCTGAGCCGTTTTCTCGTTGTAGTTACCTGTACTCAGATGAGCATACAGGCGGAGACCATTCCCCTCTTTCCGAACAATCAGCGCACATTTAGAATGTATTTTGAGCCCCAACAAACCGTATATGACGTTGGCTCCTGCTTTTTCTAACTCTTTCGCCCAGTATATGTTTGTCTCTTCATCAAACCTGGCCTTGAGTTCAATAAGCACGGTGACTTGTTTGCCGCGCTCTACTGCTTCTCTCAGCGCCTGAACGATAAGAGACTTTTCTCCTGTAGTGCGATAGAGGGTCTGCTTGATAGCAAGAACATTAGGATCCCGCGCCGCCGCCTGGATAAACTCTGCGACGGGTACAAAGCTATCGTAGGGATGATGCAAAAGAATATCCCCCTGGGCGATCGCTTCGAATATATTTGCCTTTCCTTGAAGCGCAGCGGGTACAGCAGGTACAAACGGACGGTCGAGCAGAGAAGGCTCATCCACTTCATGCAAGATATCCCATAGCCGCTCCAGCCCAAGAAATCCCTCCACCTGATAGATGTCTTCTGGTTCAAACTCCAGCTCATCCATTAAGAAGCGCAAGGTATCCGCCGGCATGCCAGCACTGGCTTCTAACCGAACGACTGCCCCCAATCGCCTTCTCCTCAACTCCCTTTCCACCAGCTGAAGAAGGTCATCTGCCTCCGCTTCAGATATCTCTATATCGGCATCTCGCGTAAGGCGGAAAAGATGGTATTCTCTGACACGCCGCCCTGGAAAAAGCTCCTCGAGAAAAAGCCCTATCAATGCTTCTATGGGAACAAAACCATACCGCTGAGAAGAGTGAAAAGGAACAAATCGAGGTAGCACCTGAGGAATGGGCACAAGAGCGGATCCATCTCGTAGCTCTACCCATACAATATACTCCAACGCCCGCAAAGGAGGAACAGGATGGGCTGAGTCGATCGCCAGCGGCGTAAGCAGTGGAAAGACCTTTTCCTGAAAGTATTTTCTCAAGGCTTCCCGAGGGAGGCGATTTAACCGTCTCCCTTGGTAGATAACGACTCCCTCTTCTTCTAACGCAGGGAGGAGACGGGTATAAAAAATTTCCTGTGCTCGCACCAGGAGCTGGCGGACTCGCTCCTGGATTCGCTGCAGAGTCTGACGAGGGGTCAATCCATCTGGCCCCCTTTCCCTCACACCTGCCCGGATCTGTTCCTTTATGCCCGCCACCCGAATCATGAAAAACTCATCAAGATTGCTGTAAAAAATAGACAAAAATCTCATTCGGCTGAGCAGAGGATGTACTTCATGCAAGGACTCTTCTAAAACTCGAGCGTTAAACTCTAACCAGCTGAGTTCTCGATTGAGGTAGAGTTCAGGTCGATTGAGCTCCGGGATACGAAGGCTGTTCTGAAGCCGAAGAGATCCGCCCATATACCGCCCGAAGGTAAAAAATCTCTGTTTCAGGGGAAGATGGACTCATTCCTGCAGCTACGCGATACCCTGCCGCTCCGATTATTCTGCCTTCTGCATCTTCCACTACAAAAGCATGTTTTCTTTCAAATCCATATACTCCTATCTCGGGCCAAATATCGCTCAAACGCTTCGTATGCCCCTCCAACCCTTCAGGACGCATGGTATCTCCCCTTTTCCACAAGCGTACTCGAAGGGGAAAGTGCAGAAGGTGCTTATTCCATGCTAACACCCTCTCACCGGGCTGGGGCGCCTGGTCTCCCGCCTTAAGTTCCCAGAGTCCCCAGAAACAGGTTCCTCCCCCCTCTGAAAGCATCCATTCTGGCCAGAGGGGCATCCAATATTCTTGTAATCCGACTTGTAAGCCCTGCGGCACTCGAACAAATACCCTTCCACCTGTACTTATATAAGCTCCGGAACGCTTTGCCTTCCATAAAGTCCATAGTCGATGGGCAGCTGCATCGGTAAGTCGCCATCGAATCTTGGCTACCACATACAGCGCATCCTTCGCGGCAGGTCCCCTCCCTATTTCTCCGTAGGGAGTCGGAGAGAGCCAGCGAGACATCCATCGAGAATAGCACGCCCACAGCCGCTTCCACTGCAAGCGATACAATTTCCACCGAGCAACCCAGCTTTCCGCTAAAGAAGGGTTTATCTGGTAGAGAGGCGGCAGTGACCACCACCGCATCTGATTGCGAAAGTATTTCGGTGTATAGTTACTGCTGTCTAAGAGATATCCTTCTTGCCTGCTCCTTAGGTAAGAGATGATTTCCTCTCTGTGACAGTACAAAAGCGGACGTAGCCAGCGCCCCCGACGATATGGTATACCTTCCCACAGCTTTGGGCTTGGACTGCGTACCAAGCGATACAGCAAGGTTTCTATCTGGTCTTCTAAGATATGAGCTGTGGCCCCCCAGAAACCTTTTCCCTGGTTTAGCAAGCTCTCCATCCACTGATACCGTATATTTCGCGCTGCAGCCTGGATGCCTCTCTTTCCACGTAGCATGTCCTCCCTTACCTTCAGCACCTCCAGAGGTAGGCCTTTTCTTTGAGCGAATCCCCTTACCCAATCTGCCTCTCTGGCAGACTCGAGACCCCGTAGACCGTGGTCCACGTATGCCAAGATTACTTCGTATCCCAGCTCTTCTAAAATCAGTACAAGAGCTACCGAATCTGGCCCTCCACTGAAGGCAACAAGGAATGGTGCTCCAGGGGGAGCATGGCGCCGTAGAGGTAGATATATCTTCTGGAGAAAACCGCTTCTTCTCAGAGCGGGCTGTTAGAAAGGCAGATCTTCTCCTCCAGGAAGCTCCGGAGGAGTGGGTTCTTCTACCGCAGTCACCTCTGGTTCTGAGGATAAGGTCGACACGCCTCCCTCTGCAGTGGGATAAACAAGCACCCGAAGGGAAGCCACTCGACATTCAAAGCTTACGCCTGGGGTGTTATCTTGTCGGGTGTAAACACGAACGGAAGGTACACCTTCTACTAACACAACTGCTCCCTTCCTAAGAAATCGGAGTACTTCCGTACTATCTCCTGGATTTCTCCAGTAACTGCATTCGATCCATAGCGTGCGCTCCTCCCCCCCAGGTCCTCGCTGCGTTTGGGGGAGAGAAAATCGTATCACTTGGCCGGAGCCAACGGAGCGCAGCTCCGCATCTCGCCCCAGTCGGCCAGCAGCGATGAGTTTCGCATACATGTTAATGCAAAAGTAGGTATTTTTCAGGATTAACCTTTACCCCTCGTTCGATCACCTCATAATGAAGGTGCGGAGCGACAGAATATCCTGTAGAGCCTACATATCCTATCACCTGTCCTCGTCTCACTTCTTCTCCCACCTGCACAGCGAGACGGGATAAGTGCGCATATTTCGTCACTAATCCATTCCCATGATCTACCTCTACTTGGAGCCCGTATCCTCCTCCATCCCATCCTGCGATTTGTACTCGCCCAGACGCCGCTGCACGCACAGGAGAGCCGTAAGGGGCTGATATGTCTATGCCCGTGTGCATCTGCCACGCTCCATGAAAAGGATCCCGGCGAAACCCAAAGCCACTTACTCGAATACCAGAGACAGGAGCGATACAGGGTAGATGGGCCAAATGAGAAGCCTGCTCAGCCAATAACTCTTCGAGTTTTGTATATTCCTGATGCAGAAGCTTGCCCCGGTACAGGGAGTGCTCGATGGAGGAAATAGGAGCGCCCCCCATGTTACCCTCCCACTGCGAGGAAGAAAGGGGACTGAGTCCCAGGACAGGACGATACAGTTTCTCAGCCCGCTCATGCAGTCGCTGCATCCGCTGCTCATATTGGACCACTTCCTGAGAAATACGCTGGTATTCTACCTGCAGCCTCCGCACGCGCTTGTCCTCAAGGTGGAGGAAATACCTCTCCCACCATCCATAGGTGAGCCCTACCAGGACCGCCCCTGTGAAAAACCCTCGCACCAGAGGTCCTGGAAGCCGACGCACGAGCTGCCAAACACGAAGAGGAGCTCGCCTGAAGGTGAGCGTCCGGTCATCCCATTCAAAACGATTTATAAATCCAAACATGCATCACCCACATTTTTCCTGCGCCGCAAAGGTACTAAAAATCCGTGGTGAGTCGTAGTCGCATGACCCGCCTATTACCAAAATCTACTACATATAAAATGCGCCGATGATGGGCGACAGCGGTAGGTCTGTGCATCTGCAAGGGCCCCCCTCCTCTTCCGCCGAAAGAGACCTTCACAGGTCGACGAACTGCGGTCGTATTGACAGGAGGCAACACCCCTTCTAATCCCGAAAGAGTAAATACAAACACAGAATCTAACTCAGCATCCGCCACGATAAGATAGGGCTGAGCTCCTCCTGTATATGCGATGCCCTCTGGCCTTCGAAAGCGGCCTGGTGTCGCGAGAAACCCATCTGCTACGCTGGTATCTCCCTGCACCCAGCGAAATTCTACCTCATAGAAACGACCCTGTTCTCCCTCACGAGACACTACGGAATGTATCCGGAGGGGTAATCCAGACGCTGTCAAGCCCACCCAGAAGCCCTCTCCTTGCGACACAAAAGGAGATTGCGGAGGACGGGCCTTTACACATATACCCCACGCCCCGAGAAAGAAATCCGTCTGTGTGCCTGTGGAAGTCTCCACTGCTATCGCCTCTTCCCATCTATCTTCACTGCTAAACTTTAGTACTGCATCATCTGGTCCGCCAAACTTGAGCGGGTCCCTGTCCGGTCCAGTCCGGGTGACATAGTAGCTATTATCCGCCATCACGGCTATCCGACGCAGGCGGACAACTGTGTCGGAAGTGGAAAAAGAAGCCTTAAAGTAAAAGGGATGTACCTGACGTGAAACGATCATGGCGTGAGAAAGACCGTATCCTTGCCCATCATAGAGGCGGATCCGATGTAGTGCATCTAACCGATAGGTTTGCCCCCCTATAACTGTATCTACAGGCGCGACAGCTAAGAGGTCTAATCTTCTGTCCTGGGCGAGAGCGTGGACTCCAGGAAGGGGATAACGCCCGATCCGACGCCCTGCCTGGTCGAGACATATTATTTCCCCTGCGACAGAATCCGCTACATATATGAGTTCATCATACCCTATGCAGATATCTACCGGCCCACTAAATCCCCCCCAATAAGGAAAAATAGGAACAAATGAAACCAACGCGTTATCATACTGAGGCACGTCAATGAAGCCCAAATCAGTCTTACGACCCCAGAAATCCCCACAGCTTACTATGAAGAGGAGCGAGAGGAGGCCGATACTTCTTTTTGCCATATAAGTCCGATTCGATGTTGCAACCCCAGTCGACCTACCCATTCCGCTGCATAGTCCAGGCGAAATCGTCCCAGACCCCACGCTCGGCTCAGACCGATACCCGCTGTGGGGACGTATTGCTCGACCAAACCCACTTTCTGACCCGCCCGAACAAAAAGGAAACCGCCATAGATGTATTCTACTCCCAAACGCAGGTTCTCTGTATTGTCATTGGGATGATTTAGCTGAAGCGATGCCTCTAACCGATGCGCATTCCGGGCCCATATCCGAATAGCTGCCCCCAAGGCAAAAAGTGTAGGGGCTGGATAAGAAGATACCTGCACATTGGGAGCATCGGCTTCATGCTTTTTAGAAACCCGAAGTCGAGAGTTCGGCCCGAAGTTTTGCACTATTACCCCGAAGCGAAAGTCCCGCACATCCGTCTGGTAGAGGAAACCGACGTCTACCACCCATGTCGTCGCCGAAAAGAAATCCAACTGCTCGCGTACGACCTTAAAACAGCCTCCTGCAGAAAATCGGTCACTGAATTCATAGGCGTAAACAGGACCCCCAGCCCAGTAAGTCGCAGTGAAATACTCTCCAGTCCCTTCCGATTGATACTCCGTGCGTCGCTCAATCGGCCCACTGGAGAGAAACTGCACCTGTGCACCCAAGCGATGTGACTTCCTCCACGGCAGCACAAAGGCGGCATAAGAGTAATCTAATCCCGCTATCCAGAACGTATGGCTCAGAGCCCCTCCTGCGTGATGAAGTTCGGTCAAAGCACCAGGATTCCAGTAAGCAGCATAAGCATCCCCCTTTAGAGGAACAGCTGCCCCGCCCAATCCTACAGACCGAGGAGAGGGATCTACCCGCAGAAACGTGAGGGCTGAGATACCCACTCGTTGGCCCCCCAGATTCGGTAAGAGCTGTGCCCAGACCCAACCAACTACAACTATCCCATACACAGGGAGCAAGTGTAGCTCACGCAGGTAAAGTCTCTGCAAAGGCGGTCATCGGTTCGATTCCTAACAGGTCAAACAGCGCCTGATCTTGGGAAATGGCTGCATTGGGGGTGGTGAGAAGCTTTTCTCCTAAGAAAATAGAGTTCGCCCCCGCTACGAAACACAGTGCTTGCTCCACGGCAGAGAGGCGCTCCCTCCCTGCAGCTAATCGTACCTTGCTGCGGGGCATGAGGATGCGAGCGGTGGCTATGACCCGGACCATCTCCCAGACTGTGGGTACCCGCGATTTTTCTAACGGGGTCCCCTCGATGGGAACAAGTGCATTTATGGGCACAGATTCAGGGTGCGGCTGGAGAGTAGCCAAGGTGTGCAGCAGATCTATCCGATCAGCATCGGACTCCCCCAAGCCTAAGATACCTCCTGTACACAAGGTCAAGCCAGCTGCTCGCGCAGCGGAGAGCGTCCGCAGGCGATCCGCATAAGTGCGAGTAGTTATAACCTCCGAATAATAAGAAGCTGAGGTATCGAGATTATGATTGTAAGCGGTGAGTCCTGCTTCCTTTAGAGCCTCCGCCTGTTCGGGTGTGAGCATACCCAACGTCGCACACACTTCTAATCCCAAGCTTCGGACTTCCCTCACCATTTGTAACACCTTTTCAAAATCTCGGTTATTGCGAACCTCCCGCCAGGCTGCGCCCATACAAAAACGGGTAGCCCCCGCCGCTTTCGCTTGACGGGCGGCTTCCACCACCGCCTCTACGTCCAGCAGACGATGTACCTCGATCCCTGTTTGGTAGCGAACCGATTGCGCACAATACGCGCAATCCTCGGGGCATCCACCCGTCTTGATAGATAAAAGTGTACATGTCTGTATCTCACCCGGTCGCTGATACTGCTGATGAACCGCTGCAGCTTCCATTATAAGCCGCAGGAGAGGACGGTGGTACAGGGCCTCTACCTCCGCTCTGGACCAGTCATGTCGTATCGGATACGACTCCATCAAGCAAAACTACATACTTTGTCGCATGCGCAAGGCATGGAGGGCTCTTAAAAGATTACTACGGACATTCGGTGTAATCCTGGCGATCCCTCTCGCTATCGGCTATGGTATTCTGATTTTGCTTCGAAACCGATTATACCACTGGGGCTGGCTTCCTTCTCGCAAACTACCCTGTTTAGTGATAGGAATAGGTAATCTCTCCATGGGAGGAAGCGGAAAGACGCCTTTTTCTATCTATCTCCTGCGATGGCTGCTGGAAAGGGGTGTACGGGTAGCCTATCTGAGCAGAGGCTATAAACGGATCTCCCACGGTTTCCAAGAGGTACTCTTATCAGGAGCAGACCCAGCCCGCTATTTTGGAGATGAAGCGACGCTTGTCAAATCTCTCCTCCCGAATATCCCTGTCGGCGTATGTGAGGATCGCGTGAAAGGCGGTATAGAACTTCTAAAAAGGTATCCAGATATACAGGCTATCGTGTTAGATGATGCCTTTCAGCATCGAAGGATACAAAAAGACGTGGATATCTTGATTTTGGACCTCCTTAATCCCCCTTGGCGAGACTGGCTTTTCCCCTTGGGAAGGCTCCGAGAGCCTTTCATGAGCTATAAGAGGGCTGACTTACTTATCTTGAATCAGAAAACGGCCGCTTCTCTCCCTACTACTCGTCGCTTCAATCGGCCCTCTCTTACTTTCCATTATGTAACGGAGGGTTTGGTCCCAGCTTTTCCAGAACTGCCCCCTCTGTCCTTGGATGAACTTCGATATCGAAACGTCGTCGCCTTCTGCGGGATAGCCCATCCCCAGAGTTTCTATCAGAGCCTTTCTGCATTAGGCGTGTACATCCTGTACACACGCAGTTTCCCCGACCATTACTCTTTTTCCCAAAAAGATACCGCTCAGATCGCTCGTCGGTATAGGTCTGCCCGTCGTACTCTCAATATGCCTTCCCTCTTACTCCTTACCACCGAAAAGGACCTCATCCGACTCTCTCAAAGCCCCGCTTTGTCTGCCTTTACAGGATTACCTTTGTACGCTCTACGCATCGGTATGCAACCCCTTCACCCAGAAAAGGCGGATAGCCTCTTTTCTACTTTGTTTGCGTCGCTTCTCCTGTATGACCACAACAGAAGCCTATAATCACTTCCGAGAAACACTGGAGTACATTCGTCGGTATTTCACCGGCGAAGTCGAGGTCGGGATCGTTTTAGGGACGGGGCTGGGACGCCTGGCAGATGCAATCGAAAAGGAGCACCAGCTGGCCTACAACTTCATCCCTCACTTTCCCATTAGTACGGTCGAAAGTCACTTTGGTAGGCTGATATTCGGCCGCTTAGGCGGAAAGCGGGTGGTAGCCATGCAAGGGAGGTTCCATTACTACGAGGGCTATTCTATGTATCAAATCACTTATCCCATCCGCATCATGAAGTTACTGGGGGCACACACCCTTTTGCTTTCGAATGCAGCGGGCGCGCTCAATCTCACATATAAGCTCGGAGACCTAATGATTATCCGCGACCATATCAACCTACTCCCTGAGAATCCGCTTAGAGGTATCAACCTGGACCAGTTAGGTCCCCGTTTCCCTGACATGAGTGCTCCCTATCACCCCGATCTCATCGCTCGGGCCCGGGAGATAGCCCATAAGCATCAGATCCCCGTTCAAGAAGGAGTATATGTGGCGGTGCCAGGACCGAATCTCGAGACCCGGGCGGAATACCGATTCCTTCGGATTATCGGAGGGGATGTGGTCGGAATGTCCACTGTGCCGGAGTGCATCGTAGCGAATCATATGGGCATGCGGGTCTTCGCCATGTCTATCGTCACCGATATCGGAGATCCCGACCACCTCAAACCAGTCGCTTTAGAAGAGATCATCCAGGTAGCCAACGAAGCCGAACCCAAACTCACACAGATATTTACGGAGTTGGTGCGAGAGCTCTAACTGGGGTCCTCCTTTTCGGGAGGTCCCTATTTGGCCAGGAAACCCGTTTGCTTTCTTTCTTGGGAGACACCAGTGGGGGCCTCCCCCCCGTGTACCAACCCGCCTACCTACCCTGGTATGATCCCTTGGATACGATGGCTTCTTTCGCTCACCGATTGACCTACTTCAAACCTTATGCTCTCTGGGTAAAAGGCATCCCTCAATATGAAGAACTGGAAAGCGCACCTTCCCCCGCAAGTCAGGAAGTTTATCTCCTACGCCATGTACCGATTCTATGGACGGAAAAGCCGTACACACGGATTCGGTTCGACCAATCCAGCAGACGCACACAGCTTCTCTCTCTCTCTCATGGGCAGACTTTCCGAAGGCGGGGAGGGCTCTCCCTTGTATACAAAAGACGTACGCGAGAGGGAGAATACGTAGGACAAACGTCGGACCACTATAGTGCAGGGGGCGCCATCTACGCGCTCTTACGCCCCCACTTGTGGCTGCGTGCAGAGGGGGTTTGGAATCAGCTACAAGACCAGATCAACGGAGGAGTACTCTTTGATACATCGGCTTCTCCCTGGGATGCTTTTCAGAAGGAAAGGCAACCCGTACGTCTCATGAGTCTTCGCTGGCGACGCTGGTATCGATATGTAAGGTCGGAGGTAGGCTTTCGCATAAGCCATCGGTTTTTCCTTACCGCTACAGGAGAGGTCGGAGAGAACCGCCTTCTGTGTAGTAGTCCACCCGCTCTCCAGGTCGGATCTCCTTTCGTCCAGGAAACTCTGGCATTTCAATCCAACTTGCAGCAGACCTGGCACAAGGGCACTCTCACTCTTAGGTGGGACTCCTGGCAGATGGAGATGCGCTTCCAACGACTCACTGGTGCGGGATCCCCTTTGTTCCGCAGCTGGAACCTACTCTCCTTAGAGACCCAAAGCCACATCCAGTTATCGTTTCTTACCACCTATGCCTACTATCGTATGTGGCTCACCCCAGAAGCCCCTCCCCCTGCCTTTGGGTTGTGGGCTGAGGGGTATTTCCGCTCTTATCGCATCGGAGCAGCCTATCATAGCCGAAATCTCCCCTGGCTCACTTACCGCAGCGCTCTGGTACAGCAGGTACCTCCTAATGAACGGTTTTCTCGATTGTGGGTGAAGTACACTTTTCCAAGCCGAGACACGACAATCCTCCCTCTACAGATAACCGGATGGGGAACCCTTTATGAAAGGCCCTGGCTATGGGAAAGTACACCTCATTCTGGCAGTTCCCTCTTACTGTACGGGATCACCTGCGAAGGAGGACTTTCCTGGCCAAACATAGGGATAATATCTGGTCTTACGTTACAAAAGATCTATAGCACAGCGGGAAGCTCCCCCTGGGCGAGCATTTTGCCTCTCCTAAGTGGATGGGTACAAATCTTCTGGCAGGGACAGCTTCCAGGGCGTCCTCCCGTTTACCAGGTGGGTGTTCGTTTGTCGGGCTTTTCTTCCTTTCGCCTGCTTGCTTATGAACCCCATTTAGGTCTGTACTACCTACCTCCCACACCATTTCCTCCTCAACCAGCCTACATGTGGGTCGATCCCTATCTCTCGATTCATATTCGGCGGGTGATGGTATACCTTCGCATTGAACGGGCGACAGAAAATCTCATCGATAAGGGCTACTATCTCACTGCCTGGTATCCCATGCCGGGACGGGCCTTCGCATTTGGGGTCCAGTGGGATATTTACAACTAAAAGCGTCTCATTGGGTCCTGTAGGCAGTATGAAAAGCAGCGCTAAGGAGAGCAACGGTAGAAAGTTTTTTACTAAGAGAATGGCAGCTTCAAAAAAGCATGCAGATACCCTATTTGCGGGGGAAAAGAGCTTTCCTCGCCCTGCCTGGCAAGAAAAGCAACCCTATCAAGACCAAAAAGCCCAGCCAGCTTCCTACCTGGGCAAAACTATCCGCATGAAGCTCTTGCACTCGCAAGTCTGTCAGGATCTCCTCGGCGATCACCAAGAGAAATATGAGTTCCATCGCCAGAAAAAAGGCAGCCCAGTTCATCCAGGCGATAGCGGAGCGGCTCTGACGACGAAGCAGCTCACCTGCATAGACCAAAGACACTACCCCCGCCAAACCCCATCCCCCCGCAATCCCATACAATACAGCAGGAACGCTCGCCCCGAACTCCCCATGCCCTCCCCACAAGAAAAGATACCCTTGCTTCCCCGTGTCCCACACCACCACTCGAAAAAGAGGAAGAAAAAGGGCAACGAAAGCGACCCCCGAGAGAAAAAAGCTTAGGTAACTCCACAGCTTATACTTATCCACCCTGCGAAGGTAACTACCAAGACTCGGATAATATCGATTCCGACAAGGTAGGGCTGACCATCCAAGTAGGCCGCTGAAGCTTATTATGCAGAAGAAGTGCGTAACGGGTTGTCTCCGTAGCAGCTTCTTCCAAAAGCGACTGAAGCGATCGGGGTTGACATCCCGCACTCTTCAACGACTTCAAGAAAAAGTAGGTAAACAGTCCATGACGAGCTTGGTGATAGGGAAGGGATTCTTCATCCGCTGTGCTGGCAGATATCAGTATCACGGGACCCGTGAGAACGATGGGTTTGGGACGAAGGCGGATCCCTCTGCTTGCTAAGGGGCTTTCTTCTCGGGCTCCTCCACTGAAACAGGCATCTACTATAACCCATACGCGCCCTACTCCACTCTGCCCAAGCTTTTGAATGAGATCTGTGAGACGAATCCCCCCTTCTTCTGGTGCAGCGGGAGCGACATCTACGGGAAGAATGTAACTTTCTTGCGTACGGGGATGAGGAACCCCATGCCCTGCATAGTAGAAAAATATCTCTGCCTTCCCCCCGCTCACTTGCGTAAGGAGAGAAAGCTTCTCCATCTCTCGCCGAATCTGGGCACTGGTGGCATTTTGTAGAAATACAATATTTCGAGAGGGGATGCCCAGCATCTGCTCTGCATACATGCGAAAAGCATACGCATCCCGAACAGCATACGGAACATTCATCGTAGGGGTGAATGAGGGCTGGAAGCTTCGGTAGTCTTCGTTCCCTACAATAAATGCATAACGATGATTCTTCACAGACGGGCACTGCGGAACATTGTCTTCGATATCCACCGGGGGAGCGTATAGAGAATCTGTTTCGGCGATAATCTGAATCGGACGAATACCCAGTTGGTCGATACGCCAGAGACGGAGAAGGCCACCCTCTCCTCCGGCTACGAGATACTGACCATTCGGGCTGAATGCGATGGTCCACAGGGGCGCTTCCACCGAGATAGTTTTCTCTAAGCGACCGGAAGCGACGTTCCAGATGCATATAAGACCATCTTTGCCCGCACTGGCCAGGAAACGTCCATCTGGGCTGAAAGAAACAGCTCGTACACCGTCACTGTGCTTCTCCAGCGTGCGTGTGCGAAGTCCCTCTGGTAGAGTCCACAGCATCACCTTCCCATCCAGGCCTGCACTGGCTAAGAAGCGCTCATCCGGGCTCAGGGCAAGTCCGCGCACCCCTCGAGTATGGCCACGCAGCACACGCTGAACGCCGAGCGTGTTGGGATTCAGTGCCAGTATCTGTCCGCTTCCACTGCCTACATACAGAGTCTTCACTCGTTCCGAGAAAAGTAGCGCATAGGCCACACCCGAAGTATCCTGAAAAGTTTGCAGCCATCCTTCCTGGGAGTCCCAAGCTATAAGGCGACCTGTTCTACCCAGAGCATATATGAGGGACTTGTCCGGGTAAAAACTCAAGGCTTCCCAGACCTCAGAAGGACCTGTCTTGATGACTCGACGGCTGAGTGCTTCCGTACGAAGCGGCTTAAAACTCTGGGAGGAGCGCTCTCCTTCTCCTCTCGCCGAACTCCGATACTGGTGAAGGCTCCATTGGTATACCTTCCCATCGCTGGAAGCACCCCAAAATGATCCAGCGGTATCGACAGGAACAGTAAGAGCATTTATACTGGCAGTGGCCCCCGTAAACCGAGCTAAGGGCGCACCCTGTGGGATATACCAGAGCCGAATCGTACGGTCACTGCTGGCTGTGAGTAGATAGCGGCTGTCAGAAGAGAATACGGCCGCATTTACCGTGCCCATATGCCCCTCCAAATCTTTATAGGGCTGGGCTGACAACCAGATCGCCAATCCTAAAAGGGATATTCTCATCGCTGTCGCACACTTATGTCTATGTATCGTACATTCAAATCAGAAAGTCGAAGTCTTTCCGCCAATAACCACTCCTGAAAACTATCGAAATCCACTACATGAAACCCAACAGTTGGGTCAAATCGCTCTGGCGGCGCACTCAGCGGATGCTGAGAGAAAAGCACATAGATGCGATGGAGTACTTCGGGTTTCTCTGCCGTGAGCAGAAGTTCATCTGTCCAGAAAGCCTCCGAACGGTGCTGAGGCTCCGAGGAAAAGAAGAGATAGGTAGTATCTCCCCGAACAGGCCAGGCGTTTTGACGCTGATTTTGATAGGGGAGAAGGCGATATACCCGTCCCGAATCTTCCCAGAAAACCTGCAAGTAGCCTGGTACCACACTGCGAAAGGAGAGGTAGAAGGGATCCCCAGAAAGGAAATCGGTAGTGGTGCAAGCAGTGTCTCTGCAGCGGAGCGTACGCAGCTCCAGGGGAAGGGGCGGATTCAAACGAGGTCGAGCTCGACCTCTTATTTTGCAAGTGACCCATACCTGCCCTTTCCGCACTTCCGTAGAAAATCGCACATCCGTGGTCTGAAGCCACTCCCCGCCGATATATTGATCGGCTGTGAGGTAAAAGTACGTTTGCGTTCGAGCCTGACGCCCTTCCGTCCTATTATCTATGAGATACTTACTGGCCTGCGCAATATGATTAGGAAACGTGCTCTGGAGTGCCTGCAGGATAGCCAGCTGCTGTGCTTGCCGCTGAGCCCGTTCGATGGACCATCCCGGTAGCAGCTCCACTTCCGCGAAGCCAGATACCATTCGCTCCTGGCTCCAAAGAAGTCCCGCTATCCCACAGGCCAAGCCCCAGAGAATCCGCATCACTGCAGAGGTAACAGGCGATCGACCTTTTCTTGTAGCCCTTTCAGCCGCTCACGCAGCTCCTGCCGAACTTGCTTCTTTGCCTCTTGAAGGACTTGTTCTCGATTGACCAGTAACTTCAAATTCACTTCCACATTTTTATTGGGCAAGTTGCGATAAATCTTGAAAGCGGGCTCCACTTGGCTCAGAGTAGTTACGATTACATTTTTAGCTCCCGCTAAAAACTCCGTTACAGAAGCAGCCTCTTCGGTATTGAGCTGAGCATTGGCTATATTGGCTTCGATGATTGCCCGAATAAAGGTCTCTAACTGACCAGCAAGGTTGAGCTTAGCCGCTTCTAAGGCCTGCATCTCCGCTGCCGTTCGAGTCTCAGCGACGGCATTTCCATCTGCGCTCAGATAAAGCGACTGTCCTTTTTCATCTCGCTGGTAGAGACGGATCCAGGTGTACTCTAACTGCTTCTCCATCGGCAAGGAACCCGGTGTCACATCGTAACCTCCTTTTTTGAACCGCTTCGCTTCTTTGCGGGCCTCTTTGATAGCCTTTCGCTGAATCTCTTTCTTAGCTTCTTTTTCAGTCGTCTGGGCGAGCCCTAAGCTCATGAGCCCGACGAGTACGATGACAAGCGTTTTCATAGCATAAGGAAGTGCGGCAAAGTATGTGCCAAATTTTTACCTTTCTTCAATGAAAAGTTTTTCCACTGCACGCCATCCTTCCTTCTCCGCCCAGATAAGGTATACACCAGGAGAAAGATACTCCCCACTTACTGTCCGCAGGTCCCAGGCGAGAGGGCCTTCCGATCGTGGCATAATCAATCTTCGGCAAAGCTTCCCCTCAGGAGTGAGGATTTTTACTTCTGTTTCAGGAGGGAGTCCCCAGAAGTACACCTGCCGATGCCCCCGTACCGGATTAGGGAAAAAGCCCCATGTGGCTTGGGCTGCCTCTTCTGGAGAAAAAGCTACCCGATAAGGGCAACCCCGCTCCCCCCAGTCCCATCGAATCTCGATGGGCCACACAGCGGGAGAAACGGAAAGCACCAGACGAAGCCCTCCTTCGAAGGGCTCCACCCGTTCCACTTCACCTACGGGGGTCACTGCATATCGAGCCAGGTCGTATGCTTCTGGAGGGAGGGTCCCTGCGAACGTAAGCACGACTTCCCGCTCCCCTGAGAGGCGCCAGGCAGTAGGACTGACACAGGTGTCCGAAGAGGTATCCTTCCCTACCCGAAGGAGCGTGCACGCAGAAGAGAGATATCGCCCCCGCACATCCGTCAAAGTGGTATCTATCTCTAAAGTATCTTCATGAGGCAGCGTAGGAAAAAGCAAGAGCCATGTCGAACCAGAAGCCACCGAAAAGAGGGGCTGTTGCCCTCCCGACCTTAACCGAAAGAATGTACCCCCCTCTCCTTCCCATCTGCTCGTACCCCGTACCCAACATGTACCCTCTCCCTCCGCCCATGCCGTGTCCAAACAAGGACGCTCGCCTGGCCGAAGAAAAAAGGGGGGAGAAAAAGCTCCCCCCACCACCCGAACGAAATAGTAATACTCCTTCTCTGGCGTGAGCCCCCTATCTACATAGGCCGTGTCTGTTCCTGTGTAGAGCAGTGCAGGAGGCTCTCCTATCTGGAGGCGATAGAGTTCATAAGAGAGGGTAGGGCCGACCGCATGCCAAGATAAAAAGGCCTCCGTGGGGGAGATACCCCCTGGAGCCGCCCACTGGGGCCCCACTCCCAACGGCGGTGCAAGGCGATAAAAACGCACCAGGGTGTCTCGGGCCAGCAGGAATACCGTATCTCCTTCTAAAATCCAAGCTCCGAAAACTCCCCATATACCTGCATCAAAAGCTTCTCCTTCCCAGTCCAATCCCCGAAAGCGCCCTACGTAAAGATGAGGGGGTAGCCAGATAACCATTCTCTCACCAGCAGCGAAAAGGCGTGCTCCCCCTCCACTTCCCCCCCAAAAACGAACTCGACCTGAGGGACTCCAACCCGGCGATGCAAGAAATCCTACTTCCCACCAAGAGCCATCCGGTCCTTGCCCCAAATAGATAATCTCATCTCTTCCATCCCCAGTGATATCTGCTGTCAGGAGATAAGAACCGACGTCCCGAAGCCCCGTAAAAACTGCCCGGATAAGCTGGCCCAGAGAATCATATAGAAAAATCCATCCCGCATAGTTCCCAAAGGCCCATATCCGTGAAAAGCCGTCTCTTAGCTCCACGAGGCGAGGGATGGTCGTACTCCCTGTCCAACGAACAGTATCGGCCAGCGAGACCAGAGCGGAACCTTCTCTCGTCAAACAACGGTAATCCCCATCCTCTTCACGAATCCAGACGGTTTGATTTGCCCCCAATCGAGCAGCCCTCCCCCGCCCTCGCCAAAGGAGATCTCGGGGCGGAGTACCTCCTAATACGTAGAAACTATCCAGCCATACACACAAAAGCTCCTGCACCCCATCTCCATCCCAATCTCTCAGATCGCGAGGAAGCAGACTGGCAATAGTCGCTATACTGTCATAGGGAAGGTATGTATCTCCGACACGATGCAAAAAATACAGCCGACCTACTCTTCCGGTGGCAGGTATCCTTCCGCTTACGATCAGGTCTCCTTCGCCGTCCCCATCCCAGTCGGGGGCTACCTCAGCCAGATAAAACCCTTCCATAGATCGCCTTCCATTTACCTGCCATGGTGCATACGGAAGGACCTTCGGCACTTGCGCAGGTAAAGGCAGGGGATGATACGGCGTATCCGTGAGTGTATAGGCTACCCACCGCCCCATCTGTCCTACTGATGAAGAAGGGAGCCACACCGACCCCGTAGTGTCTATTTTGTCCGAACACACTCGGTGAGAAGCAGCCTCCACACATGCATAAAGAGGTACATTTACTTTCCAACTTGCTATGAGGCCCAAGAGACCCTCTCTCCAGCCTACTACCTGCTCTACATAAGCATTTCCGACTCCTCCAGGGAAGTAGGAGACCTCTCGAAGAAAGACCACTTCTCCTCCATTTCGAAGGAAAAGGGTGAGTCGAAGGAAGGAACGCCCTGAAGAGGGGACCCAGTTCTGAAGAGTATCTCGCAAGCTTGGAGAGGTACCCTGCAGAAGTAAACGCCATGGCCCCTCCAAGGAGGAAGCCCAGCTTATCTCCCAGCTCTCCAGTAGACTATGATACGTAGCGAAGACGAAGGGAATTCCACTGGTGAGAGGCACCCCTTCAGGGGGAAAGAGCCAGCCTGCCACAGCATTCTGGGGATGTGCCATAGCAGAAGGGAGGTATATTCGCCCACTCCCACTATATACATTCCACCCAGAGGTGGAGAGAGGAAGCGCTCGAGCACAAAAAGTCGCTCGAATGTCATCGGGAGTTAGGGTAGGATGAACGCTCAAAAGCAGTGCAGCAGCTGCGCAGGAGAGCGCCGCAGCTAAGCTAGTCCCGCTCAGAAGCCGCACTTGACCACCCGGATACAAGACGGGCAATCGATCAGCCGGGGCCACCCAATCCACCCGATAATAGCCAGACAAAGGCCACAGATAAAATCGCCCGGAGACTTCATCATAGGCTAAGCCCCCTGCAGCGAGCACTTCTCCAAAGCCAGAAGGGAAATGGGGGCGGCCTCCTGTTCCATTTCCAGAAGCAGCCACGATAGTAACTCCCGCTCGGTAGGCATACTGGATTACAGTCTGGATCAAGCGAGAGGGTCTCTCATCTCCAAAGCTGCAGTTGATGATCCGAGCCCCGTTTTGCACAGCATATACCAGTGCCCGGGCGATGTCGTCATCTTCGCCATAGCCATCCGCATTGAAGCAGCGAAGGATCATGAGCCTGCATCCGGGAGCCACTCCTGCGACTGGACCCCGATCAGGCCGGGCCACCATCACGCTCGCCATAGCGGTACCATGACCATTTTCATCGATAGGCCATGGATCTACCCCCACATAATCTCCTACGCCAGCAGAAAATGGCTGATCCGTAAAATCATACCCTATCACATCATCTACGAAGCCGTTTCCATCGTCATCTACCCCGTTTAGGTCTTCTGCATCCAGCACCGCATTTCCATTTAGATCTTCCGAGGGATTAATCCATACCTGTCGATGAAAGGCAGGAAGAAGCCAGTCTGTCCCACTATCAATGAGAGCCATCACGATAGAGGGGCTCCCTTGGCTCTGGCTCCACGTCGTCTCCGTTCCTAAAGCGAAATGATGCCACCCAGCCAAAGAAGAAGGCCCTCCACAAATGCGGCGACGGACGGCCGGTTCTACCCAGCTGACCCCTTCATGGCCTTTGATCTCTTCCAACAGGGCTACCGAATCTCTCCCAGAAAAGTGGACAACAAACCAATCCTGTAGACCTGAAAAGGCGCCATCCACAGCAGGTAAAAACGTCTCTACTCGGGTGAGGCCCCTCCATACCAGGGACAGACGAGCTCGGGCATCTGACCCGATAGCGGCTTGCTGTAGCTGTCGCCGAAGCGAGATCGCCTCAGGACGTACCTGTATGTAATAAGTCTGTGCCGCAAGAAGACCTATCCAGAGTCCTTCCAGTCTCACGCATCCAAGTTACACCTTTCATGCAACCTGAGAAAGTCGAGCGTCCGTATATAAAATAAAAACAGGTCATTCCGAGCTCGGAGAAATTGTCTGGGTCTTCTCTGGTTCTACATAGATAGCTCTTTTTCAGGGAGGTCTTTGTTTCTGCTCTTTCCGCCTCGCTCTGCACTTAGGTCTCACCTTTTTTGATCTACAACGGTCCAGGTCTGCTCTCAGTTTATGTTCTTTGGAGTAAGCCCAGCCAGAGGCCCCCAAGCAAGGGGGCCTTTTTCATTTCGTTATGCTGATACCAAGAAGATAGACAGGAGCCCCATTCCATAGCCGACTCCCATCTCCCACGAAAAACGTTCCCGAAAGAAGAGAACACCCACTATCCCAGATAAGAGGACGATACCGAGATTATTCCAGAGAAAAAACTGCACTGCGGGAAAGCTCTGCAATCCTTTCAAATAACAATAAATGGAAAGGAGATTAGTGGTACCCAGTATCACCGCTGTCCCGAGGGTCGACCTATGCAGGAGAAGAGAACCTTTCCCTCTTCCTAAGTGAAAAAAGACTCCCAAAGCTCCTGCGACGCTCATGATGAAGAGAGGGATTTGAAGAGGGGAAAGCGATACCCAGTGTGGCTGAAAGGCTTTGAAAAGAATATCTATGATGCCGTTGCCAATCCATAGAAGGATACCGATGCGTCCCGCCCGGAATAGGGCACGCCAGCCTCCACCCCGCAGATACGGGTAATGGACCGCAACAATCGCCCCCAGTCCTATAAGAACACCAAGCTGTTGGAAAAAAGAAAGCGGCTCTTTCATAAAAAAGGCTGAAAATGCCACTGGAAAAACTACAGAAAGTTTGGCCAACATTCCAACGAGCCCGATACCGATCTCTCGTGTGGCTGCGCCAGTCAGGGCAAAAACGCTTATGAATAATCCTCCCAGTAGGAAGAAAGCGCCTATCGCCCACCCCGAAATGGAGGCCACCTGCTCCCAGTTAGGCGGCTCCAGGAGGGTAACCCATCCTACACAAACCCAATAATTCAACGTTATCAATGGAAAAACGGGGACTCGAAACAGCCGAAGCCATACCAAAAGGAGGACGTTCGTAAGGATGGAGCCTGCCACAAACCACACCCTGCAAAAATGCACGCCGTACGCTACCTTTGACAGGTGCTGCAGGGATTCTTGGACTACCTCGCTGGAGTGAAAAAGGCCAGTTCGCATACTGCTGCTGCGTATATGCGAGACCTGCGAGGATGGGCTGCGTTTTGTGAGGAGTTCTACGGGTTCAATCCTTTGGAGAGCCCTGATGCTTGGAGGAAAGCGACCGCAGAACAGCTTAGGGCCTGGCTGAGTCGTTATCCTCGCGCGTCCACCCGCGCCCGAAAGGTAGCGGCTATTCGACGGCTGGATACCTACATCCGTCGAATCCTCCGGGTGCCTGGCATGGGATGGTCACTGGCCTCTCCCCGCCTTCCTCGAACTTTACCCAAGGCATTACCTGAGGCCACAGTCCTTTCTGCTCTGCGTGCCATAGAAAATCACACCTCAGACTTCTGTCAAGTACGAGATAGGCTTGTCATAGAGCTCCTTTATGGGTGTGGCTTACGGAGGGGAGAGGTGGCGGGTCTGCGACTCGGTCAGATTCACCTCACGGCCGGCCAGCTCCACATATTAGGAAAAGGAAGCAAATGGCGGGTAGTCCCCCTGTATCCCCTGCTAACCCAACTAATCCACACTTACCTTGCTTTTCGAGCTTCTCTGAAGCCGGAGCATGATTACCTCCTCTGTACCCCAAAAGGGGAGCCTCTCTATGCGAAGGCTATTTACCGTTTAGTGAGAAAACACATGGGAACCCATCCGCATGCCCTTCGGCACAGCTTCGCAACTCATCTTCTTCATCGTGGAGCCAATGTGCAAGCTGTAAAAGAGCTTTTGGGGCATTCCAGTATAGCTACTACCCAGAAGTACTTAGCCGTCACTCCTGCACAGCTGAGAGAAGCTTATCAACGATTTCATCCCCGTGCGTGATGCGATGGCTCTACCTTCTTAAGCTGTTGCGGGTCTATCGGCGCCTTCGTCGGATCTCTTCCGCTCCATTCCTGCTTTTGCTACGAGCCCTACGAGGTGTGGACCAACACAATCTCTGCCTTTTTCCAGGGGTTTCCCGCTTATGCCACATCACTCCTCCGAATCTGTATGGTTTTCTGCTTTTGCGAGAAGCGGGTATGCAGCCTGCTTCCGTTCAGCCAGAAGCCCCTGAGCTTCTGGCATGGGAGTTGAGCCCTGGCCGGACGTTTCTGACTCGCCTTACCGTAGGCATGGACCTTATGACCCTGTACGAGCTTTTTGGGAGAAAAGATTATGGAGAGGATTTTTCCGGAAAGGTCGTAGTGGATGTCGGAGCCTACAATGGAGATTCCACCGTCTATTTTGCTTTGCAAGGGGCGAGACAGGTTATCGGGCTGGAACCTTACCCTCCCAACTATGCATTGGCCCAGGAAAACATAACCCGAATGGGGCTCTCCGACCGTATCCTCCTCCTTCCCGCTGCCTTAGGTACAGATGAAGGGCAAGCTGCCTTCCAGATCGCACCGAAAGAGCCAGATGCCAACTCTCTCACTCCTCCCTCTTCTCCCCTGCAAAAGTTTATCCGATACGAAGAGCAGATCTCCGTCGAGGTTCTCTCTTTGTCTGCTCTCCTTAATCGGTTCGACTTAGAGGAAGTGGATTTCCTGAAGTTAGATTGTGAAGGATGCGAGTTTAGCCTGATAGAGAGCCTCTCTCCGATGGAGCTTAGACGAGTTCGAACTTGGCATATCGAATATCATGCAAATCCCAAGCCGCTTATAGACAAACTATCTGGAGCCGGATTCTCCGTGGAAAAACGCTTAGATAGGGGATTCTTGGGCTACCTGATTGGGGAGCGGCGAGATGTCCAGTAACCAAAGGAGGATGTCATCGACCTGCGGAAATCCTCCCCGAAAGCTATCCCACTTCCTTTGGAGCACAGAGAGAGCCTCCGGAGGAGGGAGAGAGCTAGTTTCTCGCACGGCTTCTCGTAAGGCTTTGCGGCCCCATTTTTTCTGACTGGGACTGAGCTGATCCCGGACTCCATCACTGGCTAAGATCAGGCGTCCTCCGCCACTCAAGGGTATTCTATGAACTCCCCATCCTGCTTCCCCCACTGAGAAGAGCCGTCCCCCCACAGGCCCCCCCGTTGGTTCAAGCTCAACGATATCTCCCCCATGGGGCATCCACCACGCATACGCTCCTGCATTCAAGATTTCGATTTCTAGGGGCGCTTTGCCAAAGTCCATCCAGACAAAGCTTCCCTCTATTCCTTCTTGAAAGGAGTTTTTCTCCTCCACACGAAATAGCCGAAGAAAGTTTTCATGGAGAAAACGCACCAACTCTGTCGGCCGAAGCTCTACCAACCGCTGCGCTCCCTGCTCCAATAGGGTGAGGGCAAGGGCTGTAATGAGCCCACCAGGAACTCCATGTCCTGTACAGTCTCCCGAAACGAGCATGAACTGCTGCTCACCCCCCGATCGAACCCAATAAAAATCTCCCCCCACCTCTGCCCGAGGCTGATACCAAAGAGCCTGCGCAAAAGGAAACAGCTCTTTTAGTCGATCCTCGGCAGGTAAAAGGGCTTGCTGCACCCGCTTCGCATACCGCAGACTTTTTTGTAGCTCCTCATGTTGGGTAGCGATGAGCAGATAAGAACTTTCCAGTATCTCTTTCTGACGGGAGATGAAGTCCCGCTGCTGTCGGGTACGACGATATAAGAAATACAAACCAGCTCCCCCTCCCGAGAGAATGATTACTACTGTCGCCATGAAGCCTTTCCAGAGGCGTTGCCTTGCTCGATACTCCTCGGAAGAGAGCCGCTGGCGAAGCAGCTCCTCATGGAAAAGGCGTTCGCGTTGGAACCATTCATATTGATAGCGAGACTCTATCGCTTTGCGCTGGGCTTGCCGGCTCTGTAAACTATCTCGTAACCGCACGTACTGGCGATAAAACTGAAGGGCTCTCCTGAAGTCTCCCAGCTGGGCATACACATCGTGCGCGTGTAGATAAAACTGTTGAACCGCTTCTGTGTCATATACCTGAGTAGAGTCGAGTTGCCGCTGAGCCTTCTCTAACCAGTAAAGAGCATTCCGAAGAAAAGTCTGTTTCTGGTTATGCTGGCTCCCTTCTACCCGACGCTGATAAAAGTGAAGCCAGGCACGATAGGCTTTGAAGCGCTCTACAGGAGATAGCGCTGCCCGGAGCTGATAGCTTTCCCGAAGGTAAAACTCAGCACTGTCCCATTTGCTCTCCTGAAGGAAAAAGGTAGCCAGATTAGTGGCTGCAGTGGCTTGGCCCAGGATATTGTGAGTAGCGACTGCAGAAGCTCGCGCCTTTCGAAAAAAATACAAAGCAGAGTCTCGCTCCCCTTTTATATAACTAATACGACCAAGATTGGATAAAATGTTGGGGAGGTGGGTAGAATCCCCAGTTCGGATACGGAGATAAAGCGCTTTTGAGGCGTATTCCTTTGCATAGTCGTAGAGCCGCTGCGTTTCGTATAGCGCGGAGAGATTGTTGAGGGCGAAGGCTTGGAGTCGAGGTTCCTGAAGAGAATCTGCTACCTTCAATGCTTTTTCATAGAGGAGTGCAGCGGTGTCCTGGAGTCCGATCTCAGAAAACAGTCCCCCCAGGTTGTTGAGTGTATAGAAGAAAAGGCGCTGATTTCCCGCTGCCTGGGCGAGAGAGGCAATTTCTCGGTACGCAGAGAGCGCGGATAGTATTTCTCCTTTCTGGTGCAAGTAGTATGCAACGTTGGCTTTGACTTCGACGGCCTTTTGTGTATGACCCGTTCGGTACAGGAGCCGGTAAGCAGAGTCTCCCCAGAAAAGGGCTGAGTCTATTTTCCCTCTATAGGCTAAGCCATAGGCTAAGAGGTCTAACGCTTGTCCGAGGTACAGGGATATATTGGGATCTCGAGAGGAAAGCGTTTCTCTACTTAGGAGAGAAAGTGCCTCCCGCGCCCATTTTTCGGTTTCTGCATCAGGAGCCTCCTCGGCTCGAGAGAGGAGAGCCGTGATACGCTCTTTAGCAGGGGGCTGGGCCCATAAACCGCTGAGGAGCAGAAGGCCCAGTAGCTCCCTCAAGGGTTTGGACAGCTTTTCTGGACGCGACGAGGGCCCTTTCCTGGTTTACCGTAGCTGCGGGTCTGCTTCGCTAAACGAGAGGCCTGCTGCTCGCGAATGTATTCCTCGTGCTTGGGGTGGTTGCAGTTCGCTCGCGGATCTCGAAACAGACTACACCCATTTATCCCTATGCCTACGAGGAAATACAAGCAAAATCTATAAATTTTAGTCATTTCCTGGATCAGAAAGCGTTTCTTCCTGAGGACCTTTCACCATTTGAAAGTCTCCTTGGTCAGCTAAAAAAGCTCGCAACCGCTCTATTTTCTCAGGTAGGTCGGGAGGGCATCCCGTTCGGCATGTGATCTTTTTCTCGCTTCCTTCCAGCCGATAGACCAGTATCAGGGAAGGAAGATCCGTAATCCCAGGATTGTCATATACCTCTGCATACTGGTGAAAGCTGCTTTCTCGGAGGATCCGTTCGGCTTCCTTTCGCTCTGCGGCAGACAAGCGACGGGTATACACGCCTAATCGGGAAACAAACCGCTCCCCCTCATATCGGACAGTACCATCAGGCAAAAGCTCCACTACATCTATGGGACATCGTCCGAAGCAGGGAGTACGAGCTACCTTAATGTATAAGGCGGTTTCCGACGAGGTGTGCGTCTGGCTCTGAGCCTTTTTTGACTTCGTCTCGCACTGCCGGAAAGCCACGGAAGCAACTGCCATCCCGATAAAAGAGAGCTCCCTCCACATTCAGCAAATATACCATTATTGTATAGGTTACTCAGGAAACGCCAGAAGGTAAAGACGTTTTTGTTATTTGCGGCATATGTGGCGTATCGCCCCGGTCATAGGAGGAATCTTCTGGGCCCAAAACATCTATACCCTCAGTGGATACGTGCAGGATGCAAACAACCGAGAACCGCTTGCAGGCGCCAAGATCTTCGTGATAGAGCGCGGGACAGGGGCTTTCTCAAATCCGTATGGGTACTATGCTATTCGGCTCCCCGCGGGACAGTATCAGATAGTAGCCCAATTTGTGGGCTACCGCGCAGAAACCTTGCGGGTTTCTCTGCGAGGCGATACTCGTCATGATTTTCGATTGAAAGAAGAAGGGGTTGAACTGCGAAGCGTGGAGATTATAGAGACCTATGAACAGCGCCGCTTTGAAAGTGCTGGAATGAGCCAAAATCGCATCGAGGTCCAGCAACTTAAAAAACTACCCGCCCTCTTGGGGGAAGTAGACGTTCTGCGAGCCCTTTCTTTTCTTCCTGGTGTAGCGACTGCAGGTGACGGAAGCTCCAGTTTCTTTGTGCGCGGGGGGTCATTCGACCAAAACCTGGTCTTGTTGGATGAAGCTGTCGTCTATAACCCCGGACATATCGGCGGTATATTCTCTGCCTTCAATGCAGATGCCCTTCAAGATGCCCAACTCTTCAAGGGATACATGCCCCCAGAATACGGAGGGAGGCTCTCTTCCGCGCTCGATGTCCGCTTACGAGAAGGGAGCAGCCCTCGTTGGCAAGCAGCGGGAGGTATCGGCTTGATCTCTTCTCGACTCAGCGTGGAAGGTCCTCTCCTCAAAGATCGAGCAGGCCTCCTGCTCACCGGTAGACGGAGTTATGCAGATCTTTTTCTTCTCTTCGCCCGAGACCCAGAGCTGCGCCGTACTACTTTGTACTTCTACGACCTGACGGCAAAAGTCAACTATCGCGCAGGAGATAAGCACAAATTTTATCTATCAGGATACTTCGGACGAGATGTTTTCAAGACTTCCTTTTTAGATTTCAACTGGGGAAATGCCACCACGACCCTTCGTTGGAACTTTATACCCTCCCCCCGTCTTTTCATCAATACCCTGGCCTACTACAGCAAATACGACTATGCATTCGTAGTGGAGCAGGGGAGAAATCAGGCTCGATTCGGGTCGGGTATCGAAGACTTTGGCTGGCGTAGCGATGGGGACTACTTTCTCTCCGAAAAGCTCAAGCTGCGCTTCGGGGCAGGGCTCACCCATCATACCTTTCTACCTGGGGTACTCGAACCGACCTCGGACACTTCGAACATTCGGGCCTATCGGGTGCCCTCTCTACGTGGTATAGAGGCCGCTCTGTACGTCCAAACAGGATACAAGATAGGTAGTCGCTGGCTCCTCGAGGGAGGACTCCGCTGGGCAGGATTTGGATTATTGGGTCCCGCCACACTCTACACTTTCTCTCCCGAGCAGCAACCCCAGGATACCCTCTCTTACGGAAGAGGACGCCTCATAGAGGCTTGGGGGGGCATAGAACCACGGCTCAGTCTTCGTTATGCTCTCTCAGATCGGTGGGCACTGAAAGCGTCGACAGGCCGAGTGCAGCAGTTTTTACATGTAGCTACTCTCTCTCCTGTGGGTCTGCCTACCGATATATGGTGGCCTACAACACTCAACGTGCGCCGTCAAGACGGATATCAAATGGCTTTAGCTCTCCAGGGAACCCCTCGCTGGAAAGGGCATAGTTGGGACCTATCGTGGGAACTCTTCTACCGATGGATGTATAATGTGTTAGACTTTCGGGCGGGAGCGGACATCTTTCTTAATCCGCAGATAGAACGAGACCTGGTACAGGGCCGCGGATGGGCGTACGGAAGCGAATGGATGATCCAAAAGCTCACTGGCAGCCTCACAGGCTGGCTGGCTTATACCTACAGCCGAAGCTTCCGCTACATCCCCCAGATCGCTCCAGAGCCCTTCCCTAACTATGTAGACCGTCCCCATCAAATCACTCTCGTTTTGCAATATGCCCTAAGTAACCAGTGGGACATTGGTTTCACCGCTCTATACGCAACAGGACGGCCTATTACCCTTCCTGTTGGAAAATACATTTTCGACGACCAGGTCATCGCTGTTTACAACAGCAGAAACAACCGTCGAATGCCTGATTACCACAGAGCGGACATCTCTGTCACATGGAAGCCTCGACCTAAAGAAGGGAGACGCTGGCAATCCAGCTGGAACTTCTCTCTTTATAATCTATACGGGCGACGGAACATGTGGGCCCTGCGACTGAGGCAAGATGAAAACAATCCAAATATCCAACGTGCCTACAACCTCTATCTCTTCCGATGGGTCCCCTCCATTTCATACAATTTCCGATTCTGATCGCTTAGAGGGGTAGGGGCTCTCCAAATCATCAGAGTGTTGGATTCCTTAGCTATGTTCTCAGTCACAACAATGTTCTCCGTACAAGTTGTATGCCGTACTTTTGTTTTTCGTCTTATGGATTTAGAAAAAGCACTGGCTCAGCAAGGATTCATGCTCTCTCGACTGGATGACCTGATAAGCTGGGCCCGAGCAGGTTCTCTATGGCCTATGCCGATGGGGCTGGCTTGCTGTGCTATTGAAATGATGGCTGCGGCAGGCCCTAAGTATGACATCGCTCGATTCGGCATGGAGCGATTTTCTTTTTCACCCCGTCAGGCAGACGTGATGATCGTGGCAGGCTGGTGCACCTACAAAATGGCTCACGCTATCAAACGCATATGGGACCAGATGGCTGAGCCAAAGTGGTGCATCGCTATGGGCGCATGTGCTTCGACAGGGGGTATGCATCGAGTGTACGGAGTCGTGCAGGGGGTCGATCAGTTTTTACCTGTGGATGTATATGTACCAGGCTGTCCCCCTCGCCCAGAGGTGCTGCTACACGCTCTAATGGAGCTCCAGCAAAAGATACAAAAGGAACACTCTCTCCTGCAAGACCGCCTTGCTTAGACAGAGAGCCGGAGGGCCCCTAATAACTTTTCTGCTTTAAGCCAGCATTCTTCCCACTCTGCTTGAGGGTCTGACTCATAGGTAATCCCGCTTCCAACCTGTAGAAGGAGCTGGCGAGACGCTTTGTCATATATCCAGCTTCGGATAACTACGGCGAAGTCGGCTAACCCATCAGCAGACATATATCCAATCGCACCCGCATAGAATCCACGGCCGACAGGCTCATACCGATGGATATATTTTAGGGCCGCACTTTTAGGTGCTCCAGTCATAGAGCCAGGAGGGAACAAACTCTCTACCGCTTCTATCCAGGAGACTTCTTTTTTTCGCTCCCCATAAACAGTAGAGACGAGGTGATGCACGCCAGGGAAGGTGTGAACTCCCGCCCAGACCGGCACTGACACAGAACCCGGCACACACACTCGCTGCAAATCATTCCGTACAAGATCCACGATCATGGTATTCTCTGCCAGTTCTTTTGGGTTATTTCTCAGAGACTCTACGAGGAAGAGGTCTTCCTGCCACGTCTTTCCCCGTCTAATCGTACCCTTGATGGGCTGCTGAGCGATGAGATGCCGCCACAGCCAGAAGAACCGTTCTGGAGAAGCTCCGATGACATATTTCTGTTGGTACTTGAAAATAAAGTTGTAGGTAGCAGGAAAAGAATCCAATAGGTACAAAAAGGCTCTTATCGGGTCTAATACTGCTTCCCAGGCCAGCACAATGGTGAGATTAACCTGATACACTTCTCCATTGTAAATGTGCTCTCTCAAGCTTTCGACGGCATCGAGGTAATCTGGCCGTTCCAAAGACGCTCCTAAGAAGGCATTATACTTCAAAAAATCTTCGGGGACAGATTCTTTTTCCCACTCGGGAGCCTCTTCAGCGGCGAAGACCATATGCGGGATGAAGAAAGCCTCTTTTGGAAATTCCACCAAGGGTTTTCTATAGGGTGCCTTCCACTCATAGGGCCACCCCCCCATATACCACTTCCCTTCGTGAAAAGGACCTCTGTGGGCTTTCCGTCCCACCCCTAAGATCCACCGATAGTGGGAGAGGTCATCCTGCGGGTTGTTCTGCAAATGGAGGTAGAAAAAGGGAAAAGAATCTGCCCAGCGCAGTAGGGAGGATAATTTCATCAATGTATGGGTCTGTAGTATAACTTATCACATAGGTCTTCTAACGAGGGAGCGACTTTTACCTGACAGGAAGGGGAAGCGCCGCGCCAATGAAGGTACACAACCCCACTCTCTAAATCCCATAAAAGGATATTTCCAAAAACATCATACCCCAGCGGGAGATACGGAGGAGGAAATAGCCCCCCCAGCCGCTGCCGATGAAGGAAAATGTCTTTCGCTCCCTGAGTCGGTTCGAGAATATAGGAGAGCCGAATAGAACACAGGATGCCTGCTCGCCGGACATCAAACATCGGAAAACGCCGCACCACTTGCAGCCATCTATAGTACACAGGCGGTAGAGAAAGAGTGTCTATAGCCAACTCTCCCATCAGGTCAAAAATAAATATTTTCGCATAGATGTGGTACGTCGTGTTACCCCTACTTCTTCTCTCAGCTCTCCTTCAAGCCCAAACAGGAGGTTACAATCCTCATGAAGTGATCGGAGAAGAAGAAGAAGCGGAGGTCTCTTCCGTCCCAGTGCCTGCTCGAGAAGAGGCCTTTATTCAGGTGAACAGAGAGCCTTTTCAGTGGCAGGACCCGCTGGTGGTAGAAGGAGGGAAGACATACTCCATCTACATCTCTGGCTTGAAGCCCCGCTCGAAACTCATCGTTCGACTTTTCAAGGCAGGGCAAAAAGCAGGTGCTACCCACTTCGATGCAAATGAACGAGGAGAGGTAGAGTTAGAAGCTACTCTGGACCAAAGGCGTTTCCAAGGCACAGCAGAAGTGATTTACTACACTTCCAACGGAAAGGAGCACCGCCATCGCTTCAAGGTACAGGTTCGATAACAGGGCGTAGGAGACTTCTCGCCCAAAAAGTTTCCCCTATTATCAAAAGAAAGGCTATACCCAGCCAGATCCACCAGTCCCGCCACAGAAAACCCACTCTTTCCCGACGAAAGTCACGTCCATCCCATCGACGCACTTCGGCTGGGAAGCCCATTTTTTCCCATGTCTCCACCGATAGGTATTCTCCTGCTGACTCCTCGGGAGAAATATTTACTCCCAGATAACCTTGCAAATTTTTCGCTCCTGCGATTTCATACAACCCGGCTTTCATCGGGTGCTCGCCTAAGAAGAATCGCTGCACATTCCCTCTCCTTTCTATCGGAGGAAGGTATTCCTGACCAGTGCCTACATGTCGCAAGACCACTCTCCCTCCCTCATCCACGGGAAAGGAAAAAGCTGTCTTTTGCCCCAACCACACTACTCTCCCTCTTTCTACTCCCGGTCCACTTCTCTGGTAAAGTCTTTCAAATAAAGGAACGAAAACGCTGTGCTCCCCGAGACCAGCCTCTCCCCAAGGGAAGGAAAAGAGGTAAATCTTTCCTTTGCCCCAGCTGACCTCCCAGAGCAAAGGATGGCCTTCCACATCCTCTAAGAGAGAAAAGCCTCTCAGCACCTGGAAGGAGTAGAACTGACGCAGTCGCAAAGGCTCCGCAAGAAAGGTAGGTTGTGCATCAGTATGCATAAAGATCCCTTCCCAAAAAGCGTCCACCTTAGGTTTGATTACAGATGACAGGTTCTTGTTCTCGTGCTTCTGGACGAGCTCTATTTCGGCTGCGAAAGGTAGCTTCCTCCAGAGAGGAGAGGTACAGTTCGGGGGAGGAAATGTGATAAGCAACCCTCCCTCAGCTACCCATGTAGGTACCTGAGCGGGCAAATCCTCCATCGAAGCAACCAAAACGGATAGCCGTTGCCAAGGAATTTCTCCTTTTGAACTGCCCTTCCATGGAGATACTCCCAGGACCTGATGAAGCTTCTCAAAAGCGGATTCTGCTTCCTTAGGCCCCAACCATCCTATACGGGAATTGGTCTCTTCAGCCGGGAGCAAACCCACATATGCCTCATTATCGAACGTCACTTCATCGCCCGCGATAGAGAACTTTACGTAGGGAGGAATCTGCCTATCAAAAAACATATCATACCATCCTGCAGTCAGAGCTCTGGTAGTACCTTCAACTTGTACAGTGTACACCCGATTGTCAGTGGCACTTAGATGGTAGCGGAGATGTCTCTGCCCTCCTATCAAAGTCACTGCTATAGAGTCGATATATGCATTTACTCGAGACCTCCCCTCAACTGGAAATAAAACCACCGATTCTATCCCTTCTCGAGGGATGCGACTGATGTCCCCCACCGAACTGGCTTGGAAATCGGAAACGATGTAAATCTTTCGGATGGAGGATCGACTTCCGCGAAAAAGCAAATCGGACCGCTGCAAAAGAGCACTGATGGGATATCCCATATCAGCTGGCTGCACTTCTCTGAGTTTCTCCTGCATCACTTTTCGGGTTACGAACTCCCCCCTCGGCAGATACCCGTCTGTCAGGAGAAGACGGTACTCATAGGAGGGGGGATCTTGGCGGATAGCTTGCTCGACAAGCGCACGAGACACTTCAAACACTGGTGTCATAGAGGGAGAAACATCCCACACTATGAGTACGGAAGCACTTTCGGTCGTGGAGGAAAAAGCTTTACCCAGATAGGGCCGAGAGAAGAGAAAAACGACGGCCGTAACAAGCGCAAGGCGAAAAAACAGAAGCAATAGGTGTCGTAATCGAAGGTACGGTTTACTGGCCCGCTGGAGGAGCTCCACCAAGCGTACCTGTGAAAACTCATACCGACGCGAACGCCGTAAGTAAAAGAAATGGACGATAATAGGAATGGAGAGGGCGAACAAGCCCCACAGAAAAGCAGGATGAAGGAAACTCATCCTTTCCGAGGCTTCACATGCCGCTCCGAATGGTAAGAAGAACGCACGAGGGGCCCGCTTTCTACGTAGTCGAAGCCCATTGCCAGACCCAGCCGCTCATATGAAGCGAATTCGTCTGGCGACACGAAACGCTCAACGGGAAGGTGTGCGGGCGTAGGCTGAAGATACTGTCCTAATGTAAGGACATCACATCCGTGGGCGAGAAGGTCCTCCATTAGTTCGACGACTTCGTCCTTTGTTTCTCCAAGCCCTAACATAGCTCCTGACTTCGTGCGAAGACCCGCTTGTTTCGTGCGGAGTATCTGCTCCAAGCTGCGCTCATACTTCGCCTGAGGACGGACCCGCCGATAGAGGCGTTTGACCGTCTCCATATTGTGAGAGACGACATCTGGCTGCTCCGCCAGCACGCGATACAGCGCATCCCAGTTTCCCTTGAAGTCTGGTAACAATACCTCGATGGTCGTGTCGGGCATCCTATCCTTTATCGCTCGAACCGTACGAGCCCATATTTCTGCTCCTCCATCTTTGAGTTCGTCTCGGTTTACAGAAGTGATAACACAGTGTTTAAGCCGCATGAGCTCCACTGCATGTGCCACCCGCTCCGGCTCTTCCCAGTCAAGCTCCGTCGGACGCCCCGTCATAACCGCACAAAAGCCGCAAGAACGAGTACATATATTGCCCAAAATCATAAAGGTGGCGGTTCCAGCCCCCCAACACTCCCCCATATTCGGGCAGTGTGCGCTTTCACAGACAGTATGCAAGTGATTCGCATCGATTACCTGACGGACAAAGCGGTAGTTCTCACCCGAAGGCAGTTTCACCCGCAGCCACGAGGGCCGAGAAGGGGCTTTGCTCAGCATATACCTCCCCAAATATACTGCTCTTATGACGCATCACCACTTAGAAGACAGCGCCGAGCCATAGAAGAAAAAATAGCCCCTTTACCTTTGAAAGCATGACTTTTCTCCGGAAGCATCGTACGTGCTTTATTCTGATAGCAAACCTCTTTGTTCACCTTTTTTTACATCTACCCCACTTCTCTTTGGACTTGATGGGCTTCCATGCTTGGAGGCAATGTCAAACTGTAGCTACAGCCGTCAACTTTTACGAAGAAGATCTCCGTATTTGGAACCCAAGAAGAGACTGCAGAGAAGATTCCGATGGAATTTTTCGAGTGGAGTTTCCTCTCTTTCAGTGGAGTATAGCCGCCTTTGGAAAGCTTACAAGCTATCACCCGTCCCAGCTGGGACGGAAAGCTGCCTACGTAGCCTTCCTGATCGCCATAGGAGGAATGGCCTTCTTCCTTACAAGTGTGTTCAGCAGGGACCCGGCCCTTTTAGCGGGAGCTGCATTTCTATGGTCGCCCGCCCTCTTTTACTATAGCGTCAGTCCCTTGCCCGACATGCTGGCTCTGGGCTTGGGAGTATGGGGGTTGGGCTTCTGGATGAGAGAAAAACCTATGATAGCCAGTTTATTTCTGGGGGTTGCTTCGGCCGTGAAACTACCTTTTCTCCTCCTATGGGCCCTGCCTATGGGGGAAAAGCTGCTTCAAAGGCCCTTCCGAAAGCCTTTGCTCTCTATGCTGGGCTATTTTTCCCTCTCTTTTCTGCTAACTGCGCTTTGGTATGTACAAGCAACGGATCTATGGAGAGATAAGGGGCTGGTCAAAGGTATTTTTGCCGCAGACTTTTCTACAGGAGTTTATTTTCGACTCCTGTATCATCATTTATTTTCCCTACTGCCTGAGAATATCATTGGATATGCCTCCTGTGTACCCTTCCTTCTGGGGCTGCGATACATCTGGCAAGAAAAAGAGAAATGGAGAGGCTTTTTTTCTCTCGGTGTAGTCCTTCTCCTGTACCTTCTATATGAGCTGCCAACTTTAGGCTACCCACATGATTACTACCTTTTTCCTTGGTTACCATGGACGAGCCTGGCCATAGGGAAGGCTTTTGACTCCTGGTGGAGGGACCGAAAGTATGGCTGGATCGCTCTTTTCATAATTACAGCGCCAGTAGGAGCCTGGATTCGCATGCATCATCGATGGGATCCCTCCCAGCCTGGCTTCAATCCCGACCTTCTTCGGTATAAAAAAGAATTACAAGCCGCCGTCCCCGACTCTGAGAGGGTCATCATAGGCATAGACCAATCCAGGTTCATTTATGCCTATCATATTCATAAGAAAGGTTGGTGCATAGCCGACGAGAGGGAGATCCCCTCCGTCTTAGAGACAGCTTTGCGAAAAGGAGTCCACTATCTCTACAGTGACAGCCGTATTTTAGACAGTATAGCCGCTCCACACATACAGGCAGAACGAGGAAAGTGGGGATCCTTCCGAGTATACGAGCTGCGCTGAGGGCGGGCATCCTGTTACTGAGTTTTATCCGTCTTGACGGTATATATGGGCCAGTGCAGTGACAGAGTGGCAGTCCTTTATCTCTCCCTGGGGTGGAAGGGGCTTCTTTGCTAAGGCGAAATTCAGCCACGCCCTGAGACAGGGTTCCTGTCGCTCCCAGTGAAGTTCCTTAGCGGCTACACGAGCTTTCTCCACCCACACATCATACATCTCATGAGCGTGCTCTATCTCCTCAAGAGTGTAGGCTATCTCCCGTGGCTGCCACCGCTCTACAACACGTCCACATCCATAGTGCCTTACAAGTGCCTGAAGAAGAGGTGCTTCTCCAACTAAGAGGGGAATCCCCTGTTGCAGATAATCAAAGGCTTTGTTGGGAAGGGCATATTTGTGATTGAGGACATGGGGGATCTCCCCAGAGACGCCAAATGTTGCTTGTTGAGTATAGCCTTGGATAGCTTCAAAAGGCACGAGTCCAAAGAAGGTAATCCGGTCCATAAGTCGCTGTTGCTTAGCAAGCGTTTCGAGATAAGGTCGGAGAGGTCCATCTCCTACCACCCATAGTTTCCAGCCCCGTACATAACCCAAGGCCAGGATGAGCTCCTCTAACCCACGATAGGGATGCAAGAGGCCCTGGTATAAAAGGAGCCGATTCTCTAATCGAGGACGAGCAAAACCTCTCCCTCTTAGTGGAAGGTTGTAGACTACCCATACAGGTTTTTTATATCTCTGGGAAAAATAGTCCGCTATGGGAGGACTTACCGCAAGTATGTAACCCACCTTTGGGTATAGAAATCTCTCTGCCAACTCCCATATGAAGCGCCTCACAGCACGCTCCTTTAGGAAAGGAGTTTGTGTATACAGCTCTCTGCTGTCTAAAAGAAGAGATTTGCCTTTTAAAGAGGCGGCCAGCCAGCAGGCAGGCAGGATATTTAAGTCAGAAGCAAGAACAGCATTCCACCCCCTTCGAAAGAGGAGATATAGGAACATCTGAAGGTTGGCTACAAGGAAAAAAAGAGGTCCCCTTCGGAAGGGAACTCTAAGGCGACTCACTCGATAAGGCCTGTCCGCAATAATAGGTTCCATACGTGACCGGACGATACCCACGACCTCTACCAAATGCTCCTTAGCAAAGGTTAAGGCAATCTTATGTAAGCGTTGCTCATAGGTAAGATTGTTGAGAATACAGTGGATAACCATGGGCATAAACGCAAGGAATGGCGTATCAAGAAGTGGGCACAAAGGTAGGGTACCGAGTAGGTGGCTAAGTTATCCCAGAATTCTTCATCGGTTTGTCATACAGAGTTTCAACAGGGGCATGAGATCAAAGTCCCACGGGAACAGACCTTTTTCCTTATCTTAGACAACATGTTCCCACAATCCACAGCTTCACCAACACCAGAAGAAATATCTATTTGGATTCACGATTATGGATACATCCCTGTGGAGCCCCCTCTGGGGGTAGATCTCTTCTCCGAGATTCAGAGACTCAAGAAGGAAAAGAATGCGGTTCTTTTAGCTCACTATTATCAAGACGCAGATATTCAAGATATAGCTGACTTTGTTGGGGATAGCCTCGGCTTATCTCAGAAGGCAGCTGAGACCAAAGCTGATATAATCGTATTTGCTGGAGTTCACTTCATGGCAGAGACAGCCAAGATTCTCAACCCTACGAAGAAGGTTTTGATTCCCGATATAAATGCAGGTTGTTCTCTCTCTGACAGCTGTCCCCCTGCTGCCTTCGCTGCTTTCAAGGCAAAGTACCCTGATCATAAGGTGGTAAGCTATATCAACACCTCTGCAGCGATAAAGGCCATGAGTGACGTCATTGTAACCTCTTCCAATGCTGTTCCTATTGTGCAAGCTCTCCCCGCTGACTGGAAGCTCATATTCGCTCCTGATAAGAATCTCGGTGCTTACGTGATAAGGAAGACAGGTCGGGATATGGTCTTGTGGGAGGGCGTCTGCATGGTTCATACGATTTTTTCTCATCAAAAGGTACGTTCTCTTCGAGCTCAGTATCCTGATGCAGAGTTGATCGCCCATCCTGAGTGTGAGCCTGCTCTTTTAGAGCAAGCGGATTTTATCGGCTCTACTACCTCTCTCTTAAACTATGTCGTCCAGTCCCCTAAACTCCAGTTTATAGTAGCGACAGAACCTGGGATTCTCCATCAAATGAAGCAAAGAGCTCCTCATAAGGAGCTTATACAGGCTCCATCTGAGTACTCTTGTTCCTGTAATACATGTCCTCATATGAAGTTGAATACCCTTGAAAAGATTTACAACGCCTTGTTATTTGAAGCGCCTGAGATAAGCTTACCCTCCGAATTGATCGAGGCTGCTCGTCGTCCGATTGATAAGATGTTAGAGATGAGCCGTTCCCTCGGACTGCTGAGGGGATGAAGTTGTTTTAGTTCTTTTGACGAAGTGGAACTTGATTTTCTCACTCGCCTGGCCAGTAAATTGCTGGGTACCCGTCCAGGCTTAGTTCATGGAATCGGAGACGATGCCGCTGTGTGGGAATGGAACAATTCACACTATGGGCTTATTTCTGTGGATACGCTACACGAGTACTGGGATTTTGATCGCGTCTATCATGCACCTCGTTATGTTGGTTACAAAGCGGCTACTGCGGCTATAAGTGATATCTGTGCTATGAACGGTGAGCCTCTTTTTTTGGTGGTTTCTTTAGGTATACCTCGGCACATTATCCCTTCTTATATGGAGGACGTATATGCTGGTTTTCGAGCCGTAGAAGAGAAATACAACGTAGCTGTAGTGGGTGGAGATATTTCGGGCAGTAGAGATTTATGGCTGAGCGTAACTGTGGTGGGGAGGGTGGAGAAAGAACGGATCACATATAGAAAAGGGGCTTCTCCTACGCACTTGCTTTGTGTGACAGGGGACTTAGGAGGGGCTTATGCAGGGCTGAAGATCCTTCAGAGGGAAAAGGCAGTTTTTTTGGCGAACCCCTCTGTACAGCCTGATGTTGCTGATTTTACCTATGTGGTAAGTAGACAACTCAAGCCAGAGGCTCGCTGTGATATGGTTCGCCGCCTCAGAGATCTGGGAATCAAGCCCAGCAGCATGACAGATCTCTCGGATGGACTTGCAGTGGGTTTGCATGCTTTGTCTAAGGCTTCCGGGGTAGGATTTCATGTTTATCTGGCCCGTTTGCCCTTTCATGACCAGACTCAGCGGGTCTCAGAGTTATTAGATTCGCCGCTGAGTACCTTCCTCTTGTATGGGGGGGAAGAATATGAGCTTCTTTTTACTGTCCCTGTGGAAGACTATGAAAAATTGAAGCAAGAGCCTCAGATTCATGTAATCGGGTTTGCCACCGAACTGGAAGAGGTTCTTTTGGAAGATCCTCTGGGGCAGGTGCAGCCAGTACCTCTCCTCGGTTGGGATAGCCTAACAGGATACAAGAATGAAGGGTCCTCTGCGGACCCGAGCGTAGCTTCTTGACGCATATCTTTGCTTTCATGGGCTTCTTTTTTTCCAGCGAACTAAGGCTTTCTCTTTTCTGGTTTGCCCAGAACTTTATAGGTTTCTTTCTCTCCCCTCTTCTTGCGCAGGATTATGCGCTTCGGTTTTTCGGTAACGGAACAGGAGATATCGACCGAGTTAAGATTCGAATCGATCAGCCAGGGAACCCCCTAAATGTCGGACAGAACTTTACCATAGAGTTTCGTTTGAGAGGGATCTTGGCTGATAACCCGAGCGGTGGAAATGTCCAAGATGGAGCGCATGATGACTGGACTCTCGGTCATATTCTCATAGATAGAGATATATTTGGCTCGGGTGACTACGGAGACTTCGGCATTTCTCTCGTAGGAGGACGTATTGCTTTTGGAGTCAACAATGGCTCTCAATCTTATACCCTTGTGGGTAGCAGGTTTGTACTGGATGGGAGTTGGCATTCCGTGGCTGTAACTCGCAGTATAAGTGGTTCTTTGGCTATTTATGTAGATGGCATTCTTGATGATCAGGCTAACTCTTCCGTTACAGGTGACTTGAGTTATCGTATCGGTAGATCTACTTCCTGGCCTAATGATCCGTATCTAATTTTGGGTGCTGAGAAGCATGATTACGACCCCAGCCAGTATCCTTCTTTTCGGGGACTTTTAGACGAGCTACGGGTTTCTTCGATTGTACGGTACACAAGCTCGTACGTACCTCTATCTCGTCTTAGCGATGACAGTCATACCGTAGCTCTGTACCATTTCGATGAAGGAAGCGGCACCTTCCTTCGGAATGCTGCGGCGCTTTCTGGTGCTTTGGCGGATGGGACGCTCCGGGTAGGAGGCAACCCTGCTGGCCCTGTATGGGAGTTGGTCGGCGGAAGTACGGTTCTCCAAGAAACTCGGCAAAGAGCAGACGTATCCATCTACCCCAATCCTGCTAAAAGCTTATGCTGGATTGAGTCTTCTGCGCCTGAGCTTACGGCTTTTGACTCTATTGGGCGGAGATGGAGAAAAGTAGAACCAGGATGTATAGATATTTCTGACTGGCCCCCCGGTTTTTACGTCCTTCAGGGAAGGGATGGGTCTACACCCTTACTGATACTCCCTTAGGCATCTGAGGCTACTTACGTCTGTTTTACGGAGGATTATCGAGGAGTATTTTTGCAGCATGCCTGACTTAAAATCCTACCGGTATGAAACCCTGCAGATTCATGCGGGGCAGGAACCTGACCCTGTGACGGGAGCTCGTGCAGTACCTATATACCAGACTACTTCTTACGTATTTCGGGATAGTGAGCATGCTGCGAACCTTTTCGGACTACGGGAGTTTGGTAATATCTACACTCGAATCATGAATCCCACTACCGATGTCTTTGAAAAGAGGGTAGCCGTTTTAGAGGGGGGTGTGGCTGCTCTGGCTACGGCGTCCGGTCAAGCGGCTCAGTTTTTAGCCCTCACCACCCTGGCTGAGGTAGGGGACAATATCGTTTCGACTTCTTACCTCTACGGAGGCACGTATAACCAGTTCAAGGTTCAGTTTCCTCGACTTGGCATCCAAGTTCGTTTTGTGAAAGGAGATGACCCTCGTGAATTCGAAGCTCTGATAGACGATCGAACTAAAGCGTTGTATTTAGAAACAATAGGGAACCCGGAACTCAATGTTCCTGACTTCGAAGCTATAGCAGAAGTTGCCCATCGGCATGGAATCCCTCTTGTTGTTGATAATACATTTGGTGCAGCGGGTTATCTCTGCCGTCCTATTCAATGGGGGGCAGATATCGTCGTCGCTTCTGCCACAAAGTGGATCGGCGGTCATGGAAATAGTATCGGAGGTGTCATCGTTGATGGTGGTACCTTTGATTGGGCTGCTTCTGGTCGATTTCCCTCTTTTACTGAGCCCTCTCCTGGTTATCATGGGCTCCGCTTCTGGGAAGTATTTGGAGAGGGAAATCCTCTTGGCTTGCCAAATGTCGCTTTTATCATTCGTGCACGTGTAGAAGGTCTTCGAGACTGGGGGCCTGCCCTGTCTCCCTTCAACGCTTTTCTCTTTTTGCAGGGGCTCGAGACCCTTTCCCTTCGAATGCAGCGACACTGCGAAAATGCTCTGGCTTTAGCCGAGTGGTTAGCTTCTCATCCGGACGTGGAGTGGGTCAAATATCCGGGTCTGGCATCTTCTCCGTATCATGCACTGGCTCGGAAATACCTCACAAACGGATTTGGGGCGGTTCTTATGTTCAAGCTAAAAGGTACAAAGGCTCAGGCGGATGAGGTTGTGAATAGCCTCCGGCTAGTAAGCCATCTTGCCAATGTGGGAGACGTTCGGACCCTCATCATTCATCCTGCTTCCACCACGCATGAGCAGTTGGAGCCAGAGGAGCAGAAAGCGGCCGGGGTTGAACCCGGTGTACTGCGGGTAAGTGTCGGTCTGGAGCACATCGAGGATATAAAAGAGGATTTTTCCCAGGCTTTCCGTCGTGTCTTCCACACCCCCATCCTCTCTGGTCCCGCAAGCTGAGGGAGAGCAGACGGCCACGATACCCATAGGCTCTCTTTCCTTAGAGATAGGAACCAGTCTGGAGGAAGTCCACTTACACACTTGGGTCTATGGTTCTTGGCCTCCCGCTGGCCCTGTTGCATGGATAGTACATGCTCTGACGGGACGGGCAGAGGTACCTACCTGGTGGGCGGGTGTTTGGGACTTGACTGGCTTAAGCCGATTGCCGCTCACCGTCATCTCTGTCAATCTGATCGGTTCTTGCTATGGCTCTACTGGACCTCTTAGCGTGAACCCCGTTACGGCTCGCCCCTATTTCCGTTCTTTTCCTCTCCTCACTACTCGCGACGCTGCACGCTCTCTTGAAATCTTGCGCGAATCCTTGGGGGTAAGCCGCATTGATATGCTTATCGGAGCTTCATTGGGAGCCCAAGTTGGTTTGGAGTGGTTGCTACTTGCGCCAGAGCGATTCCAAATGGCTGTTTTGATAGCGGGGAATGCGTTTCACTCTCCCTGGGGGATTGCTTTCAATGAGGCTCAACGTATGGCTATTTTTTCTGATCCGACTTACTATGAAGATCGGCCTGACGGCGGAGCTACCGGTATGCGTGCTGCCCGTGCGATGGCGATGCTAAGCTATCGCAGTTATGAGCTATATGGCAGCCGCCTTGCTCATCCCGAGAATTTTCCTCCCGATGCTCTCCCAGCTGTTTCTTACCAGCAACATCAGGGCCAGAAGCTTGCCCAACGTTTCAATGCCTACACCTATGTAGTCCTTTCTCGAATGATGGATAGTCACCATATCGCTCGGAGTCATGGGTTATCTGTCGAACAGGTCTTGGCCACTCTCCCGATGCCTGTGGTGTATGTGGGTATCCCCAGCGATATTTTATATCCTCTTTCAGAGCAAGCTTTTCTGGCGAATCACACTCCCTTAGGGAAATTAGAGGTTTTGGATTCTCCCTGTGGTCATGATGCCTTTCTTATAGAGGAGGAAAAAATGGCGGCTATTTTGTTACCCTACCTCACGGCTCTATGCGCAAAAAAATCCTCCTTTTCGGCCTGGGCAATGTAGGAGGAGGCTTTTATCGCCTTTTTTCTTCTCTCAGTGCCTTCCTGCCTGCAGAAATTATCGGAGTAGTAGTCAAGCACAGAGAAAAGCATCCGAATATTCCCCATATTTACTCTTATGACGATCTTTCTTGGAGAGATAGCTGGGAAAAAGCTGATATAGTTATAGAATGTACGAGTGATCCCATAGCAGGGTGGGAGATCATATTTCGAAGCCTCCAAGCAGGAAAAGTAGTCATTACGTCCAGCAAGCGGCCTCTGGCAGAAAATCTTTCTATCCTCGCAGGGTGGTTAGAGTCTCATCCGAAAGCAGTTCTATATCACGAGGCGGCGGCTGCCGCCTCTATTCCAGTTTTTGGAGGAATCCTTTCTCACTTTTCCGTGGAGCCGTCACGAGAGCTTGTAGCCGTGCTGAATGGAACTTCTCATTACATACTCGAACAGGTTTTCCAAAGGGGGCTTTCTCTGGAGGAGGCTTTATTAGAGGCGCAGGCTCGAGGATATGCAGAAGAAAATCCCCATTTAGACCTTTCGGGATGGGATGCAGCTTATAAGCTGATATTGTTCGTTTGGCACCTTTTTCAAAAGGTACTTTCTCCTTCGGAGCTGTTTGTTACTGGGATTTATGGTATAAGTCCTCTGGAGGTAGAGTACTTATCTCGACATAAGGTTTTCCTCAAGCCTGTAGCTTATGCGACCTCTTCCTCAGAGGGACTATACACGTATGTGGGGCCCGCAATTCTCCCTTCCGAGCATCCTTTTGCTGGGCTCAGAGGAGCGGAAAACGGGATTATATTAGACCTTCTTTGGGCGGGGAAGCAATATTACCAGGGACTTGGGGCTGGACCTTCTGCTACGGCTTCCGCCGTGATGGGGGATCTGTGTTTCCATCTATTTTTAGGGAAGAGTCCTCACAGACCGCCGCTGCCTGACAGGCAGATTGTGCTTCCAACCCGTCCCATCGATACTTTTTATGTCCGTGGAGATGCACTTATTGAAAGCCTCTCTGGGGGGACCAAAGTTTCCCTTGGAGACATTCCTGCTATAGTTTGGACAGGTCCTGTAGACCTACTTCGCAGCGCAACTCAGTCCCTTCCCCCCGACCGTTTCTGCGTAGCGCGAGTTTTCCCCGAAGCTTTGACAAGGTTGTCTGGTGTAGCTGGTGTTCTTCAATGTGCATGACTTTTTCCAGTACGTGGTGTAGAGGGTCAGAACTGCGCTTTTTCCGTTGAACCCTCCATAGCTGTCAGTGTGCTTTTTCCCGTGGTAATCGTAAGCTGTACCGCGTCGAAATATTCTGTTCCGACGAAGGCTTGGTGCTTGATAGCACGAAATCCCGCTTTCTGTAAGAGGAATTCTTTCTCTTGCAGTTCGGAATAGCCGGCCATTCCTCGTTCCACGTAGCTGAGAGAGAGTTCAAACATGCTGGCGTTAAGGGCATGGAATCCTGCTAGTGTGATGAACTGATACTTGTACCCCATTTCAGCAAGCTTTTCTCGAAAAGAGAGCATTTCAGAAGGGGAGAGATGCTTTCTCCAGTTGAAGGAAGGGGAACAGTTGTAAGCCAGAAGCTTTCCGGGAAACTGCTCATGAACCCCTTGAGCAAACTCTCGTGCTTCCCCCAAGTCTGGTGTAGAGGTTTCGCACCAGAGAATATCCGCGTAAGGAGCATAGGCGCGTGCGCGGGTGATCGCCATCTCTAACCCCGATCGAATGTAGTAGAAGCCTTCACTGGAACGCCCCTTGTCTCTTTCGATAAAAGGTACATCGATAGGATCAATGTCGCTCGTGAGAAGGGTCGCACTATGGGCGTCTGTGCGGGCTATGAGGAGGGTCGTTACCCCCATCACGTCCGCAGCTAACCGAGCTGCTATTAGTTTTTGTATGGCTTCAGAGGTTGGGACCAACACCTTTCCCCCTAAATGACCGCATTTCTTGGCAGAAGAAAGCTGATCTTCGAAATGTACCCCTGCAGCGCCTGCCTCTATGAGCATTTTCATGAGTTCGAAGGCATTGAGGTTTCCACCGAATCCAGCTTCTGCATCCGCTACGATGGGTACTAACCAGTCCCTTTCGGTCCCCTGCTGCGGATTTTCCATGAATGCTACCTGATCTGCTCTAAGAAGTGCGTTGTTGATGCGGCGTACCAGAGCTGGTACGCTTTCCACAGGATACAAGCTTTGGTCTGGATAGGTTTGCCCCGCAAGATTGGCATCTGCTGCCACCTGCCATCCACTCACATAAATCGAGGGTAGCCCCGCTGCGACTTCCTGTACCGCCTGTAGGCCAGTTAGCGCCCCCAGCCCAGCTACCCATGGTTGCGTGTGCAGCGCTTCCCATAACCGCTCTGCTCCTCTCTGTGCGATAGGGTAAGGAAAATCATAAGATCCCCGAAGTCGGAGAACTTGCTCCACTGTGTAGGGGCGCAAGATCCCTTTCCAGCGAGGGTTTTCCTGCCAGTCCTGAGCAAGAGCTTGAACTCGCTCCTTCCAGCTTTTCTTAGGGTACGTATCGTTTGTAAGCATAACTCGTAAAGAAAGGAATAAAAGATGGGCTATAAACGAGATCTCTTAGAAGGGAAGATGCTTCTTTTGATATATGTGGGAATTTTCTTTGAGCGTTTTCTATGAGCGTCTCGTATAGGACTATTGATATGGGTTCTTGTGTCTCTCGAACTCTAAGGGCAAGGGAGGAGTGCAACCACTGCCATAGTTGAGACCGTGAGATTTCTGCTGTCGCCGCATCTTCCATCAAATGAAAAAGCGCAACAGCTCCTTGCCCCTTCAGCCAAGCGGAGAGATACAGGAGAGCCACTTCTATGTTTCGTTGTATCCCTTCGGAAGAGATGAGCCCTTCTTCTGGGCTGGGGAAAACCGTGAGCTTTTCTTTCTCAAGTGCTGAAGACGGGGAAAATTCGCCTTGGTTGGGTCGACCCTGTAGCATTTCTTCGAATAGGTTCTTTACGATCGGCACGAGGTCTGGGTGTGCGACCCATGCCCCATCATAACCTTGTGCAATCTCTCGAGCCTTGTCTTTCCGCACCTGTTCCAAGGCAAATGCGTTGAGCTCCGGGTTTTTGCGATCTGGAATGAAGGCAGACATTCCGCCGATGGCTAAAGCTCCTCTTTTATGAGCAGCACGGACGACCTCTTCTGCGTAGGCCCTGAGAAAAGGTTGATCCATGGTGAGCTTTTCTCTTTCCGGAAGGGCGAACGCTCGCTGATGCTGATAGGTCTTGATGAGGCTGAAGAGATAATCCCATCGTCCGGCATTTAGGCCTGCGGCGTGCTCTCGGAACTCATACAGGATTTCTTCCATTTGAAAGGCTGCGGGAAAGGTTTCTATCAAGAGCGTTACCCGGACCGTACCAAGGGGAAGTTTTAGAAACTCTTCACAGAAGGTAAGGACATCGGCGAGGAGGCGAGCTTCCTGCCGAGACTCTATTTTGGGAAGGTAGAGATACGGTCCTGCTCCTCGCTTGAGAAGGGGTTCTGTGTTATGATATAAATATACCGCAAGGTCAAAGAATGTGGCAGAAATAGGATTTCCATGTATTCGGTAATGCTTCTCTATCAGATGAAGCCCTCTGGGGCGTACCAAAAGGAGTGTGGTATAGGCAGGATCGAGCTGATAGAGTTTTCCCTCGGGGCTTTCATAGCGAAGCGTTCCTCTACTGGCGTGATAAAGGGCTTCTTGGGCGCTTAGCTGATTTTCCCAAAAGGGAGTAAAAGCGTCTTCTAAATCTGCCATGAAGGCATCTGCCCCGGAATGAAGTGCGTGAATGAGAATCTTAGGCTCAGCCGGTCCAGTTATCTCTACGTGTCGTTTGAGAAGAGTTGGGGGAAGGGGGCGCACCCGCCATTCGCTTTTTCGAATGCTCTCCGATGGAGAGGGGAGGTCCTTTTGGAATTTTTTTCGTTGCTCGATGCACTTTTGGCGTTCCGTCTCCCATCTCTCATGCAGCTGGCGAAGGAGCTGCTGAAGGGGAGGGGGTAGAAGCGTTATGGATGAAGAATGGGCACTCACGGGGCGCAAATGTAACCATCAAAGCCCATCTGCGAGAGGTGGACAAGCAAGGCGTACAGCTCCTTTGCTCTATCCTCGTCGGGGAGGCGGGATTTGAACCCACGACCCCTAGTCCCCTAAACTAGTGCTCTGCCGGGCTGAGCTACTCCCCGAGGAGGCGGCAAAGATAGGAAGAAAAGGGCTTTCCTTCTCTCATGGAAACAGAGCAAAGCAGCCGGCCACTAAGGTTCACCTGACGGAAGGCATCCTCCTTTTGTCATATACCAGCCATCTTTCTCTATCCCAGCTGTCTCGATACACGGTCACGAGCGATATACCTATTTCACCACAGGCTTTCTGCAAGGCAAGAGCGTGAGATGGGAATATCTCTACTACCCCCATTCCAGCGGGAGCAAGGTTCTCTTTACAGAATCGGAGGATATCTATCGTGGGGGAAAGCCCTTCACAAAATAAAGCTTCCGGTGGCTCATACAATCGAACCTCTGGTGCAGTTTCTACGTAGGCAGACCAAGGGATATAGGGAGGATTGGAGAGAATGAGATCCCATTCAGCAGGCCATGTAGAGGGGAAGGGTTCTTTTCCAAAATCTATCTTAGACAAATGGATCCTTGCTTCGTTTTTTTCTGCATTTTTTTCTGCTATATGTAATGCTAAAGAGCTTTTGTCAATCGCATATACATCACTACTTGGAAAAGTTTTTTTCATAAAAATCGCTAATGCCCCTGAGCCCGTTCCGATATCCAAAATGTTTCGGGGTGGGGAAGTGCGGATTTGCTCTGCAACCCAAATCGCCCATTCTTCCGTTTCTGGACGGGGGATAAATACTCCTGGTTGGATGAGTAGCTCGAGGGAGAGAAACTGTGTTTTTCCCAGCACATATGCCAGTGGCTCCCGAGCGAGGAGACGATGTACAGCCTCTTTCCAGAGCGGCAGGAGAGAAGATGGCACTTCTTTTTCTCCGCGCGAGAGGAGCCACTGTTTTTCCCATTCTGGGAAGAAGTGATGGAATAGACGGCGTACAAGGCTGGATGCTTCCTCTGGACTATAGAGAGAGAGGAGCGCAGAAAGGGTTTCTTGGCGTAGAGTTGCCAGGGTTACCGGCCGGCTACCCACTCTAAGGGGTTGATAGGCGTTTTCCCTTTATAGATGAGAAAATAGAGTTGAGGAGGTTCATTTTCAGCTCCTCCGCCCAGTCGGCCGATAGGTGTCAGGATAGATACGCTTTGACCGGGTTGAACAAAGGCTTCTTTGAGTCGAGCATATACGGTCCTATAAGGCCCGTGTTGAAGGATAATGACTTTTCCTTGACCAGGGATAGTTGTCACAGCGGTAACTTTTCCGGAAAATACGGCTCGAACCTCTGCTTCTGGGGGCCCGGCTAAGTACACGCCATGATTGGTAATCAGGCCTCCACTTTCGTCTTCTACCGTTCCGAAAGGGCTCGTTACGACTGCTTTATCAGAAGCGAGGGGCCAAGGGAGGTTACCTTTGTTTTGTTCGAAGGCGCCTGCGATCCGCTTTTCAGCAGCAGAGAGCGCCCTTTGTGTCTGTTCTACTTCAATCCGGATGAGTTCATCTATTCTTTTTTGGATTTGCTGGAGCTCATATCGGGACTGAGCTAAGCGTTGACGGTAGGTTTGCTCTTTATTTCGCAGTTCTTGATATAAGGCCTTTTTTTCGGCTCGGCTTCGCTGCAGGGCTTGAGCTTGCTCCGAGTAGAGGAGCAAAAGGCGGGTTTTTTCTTCTCGATTTCGCCGAAGGGCTTCGGTGCGTCCACCTAAGAAACGACGGGTCCGGTCTATAAGTCGAAGCTGCTCTTCCCGGAATCGAGAGACAGCTCGAAAATAAAAAAGTCTTCCGTAGGCTTGCTGGAAAGATTCCGCGCTCAGTATCCAAATCCAGGGGTTCATTTGCCGTTGGGTTTTTTCTAAGAGGTAAAGAGTCCAAAGGTAGCTTCGGTAAAGTCGGCGCAGGTCTTTTTCCAAAGCCTGGTTTACACTGGCGAGTTGGTAGATATCTTGGTCCAGTAGGGTTAGTTCTTGTTGGATGCTGTAGAGAAGCTTTTCTCGAAGAGCAATCTGTCTACGCAGGAGAGATAACTCGGTGAGGGACCTCTTTTTTTCTGTTCGGGTTTGTTGGAGTAGGCTTTGTGTCTGTTTCAGCTCGACTTCTATCTGTTGTCTTCTTCGTTCGAGGCGTTTTCTCTCTGCAGTGAGGTCCTTGGTTTGGCTCCAGAGGGGGGAGAGAAGAAAGAGAAAAAGCTGAGCGGCATGAAGGAAAGAGAAGGCAAGCGGCCGCTTTTTCCGACTCGGCCAGCTGTACAAGAAAGAGGTAGAGTTCTGTTCAGGGGTAGCCCTTTGGGTGAAAAGAGTCATCGGCCTAAGTAGGTCAAAAGGGCAGCGATATCGGCCGGACTCACTCCGCTTATCTGACTGGCCTGTCGGATGGTGCGGGGGCGGTATTTCATGAGTTTTTCTCTTGCCTCGAAGGAGAGTGACCGCAGTTGTGTGTAGTCGAAGCTTTCTGGAAGGGGTATTTCTTCTAATCGAAGCAGCTTTTCTGCCTGGGCACGTTCTTTTTCGATATAGCCTCCGTAGCGCATTTCGATTTCTGCAGTTTGTACGGCTGTAGGCTCGAGCGTTTGTATCAGTCTACGCAGTTGTTCATGGACCTCAGAAAGGGCTGAAAGCGATAACTTAGGTCGCAGAAGGAGGGTAGCTAATGCCGTTTTTTGTTGAAGAGGACTCTCTCCTCTTTGCTCCAGCCATCTATTGATTTCCTCGGGGCTGACTTTTGTTTGTTCAAGGAATCGGATAAGCTGGTCAACCTGGGCTTTCCGAGCTTGGGTTTTCTGATATCGACTTTCGGAAGCGAGGCCGAATCGATAGCTTTTTTCTGTCAGTCGGAGGTCTGCATTGTCCTGGCGGAGAAGAAGGCGAAACTCGGCCCGTGAAGTGAACATTCGATAGGGCTCATCGACGCCTTTGGTAATCAGGTCGTCGATGAGGACTCCGATGTATGCTTCGTCTCTTCTGAGGGTGAAGGGGGGTAGCCCCTTTACTTTGGCAGCGGCGTTCATGCCTGCGATGATGCCTTGTGCGGCGGCTTCTTCATAGCCGGTGGTGCCATTAATCTGTCCTGCGAAGAAGAGATTTTCGATCAGATGGGTTTCCAGGGTTGGTTTCAGCTGATAGGGGGGGAAAAAATCATACTCAATAGCATAGCCAGGTCGAAACATCCGTGCGTTTTCTAAGCCGGGGATATGGCGAAGGGCTTCTGCTTGTACTTTTTCTGGGAGAGAGGAAGAGAAGCCGTTGAGATACACTTCGACTGTGGAGCGTCCTTCTGGTTCGATGAAAAGCTGATGCCGCTCTCTTTCTGCGAAGCGGACCACCTTGTCCTCGATGGATGGGCAGTATCGGGGGCCAATGCCTTGGATGACCCCTGTAAAGAGAGGAGACTCAGTGAAACCTTGACTGAGGATTTCATGTACTTTGGGATTGGTGTAGGTGATCCAGCAAGGGAGTTGATCCGTAAGCGGAGGTGTCTCTTCATAGGAAAATTTACCTGGAGGGTCGTCTCCAGGTTGGATCTCCATTCGAGTATAGTCTAATGATCTACCGTCGAGGCGAGGAGGGGTCCCTGTTTTCATTCGTCCTGCTTCAAAGCCTAAGGCTTTGAGCTGGTCTGTCAGGCCATAGCTGGCACTTTCTCCGATCCGACCACCGGGCTGCTGGGAGAGGCCGATGTGGATTACGCCACCGAGAAAAGTTCCGTTTGTGAGGATGACTGCCTGGGCGGAGAAGGTTTTTCCTGTTCGGGTATGCACCCCCATAACCCGCCTTTTGTTTGGGGTGAGTAGGAGCCCTGTCACGGCATCCTGCCAGAAAAAGAGGGTGGGGAGCTGCTCTAAGTGCCATCTCCATCGGGCTGCAAAAAGGGCTCGGTCGTTCTGCGCTCGAGGACTCCACAGAGCGGGGCCTTTTGATCGGTTGAGCATCCGAAACTGTATCATGCTTTCATCGGTGATGATCCCAGAGAGTCCACCGAGGGCGTCTATTTCCCGTATCAGCTGCCCCTTTGCGATCCCTCCCATCGCAGGATTGCATGACATTTGTCCGATCTTAGTCATGTCCAGAGTAACCAGCAATGTGCGGCATCCGAGTCGAGCAGCGGCTGCCGCAGCTTCATTCCCGGCGTGTCCCGCTCCCACTACGATAACATCAAAGTCAGGCGCAGATTGTTTCATGTGAAACACGAAGTTTGCCAAAGACGTAAACAAAACTCCTCCGCTTCTCGCATGGCGGTCAGAGATGCGTTGTCGCGGTCATCCCAGCCGAGCCAGTGGAGGAGGCCATGAGCCATAACCCGTCGAAGCTCTTCTGCAAAAGAAACACCATAGAAAGCAGCTTGTTCTCGCACTTGAGAGGGGGCGATGTAGATTTCCACCTCTTCCATCGGGGCTGTGGGATCGGTGGGATAGGAAAAGGTCAGTATGTCAGTGGGATCCGCCTCTCCCAAAAACTGATGGTGTAGAGCGCACATCCTTTCGATAGGTATGAAGTGATAGAAGAGGACAAAGGGTCGCTTTTGGGAGGGGGCGAGCGCCTCTTTGCAGGCGAGCAGCCATTTTTTGTGTTGATGAGCTTTACGTACCCTCCACGGGCGAAGAGAAGGGTCGTACCCAAAGGTGATCACAGGTCAAATCGCAGTTCTACGCAGCGACCCCCTTCTTTGAATTCGATGCCATCCGCCAAGTTTCGCATCAGGAATATGCCTCGTCCCGATTCCCGCAGGAGATTATCTTCCTCCGTGGGATCTGGCAAGCTTGAGGGATCGAACCCTGTTCCTTCGTCACGTACTTCTACAAGGAGCTTCCCGCCAGGCCGTATCGAAGAGGAGACATATCGAAACCGAATACGAACCTGTTTTTGGGGGTCTTGGCGGTTTCCGTGCAGAATAGCATTGCTGAGAGCCTCCGTCACTGCTACGATAAACAGCGGCACCCGTTCCTCAGAAAGTCCAATCTGTTTGGCGATTTGCAAAAGGATGCCTTCCATTCGAATCAACTCATCGACGTGACTTCGAAGGGTCTCCTCAAAGTAAAATTCTTCTTGGGTCAAGGGACGGTTCATGGGTGGTAGAAATACCGTTCAATGAGATTCTGATAAGAGGGCTGATAGATCCAGGTGGTGCGAAGGGCAGGAGCAGGGGGGAGGGGAAGGGTCGGAAGGGGGTAAATGCCAGTGGTGCGTTCGAAGAACTGTCGGGCAGTGCGAGACTCTCGTGTCGGTTCTAACTCTCTTTCCTGCTGCGAACGCTCGTAGTCCAGGAGGCGGGTGAGGATCTGCTGCTGGCGGAGAAGCCGCTCTCGGGTCAGAGCGCCTCCAAGAATATCTTTCTCTGCTTTTTGCATCTCCTCGATGAGGTTTTGAAGCTGTCCAGCGTCCCCTGGATGCTGCTGCAGCCATTCTTGAAGGCGCAGACGGATAAGCTCCTGTTGGGCAGAAAGGCGAGCCCGCTCTTCTGGAGAAAGGGTACCACCAGGGTTTTCAGAAGCGGGATTCGGGGTGAGGGCACGCTGAAGAGATTCGTTGAGCTGATGCTGAAGCTGTTGTAGGGAGGGTATGGGGCCCTGGCGGGGCGTGCTTTGAGGAGTAGGAGACTGTCCTTGAGCAGAATTTTTCGAGGGAGAGGGACGACCTGTAGCTCCCTTTCTCCGCACTTTAAAAGAACGTTGACATGCTCCACCGCCTGCTTGCCGGTTCCTTTGATTTTCTTCCAGCTGGGCTAAGAGCTCTGTCATGAGGTTGGCCAATCGGTTGAGCCCTTGCAAGATGTATTGCTGACGCCTGAGAAGCAGTTCCGACTGGTAAAAAGTAAGTCCTTGAAAGTATTTCTCCAGGTCACGGAGCAGATCGAGTAGTGCCTCCTCCAGCACAGGAGAGCGGTTCGCCAAGGCAAATAGGCTGTCGTGTATTTGCTGGTAATCTCGTCGAATAGCATTTTGGTCGCGGATAATCGTCTGGGCGATGCCAGTAAAGGAGGCACTTTCTTGAGTCTTTTTTCTTACAGCTTCTTGACGGAAAGAGAGGGAGAGTATTCCTTTGAGGAGGAGACGAAGTGCCTCGTAAGCTTCTGCTTCTTCATCCGCTTGCTCTTGCTGCGCTCCTCCATCCATTGTAGAGAGCGCTTGCTCCAGCGCCTCAGCTGCTCTTTTCTGGTCTTCTTGGGGCTTTCCCTCGGTTCTTTGCATTTCCTGAAGCGCTTTCTGCATAGAATGCATTGCATCTTGGAGATGTTGGAGGGCCTTTTCCATGCTATCCTGTAGGGGAGAAGGAGATGCCAGCCCTCGAAGAGAGTCGACTTGTCGGGAAAGTTGTCGAGTGTCCTGGAGGAGGCGCTGTTGAAGAGACTGAGCCGCTGGCTGATGCTGAAGAGAGTCAGGCAAAGTACTTAGTCTTTTTTCGCTCTCGGCCATTTCAGAGAGGCGTGTCATAAGCTCTTCTAAGCGCCGCTGCTGCTGGTAGGCGGGTAAGAGTGCCTCAAAGCGAGCCATCTTCTCTTGCCACTCCCGGTAGGCTCTTTCCAGCTCTTCTTGGAGCTGGGCGGCTTTGGCAGAGTCGGTCTGCTGCTGCAGAAGCTGAGAGAGAAGCTGTTCGGGCTTTTGCGGATCCATTGCATCTAATAGCTTCTGGAGCTGTCGTACCTGCTCGAGAAGCTCAGGCGTATAGAGCTGCTGCTCCGCAGCCAGTCGCTGTAGAGAGCGAAGTTCGCTTCGGAGGGAACGAAACTTTTCTGATAAGGCGGTGGTGGAGCGCTGCGCTTTCTGTAGGTCTTCCTTCTCTAAGAGGAGTTTTTCTAAAGCTCTCTGTACAGAAAGGAGCTCTCGAAAAAGAGAGTCTTGTAAATCAGCAAAAATCTCTTGTTTAGCGGGCTCGTCTAAGGGTTCTAATGTGTATGCGATGCTACGGCTTGCCTTCGGCCCACTGATCAAATCATTATCCCACACTTCTACGAAGTATTCAACTTTATCTCCTGGCTGGATACCCATGCTTGGCCAAGAGAGTGTCATAAGGCGTTCTTGGGTTGCATCCGAGGAGATGGCAAGGGGTAGAGCTTGGTATTTTTCTTGGGCACGAGCGGGCGTGGCTCCTTCTACGATTCGATACCAAAGGACTCCTTTGCTGAAGCCAAAGTCATCCATGAGACGGAGACGGATTCCTTGTTCCCACGTCTCTGGGTTGAACCATTCCGAGAAGAGCTGGACAGAAGGATAATAATCTGGATATACTTCCACACGGAGGGTAAGCGAGTCTTGAAAGAGGGAGTCCTGCACATAGAGTGTGTGCGAGGAGGAGGAAAGAGCTAAAAAAGTTCCTTTCCAAGAGTGGGTCGGATAGGCCTTCTCTAGTGGCAAAGAGGGAGAAAACAGTCGGTACATTCGCGCACTTTCAACGGAAAGGGTAAGTTGTATGTAGGTTCCTTTTAGTACACGAAGTACGGGTTGAGAAGAGGTGTCTGGGTTTTGTCGAGTATAGGCGGGGGG
>JANZYW010000049.1 GCA_026413325.1 Bacteroidia bacterium | reverse complement strand
AGATGTGTATAAGAGACAGGATCCACCCCTCCCAAAGTATCGATAATCTATTACAACTCCATCTGTAGTCGCAGGGCCCGAGTTAGGAAACTGCGCATATCCGAGAACTCCCCCAGAGAGCCGGCACACCCATATGTTGAGATACTGGTCGGTAGGCCACGCATCCTTGCCCCCCTGGTTAGAAAACTTCACATCGTCTGTATAGACGCTGAAGGAGGTTTTAGTTGTTTGAGTACGGGTAATACCCGTAGTGGGATTCCCAAGCGGATCGCGAGTGGCGAGACAGAACTGCACTTCCACATCGGCCGCCACCCCCACAAAAAGAGAAGGCGTATTGCCAGCGTCTGGATTTTGCCGGCGGAAATCTTCGTTCAAAACCTGGATTTGAGACTGTACCTGCGCATCAGTGATATTTTCTGCGGCAGTTCGATAGACGATGTGGACCACTACAGGGATAACAATGACATTATGGGTACGATGATGGGGCTGATTGAGTTGCTGCTCGATATAATACTGGGTTTGCTGCTCTACTTCTTGCATCCTTTGGGAAATCGTAGGATCCTGCTGCATGAGGTAGGCTAAGCGCTCCATGGTACCACATCTACGGACCTGAGCAGGGAGCAGGAGGATGCTCCCTCCTAACCAGAGGAAAAAAATGCGCATACCACAAAGATAGCTTTTGCTCCTATTACTGCTCTCGAAGAAGCTCCTTGAGGAGCTGATCGGGAGTCTTTCCCAAGTTTTGCAAACTCAGCCTGGCATCTTTCGCCAGCTCATGGCCAGGGTAATACCGCAAAAAAGCCTCGTACCGTTCTCGAGCCTTGGCAGTATCAGCTAAAGCATTTTCATATAAAAAAGCCTCGTAAAACAGGGCTTTGGGGGCTAAATCCGACCGCTGTCGAAATCGCAGATCAATCCCTCGCAAAATCTCTACTGCTCTCGAAGGATCGCCAAAGTAGGTGGCATGTATTTCGGCAGCTTCTATAAGAAGCTTGGGGACATCAGGATGATTGGGATATTTTCGAGCAAAAGCTTCTTCTGCTCGGGCAAGTTTGAGCGCTGTAGTCATAAAAGCAGAACTTTGGGCCCCTTCTGAGTTAACAAGCTTTCTTAGGTCTCGCTGATACCCTTCTATCTCATCTAACTCGGGAAGTCGAGGCTCGCACGCCCCCACCCATAGTCCTACACTACCTACCACAATGTGAAGCCAGCGCATCTACAGGCAAAGTTAATTCCGTATGATGGAGAAAATCCTTGAGTTGAACGGTGCGGGTGCGCTCTTCTTCAGCCCCTACTACCACCACCCACCGCAACCCTCGCCTCTGAGCATAGTCGAGCTGCTTGGAAAGCTTACGGGGGGAGGGATATGCAAAAGCAGGTATACCCTCTCTGTGAAGAAGAGATACGACTTGCATAGTATAACGAATGCTTGCATCTACCCAGGCTACCAGCACAGGAAGAGAAGAGCCGTTTCCCTCCTCTGAGGGCGATATAAGGGTAAGAATCCGCTCTATACCAAAAGAAAAACCCATAGCGGGTAAGTCTGGACCCCCAAAGTCTGCCACCAAACTAGCATAGGCTCCCCCCGCTCCGATGCTCCCTATCCCACTCCCTGGAACCCGCACTTCATAAACATATCCTGTGTAGTACTCTAAACCTCGGGCCAATGTGGTATCCCACCTAACCTGTAAAGTGGGATCCTCTTCATCCAGAAGGCTCTGAACAGCTTCTACCTCCGCTTCAAGGGCGGGGAGGCTGCGAAGCTTATCTCGAACTACAGAGAAGCCCCTCTCGTTTGGACGGAGCCAGTCCGGCAATCTGTACCCTTCTCGACGAAAGAGCCCCTCTACTTCATCCCATCCTACTTTATCTATTTTATCCAAACGAGCGCAGAAATCCGAAAAGCGCTCCGACGGCCAGCCACTCTCAGTCGCAGCCGCCTCGAGAAGAGCTCGATGATTGAGATGAAGAGTCGCTCCTTGTATCCCCAAAGCATACAACCCCTGCCTAACTATCATCAGAATCTCTCCAAGGGCCATGACTCCTTCCGCACCTACTATGTCAATATCACACTGATAAAACTCCCGAAAACGCCCACGTTGAGGCCGGTCAGCTCGCCAGACGGGCTGGATCTGATACCGTTTGAAAGGGAAAACAAGCTCTCCCGCATGCTGAGCGACCCAGCGGGCCATCGGTACTGTGAGATCATAGCGCAATGCTTTTTCTGTAAGGTATGGCAAAAGGGTATAGCTACTTTCCCGCGCTGTGGGAGGAACCTCTACCCAGAAATCTCCCGAGTTGAGGATCCGAAAGAGAAGCTTGTCCCCCTCATCGCCGTATTTTCCCATTAGGACAGAAAGGAGCTCCACAGCAGGAGTCTCCAGTGGCTCGTACCCAAACCTTTCAAATAGGTCAATGAGCAAGGAAAATACCCTACGACGACGCCGCACCTCCGCCGGTCCGAAATCGCGAAAGCCGGACGGTAACGCGGGCCGTATTTTATTCTTCGGCTTCTTTAGCAAGCGATTCGGCTTTCGCCGCTTCGAGACCTTCTCGGATAGCTGCGGTTATGACCCCTGTGACGAGTTCGATAGAGCGAGTTGAATCGTCGTTTGCAGGGATCGGGAAAGTAATTTTGGTGGGATCAGCATTGGTATCTACCATGGCAAAAATGGGGATATTCAACCGTTGAGCCTCTGCCACCGCGATCTCCTCTTCGACAATATCCACGATGTAAACCGCAGCTGGGGGGAAATGGGGCATCCGAGCTATCCCTCCAAGAAATCGCTCCAGCTTTTCCTTTTCCCGGAGCTTCTGCAGTCTTTCTCTCTTGGAAATCTTCTCGAAGGTGCCATCTCGCATCATCCGTTCGATGGCCTCCATTTTCGTAATAGAACGGCGGATGGTTTTATAGTTGGTGAGCATGCCACCAAGCCAACGCTCCGTCACGTAGGGCATCCCAACCGATTCTGCCATTTCCTTGAGTACCTCACGAGCCTGTTTCTTGGTGCCCACATACAATACCGCGCGTCCCTGACGGGCGATCTCGCGAATCGCCTTCGCTGCATCCTCCAGGAGACGCTGTGTCTTGAGAATATCCAAAAGGTGGATTTTGTCCTTCTCCATGTAGATGTAAGGACGCATGCGAGGATTCCACCGACTGCGGAGATGGCCTAAGTGTACCCGCGCCTCTAAAAGCTGTTCTACAGTAGGTATCAACATAGATTAACGCTTAGAAAACTGAAAACTTTTCCGAGCTTTCTTGTGACCATAGTGTTTCCGCTCTACTTGACGAGCATCTACTGTTAGGAGCCCTGCCTTCCGCAGGAAGGGACGCCTGCTTTCGTCTTCAGAAAGGAGAGCTCGTGCGATAGCTAAGCGGACTGCTTCTGCTTGCCCTTTCACACCCCCCCCTTGAGCATAGACGATCAAATCGTACCGACCAGGGTCTATCCCCAACACCTCGAAAGGCCGGAGAATCTCCAGCTGGTATATCTCTTCGGGGAAGTATTCTTTCCACGGACGACGATTGACCTGAAAAACCCCACTTCCCTGACGGAGATAGAGTCGGATGACGGAGGTTTTCCGTCGACCCACCGCATGTATGTATCCAGCTAATAGCGGATTCATAAAGGCAAACTATAAACTTTAGGTTGCTGTGCCGAATGGGGATGAGAAGGCCCCGTGTAAATATAGAGGTTGCGAAGCATTCGGTCCTGAAGGCGGTTTTTAGGAAGCATCCCCTTCACGGCGTGAAAAATGACCTGCTCAGGACTGAGCCGAGAAAGAGGGATATGGCGTTGACCGCCAGGGTAACCTGTATGCCGAACATATACTTTTTGCTCCGCTTTCTTTCCTGTCAGCGCAACCTTCTCTGCGTTGATAATGACTACTGCAGCCCCGAGATTCCATTGAGGTGCGAAAGTCGGCCGATGCTTTCCTCGCAGGAGATAGGCCACTTTACTGGCGAGACGCCCAAGAGGAACATCCGTAGCATCCACGAGTAACCACTCCCTCACTCGCCCTTTAGGTGCGACCATAGGGGTGCGATACACAGGTAGTGTTTTCACAGCGGGGGCAAAGGTACAAAATTATTTTGTGACTACCACACGCTTAGGCCCTTCTGGTGTCTGGATCACATATATGCCAGCCGGTAAAAGCCACACTTTCTCTTGCTGGGGATCTAACTCTCCCCGCCCATACAAGCGGCCCAATAGGTCAAAAATCAGGTATAAACCTTCCCTCTGGCTTCGATTAGAGACGATTAAGCTTCCCTCCGCAGCCCACACTTGCCAGAAAGAAGCAGGAGAAGTGGTGGAAAGCGGGTAAACAGTAGTGGTAGGCATCTTTTTCCCCAGCACATACTCTCCTGGCAGAAGAGTGTCTGCAATAATCCGCCCCTGCAAGTCCGTAGCAGAGCTCCCTCTATCCACCGTATAATAAGACCATTCTCGCCATGTCTCTCCTGCATGCGGTCGCCAATACAAAGCAAGGGAATCTTCTGTGAAACTCAACCACACGGTATCCAGATAGGCACCCGTGCCTATCGCTCGGCCATTGTAAGTGAAGACACCCCGAAGAGCAAGAGAAGCTCCCCAGCTTCCATCTAACTGCCAGTAGCGGTTATTAGAAAGAGGGTATCCAGCCGCATCGTAAGCGCCGACCCAGTTGTGACCCACGTGGATCCAGAGGGAGTCTCCAGCAGGTAAACCAATAGCTCGAAGTGTCACATAGGTAGTCGGTAAAGTGAAATTTCCGGTGACCTTTACCCATCGCATCCCATGGGTCGTAGCATCGGAAACCTCTCCATTAGGATTCAATACAGCTATCCTGGGGGTAAATGGACAAGCCACCCGAGCTATACCAGCCATAGAGCCATCCGTTGAAAACCGAGCATATAGTGTCTCCGCAGGCGATACCCCTCTGAGATAGACAGTTAGGAGCGTGGGAGTAGAATAGCTCGGCTTATCACGAAGGCTCATCCGCCACGCAATCCATACGCTATCTGTACCTACCCGCCCAAACGAATCTATGCGAAAGTGCACTTCTCCAGGAGTACGAAGCCAGTCGTCGAAAAAGGCTTGCAGGCTCACCCCCAGTGTATCCTCTAATACACGCTGGAGGCTGTCTATCGTAACCAGCCCATGCTTATACCGATGATTATAAGCCCGCATCCCGAGGAAGTAGAGGCTATCTCCGAGCTGATGGCGGAGCGTATTGAGCACGGTAGCCCCTTTCCGATAGGTAGCGATACCGTACGTATGCTCAGGGGGGATATTCGATAGGGGGAAAAGGCCCTCTTCCCACTTGAGAACACGCAGCGTCCGCTCTAAAAAGTCCCGAATATGGTCATAGTAGCGAGTCTTGCTGAAGAATCGTTCATAGAAAAGCGCTTCGCTGTGCGTGGCAAAACCTTCTTTCAAGAATATCTGACTCTCTTGGCTTCCTGTAACGGAGTTTCCAAACCACTGATGATTGAGCTCGTGCGCCCAGAGCCAGTCATATTGATTGGTATTCGCCATTAGGAGACTGGGATACACGACGTGAGTTGCATGCTCCATGGCCCCTGAGTTGAAAGCTGTACCCACGAATCCCACCCGTTCATATGGGTATTTCCCGAACTTTATTTCCCAATCCCGCATCAAGGTCTTGAGCCGCTGGAAAGTGACATAGGTACCCGCACTATCCATAGGATGTACCCAATACTCGATCGGAAGCGTATCGCCAGGGGCTCGAATAAAAGTATCCCGCGCAGCAACATACTTACCTATCGCTACACCAGCGAGATAAGCAGGGATAGGATACCGAAGTCTCCAATGCCATCGCTTCCACCCCACCCCTTCGCTACGGACGCTATCTAAGAGCCCATTCGCGGTGGCAGCTAAGCTGTCCGGGACCCGCAAGTGATAGTGATAATATGCTTTATTTCCGAAAGTATCCACACACGGATGCCATGCCCGTCCGAAGCTATGAGGTGAAATCGAGAGAGACACACCAATATTGAATACATAGGTATTTCCCCAATATACCCCACCAAATCCCCCTGGATCCTGCACACCTTCCCCTCTGTAGTACACCCATACCGTCTCTTGTACTCCCAGACCAGTAGGTAAAGTTATTATCAGAAGGCTATCATTATAGGTATAGCTTAGAGACTGGCTCCCCCATCGCACCGAATCAATCGTATAGTTACGGAGGGTAAGAGAAAGAGAGGAGCTACCTTGCGGATGAAAGACCACCCCTCCCCTCCAAGACCACCACCGCTGCGGAAGGTTGAGAGAATCTAACCATAGGTCGTATCCCACTACGTTGGGGGCTTGCGCAAACAGAATAGAGAAAAAAAGGATACCTAAATTTCGGAGCATCTAACAAAGATACAGAATCGAACCTACTTCTTTTCCACTCCGAGCAGCAAAAGAAACGAGTGGTCAGAAAACAAGCCCTAAGCGGAGGAAGCTATTCCTTGTTAGAGCATGCGGAAGGCACGCTAAACTGGGGCTAAGAGGGGATTAAACCCTTCACAAAAGAGGCTGCGAGTTGGAATACCAGCTTTCTATCGCTGTCCTATCATCCTGCTCGGCGTCCCCCGTCGATAATATGCTCCTGCCCCGTGATGTAGCTACTTTCATCACTGGCAAGGAAGACAGCCAAAGCGGCTACTTCTTCAGGCTTGGCATACCGTTTGAGCGGGAGCGTGGCTTCAAACTGGGCCTTAACTTGTACTGCTCCCTGAGGGTCACCACCCGCAGCCATGGTCTCGATAGAGCGCATCATACGAGTTTCCACTGGTCCTGGATTTATGGTATTCACACGAACGCCATAGGCAGCAAACTCTAAAGCAGCTGTACGCATAAGACCGATTTCCGCATGCTTACTGGCCACATATGCGGAAAAACCAGGTGCCCCGATTACCCCCGCTAAGGAGGAAAGAATGATAACACTTCCTCCACCCCGGGCAGCAATGGCGGGGAGAGCGTATTTTAGACCTAACCAAACCCCTTTCACATTCACTGCCATCACCCGGTCGAAAGTCTCTTCATCATATTGGGGGATGGGAAGCACTTTTCCTTCGATCCCTGCATTGGCAACGAAAATATCCAGCCCTCCGAACAGTTCTTGCACTCGGCGAACCATCGCTTCATTATCTGCTGCACGCGAAACGTCCGCAACTATATATGCAGCACGTTCTCCCAACTCTTGCACTACTTGCCGCAAGGCTTCCTCATTGATATCTGAGAGTAACACGCGAGCTCCTTCCTGGATAAATCGGCGACTAATCGCCAGGCCAATCCCCATGGCTGCCCCAGTCACCAGGGCGACTTTGTTTTCTAAACGAAGCATGGCGCAAGTTAGCACTTTCATTTTGATTAAGAAACATGCGGGCATTTTTGAAAATAATCTAAAAAGTCGGACATGCAGTAGATACCCATCGGCGGAACTCACCTGGCAGAAGGAAAAATAGGGAGAACTGTTGACGCTTACGAGGGATTGACCTGTGTGTAGGAAGTATTCACGATCTCGACGCTATGAGCTGCGTCGGACCTCCTCTTTTTATTCGAGAGAAAGAGTCAGTCGTTCTCGGAAATCAGATAGAACATTCATATAAGTGACATATGCTTCATACGGAGAATGGTACGGGTTGAAGTATTTGTGCACATCTCCATCGGAGAAAAACTTGGTGCACATGTAATAAAAATGATCGCTGGTTTGCAATCGGAGCCAATCTCGACGGATACCGGGGTCTTCGTGGTCCCTGACTTGAGCTTCCAGGTCATATAAGGTATCGAAAGCATCGACCTGAAGCTCATTTCCCAACCAGGCGGTCAGATCCCGTTCTGAATCGGCCCACGAAAGGGGGACGGGGACTGCAATAGAAGAGACGGAGGTGTGCTTCCGAAGGACTTGAGAGGGAGTGATGAATATGGCTCGTTTCTGCCCGAGCATGAGTTCTACCCAGTGTTCAAAGAATTCAAAAATACCTGTCTCGGCCCACTGATGCTCCCCGAAGGTTTCATAGTCCATGAATAGATTTACCAGAGTTTGGTCTTCTGGCAGCTCTTCTAACCACTGGGCATACTTTTCGGCGGTGAGAGGCCACTCTGACCAATCGCGATTCGAAAAACGAAAAGCAATATCGTCACTAAATCGGTAGTTTCGCAGAAGAAGCTTGAGAGGGGCTTTCTCGCTATGGTATAGGAAATTCGGACTGCGCCACCCCAGAAGGGTATCAGCCCCTTCTGCTAACATGGCAGAAAAGCCCAACTTCGACACCCACTGAGCTACTTCATCATAGTAGATCAGTTCAGTATTGCGAAAAACCACGGGTTCCGCGCTAAAGAGCTTTTTGAGTGCCTGTCTATGTTCTTTCACCTGAGCTTCAAATTCGACCCTCGATTTTAGCGACGCCAAGCTATGCGCATAGGTTTCACCTATAAGTTCTACCCCTCCTGTTGCATACAGAGCCTGAAAGCTCTCCAAGACCTCGGGAACGTACAGCTGCATTTGCTCTAAAGCCATCCCACTGATAGCAAAAGAGACTGAAAAACGTTCCGGCCCCCATTTGTCGATAAGCCTGTTTAATAGAGCGTTCATAGGAAGGTAGCACTTTCGAGCAATCCGTTGTATGAGCGCTCTATTGTTGATGTCATGATAATATTCATGAGACACGCCGATATCAAAGAATCGATAAATCCGAAGTCTGAAGGGCTGATGAACTTGAAAATACAGACAGATGTGCTTCATGAGAGAATGTATTTGTAGGCTTCTACCACTCGGGCGCTGGATCGCTCCCACTGCAGCTGGGCGATCTCTTCCTGGGCGTGCCGAAGAAAGAAGGGGCGGATGCCTTTATACCGCAAAACACCATACATCAAATCAGAGAGAGCTTCCACATCCCAGAAATCTACTTTGAGCGCGTGAGGTAGGACCTCAGCTACCCCAGACTGTTTAGAGATGATGACGGGGACTCCTGCTCGGAGAGCTTCCAAAGCAGAGATGCCAAACGGCTCTGAAACAGAAGGCATCACATAAAGGTCACTGAGATCAAAGAGACGCTCTACTTCAGCAGGAGGAAGGAATCCCGTAAAGCTGAAACGAGCCCCGAGGCGGAGCTCAGCAACCCGACGAATAACGGGGCGCAACAGGTCTCCCGTACCCGCTACCACAAAATGCGCTTCCGGTACATAAGGAGCCACACGAGCAGCCGCCTCTACGAAGTATTCAGGACCTTTCTGAAATGTAACTCTCCCTAAAAAGGTAACGACCTTTCGATGAGAGGGCGGCCGTGACACAGGAGCTCTGTCTTTAGGAAGGACAGCGTTATGAACTGCCCAGACCTTGTCCGCCGCAATTCCGTATTTTTCTACTATGAGGGAACGGGTATAAAAGCTGACTGCTATCACAAGATCCGCAGCTTCCATGCCCATTTTTTCGATAGAGCGTATCGCAGGATTAGGATACTCTCCTGAGCGGTCATACTCTGTGGCATGTACATGTACGACAAGAGGCTTTCCTGTTTTTTGTTTGAGCCAGATACCTCCCAGATAGGTTAGCCAGTCATGCGCATGAATCACGTCAAACTCGACCCTCTCCGCCAAATGAGAAACAGCGTAAGCGTAACGATATACTTCATTCAATAGGTCTGGCCCATATTTGCCGGAGAACTCTAATCGAAATAGTCCTTCTTCCCTTAGAGAGACAGGCTCAGGAACGCTGCTAAACTCCAGAAAAGGAGTAGTGATCTGCTCCAAGTAAGGTCCTAAGAGGGTATGCACTCCATAAAATGTGACCTGGTGCCAGAAAGGGGGTAGAGAAATTGAGTGGTGGAAGGGTATTTCTATCTCATTCGCTCCCAATAATCGATAGCCATTGGAAAGCTCCTCTCCCGTCCGTAAGGGCATGACGAAGGTTACTTCTACCCCATGATAGACGAGACCTTTCACAAGGCCATAACAAGCTACCGCCAATCCTCCCGCTATCCGTGGGGGGAATTCCCACCCCAGCATAAGGACCCTCATAAAAGATCCAAAAGAGAATAGATTCGAAGCAGTTCAGCGATGCTCCATGCCTGAGCAGGAGCTCCCCTCGGGAGGTGAGGGGCATCCCCATCATAAATCTCTGGGAGCATCTCCCACCCATACTCATACAGGGCTGACTCGAAGTCCCGAAGAATTTTCTCTAAGTACGGCCGAGCGGTGGCTCCCCAGAGCGTAATCTTGGCCTCGGCATAGGTACCCAGTAGCCAAGGCCAGACTGTTCCATTGTGGTAGGCTACGTCTCGCAAGGCTTGAGCTCCTTCACAGTGACCTTTGTACGCAGGGTCCGAAGGAGAGAGGGTACGCAGACCTCGAGGAGTAAGTAGATGCCTTTCCACTGTATTGAGGATAAGTTCTGCAATTTTATCACTAATCGGGCGATAGTACAAGCCCGCCGCAAAGAGCTGATTCGGACGGATAGACCAGCTTACCTCGGTTGTATCTCTCCAGTCTGCCAGGTAACCTCGACTCTTATCCCAGAAGGTAGGCTTGAACCGTTCCAGCACTTGACGGGCAAGTAAGGTCCAGCGCCAGCGAACCCCTTCCTCCTGGGCTATGTCAGCGAGAAAGCGTAGCGCAGCATACCACAAAGCATTTATTTCTACCAAGGCACCCTTGCGCAATACAGCGGGGTGCCCCTCCACGACCGCATCCATCCAGGAAGCAGGCGGGAAGGATGCCACGCGAAGAAGACCATCTTCCCCCATCAACCGTTGCAGATACCCCACTACCACAAACTGCAGCGCCTCTCCGTATCTTTTCCATATTTCTTTCTCGCTACCACCCCATCGTGCGTACTGCATCAGCGCCCATATCCACCAGAGTCCCGTGTCTTCTGCTGTGTAGCTATCAGGAAATATATTTGGAAAAGTACCTTCTGGAGATACGTAACGGAGGCTCGTTTCTATTACTTGATGAAAGCGGTTTTCTTCCCCTCGAGCCAGGGTCAGACCTGGTAGACTGATGAAAGTATCCCTTCCCCATACTCCAAACCAGGGATGCCCCGCTATCACATAGCTTCCGTCTGCCGTTTCTAAAAAGAAATTTTCCGCAGCTTCATACAGTCTATCTCGAAAGGATACGAGTTTCCTTTCTTTTGGCAGAGGGAGAGACAACTGCGACAGATCATCAGGGCTGAAGGCTATGCGAATCTCCCCAGGTTGGTGAAAACGCCATTCCCAGCATTCATGCGCATACAAGTTTTCTTGCGCAGGGTAACCCCGCAGCTCCTCTTCCGGATAGTATACTCCTTCATACACATATTCCCACGGAACGAAGCGAGGGACGGGGTCTACTCGAAAACGAAGACAGATTCCTTCGGAGAAATGTATCTCTTCTCCTTTGCGAGCGATCTGAAGGGGTTCATGACGAAGGGTATGCCAGGGACGAACTGCCCATAAGGGGATCCACCGAAAAAGAAGAGGACCCGAAAAGCGATAACGAAGCATCCAGAGAGGCACATCGGGGGCCATGTACACTTCTTTTTCGACGGCTATCTCCCCAAACCGAAAGGTCCACTTCCACACCGGCCCTGCCTGAAAGCTCTCCAAATGCCTATATCCTTCCCACTCCAGTTTCCTGTGAAAATACTGGGTAGTTAGCAGGAAACGGCCCTCCCTCAAATGCAGCTCCTCCTGGATTTGCGGAAGGAGCTCAACGCGCCCAAAATCTCTCCACAAGGAAAACCAACTATGATACTTGCGGGTCGGACAGCCCCAGAGGGTAGTGGAGGCAAAGCCTCCCCACCGAGTCGAGCGAACCAGTTCGCGTCGCAGAGCCCAAGCCTGCTCAATCAGCGGGACCCGACCTATCCCCTCCATGAGGCAAAGGTACCATTCTGATAAGTAGGGAAAAATAGCAGAGCCTTTCTGTAAAAGTTTGAAAGGCTTTCAGGGCTGGACCGGATGTCTGGAAAAAGCCCATTTGGCAAGGTAAACTGGTTCAGCGGCTGCCGCTACCCTGAAGCCTGTCCAGAACTCACCTTCAAGTGTATCTCCACTTTGGAATCCCTGCTTCTCCCACCAGTCTGCGTTTCTACCCCGCCCAAGCACGACGAGGGAAACGCAACCACTTGTGCGCTTCGCCCAGAAAAATAACCGACGAAGCAGCAACAATACTGCGCAACCACGCTTCCCCCTCTATGGGAACTACCCTCAAAACAAACTGGGTAGGAGGAAAGTACAAAGAAAGGGCATGGATAGCTAAAGCAGCTATAGCCGCTATCATCAACAAAGGATTGCGGAAAGGACTCAGCCTAAAGGCGGAAAGATATTCTGAACGTGCATTTCCGATATGGAAATTTTGAAAAAGAACAAGAGTCGTGAGGGCAACCGTCTGAGCTTTCGATAAGTCACCTGTGAGCTGATACTCATACTGGAAAAGCCATGCCGTAACCGCTGTCATCAAAAAAGACACCAGGAAGGTCCGCTCCCACAGCAGCGGAGAAATAATCCCTTCTTTCAGAGAGCGCGGCGGATGGCGCATGAGTCCAGGCAAACCTGGCTCAAAAGCCATCGCTACATCCTGAAGACCATTCGTAACCAAGTTGAGCCAGAGAAGCTGAGCAGGAAGCATGGGCATAGGCCAGCCTAAAAGTACCGATACGAGAAAAAGAAGTATAGAAGCAGCTCCAGTAGAGAGCAAGAAAAAAGTGGCATTTCGAATGATTTGAAACGCTGTCCGTCCTTCTTCGACTGCATTTCGGATGGTGACGAAGTTGTCATCTGCGAGGACAATATCCGCAGCCTCCCTCGCCACATCTGTACCCCCTTTTCCCATCGCAACCCCCACGTGAGCAGCTTTGAGAGCAGGAGCATCATTGACCCCATCTCCTGTTATAGCTACAATCTCTCCCCCCTCTTGAAGGGCGCGGACGATCTGGTATTTCTGTCGCGGACTTACCCGGGCATAGACATCTACTTCCTTCACTTTTTCCTTGAGTTCTTCTTCACTTAGTTTCTCCATGGCTTCTCCTGTTAGCACTTCGGCTTGAGGCTGGGCGATACCGACTTGCACTGCGATGGCCCGAGCAGTGACTGCATGATCCCCTGTTATCATAAGGACTCGGATGCCCGCAGCTTTACAATCCTGAACGGCATCCAGTACTCCTGAGCGAGGTGGGTCTATCATCCCAACCAGACCAACAAAACACATATTGGAGGGAGAGAAAGGCTGAGAGATGTCAGCCAGCGCAGGCCGGTAAGCCAACGCCAATACTCGCATGCCTTCCGCTCCCATTTCCGTAATAACCTGGGAAATGCGAACTCTATCTTCTCTGGTAAGGGGAACCTCCCTTCCTCCTGTGCACCATGTGTGACACAGAGAAAGCACTTTCTCTGGAGCTCCTTTGAGATACGCCGTATTGGTCCCATCTGCTAAACGGTATACAGCGGCCGAATACTGGAGCTCAGGCTCAAAAGGAATACGGACCACTTCTTGATGAGAGGATCGCAAGCGAGAAGGGGAAAGTCCCGCTTCGCAAGCAGCCCAGAGCAAGGCAACCTCAGTGGGGTCCCCGATAGCACTTTCTCTGTCCTCTTCATTTAGGAGGAGCGCTTCGCTGGTGAGAACCCCGATTTCGAGCGCTGCGTGCCGAAGTGAATCCTGTTTTTCCAGCTGAAAGTCAGAAGGCTTCCACTTTTCCCCATCTGTCCAGAAAGCCCAGACAGTCATTCGATTTTCTGTGAGGGTACCTGTCTTATCAGAGCCTATCACAGTAGCACTGCCAATCGTCTCGATCGCAGCAAGACGACGCACCAGGGCTCTCCGCCGAGCCATACTCCAAATCCGTCGAGCCAAGGTGACAGTCAATACGATGGGAAGGCCTTCAGGGATAGCTGCTACCGCAATACCCACCCCCACCTTGAACATTTCCAAGACTGAATAGCCAAGCAGAACCCCCAATAGGAAAATAACCCCTATACTACCTATGACCACAAACCCAATGAGCCTAGCGAGTCTCTCCATGCGCTCCGTGAGAGGAACACGAATCTCCGCTGTCTCCTGTAGGCTCTGGGCGATACGTCCCAGCTCGGTGTGAGACCCCGTCGCCACTACATATCCCTTCCCCCGACCAGAGGTGATAATACTCCCCGCATATAACATGTTTTTCCTATCAGCCAGGATGGCGGCTTCAGGGAGGGGGTCGACGCTCTTGTAAACAGGTACAGACTCGCCAGTCAGAAGGGACTCGTCCGCCTGAAGAGCTACAGCCTCAAAAACCCGAAGGTCTGCCGGAACCCGAATACCAGATTCTAACAATACGACATCCCCCGGTACGATGTCTTTGGCAGGTATTTTCTCTTCCCGCCCATCCCGCAGCACCGTGGCCTGCGGCGCTGTAAGCGAACGCAATGCCTCCACCGCCTTCTCTGCGTTATACTCCTGAATAAACCCTATCGTAGCATTCAAGATGAGAACCGCTGCGATAACTCCCGCATCCACGTAATCCCCCAAAGCTGCAGCTACTCCAGCCGCTGCCATGAGAAGGTACACAAAAGGACTGGAAAACTGATGCCGCACAATCTTCCAGGGAGAAATCCCCGCTCCAACCTGGATTTGATTCGGTCCGTACCGTTCTCTTCTCGCTTTTGCTTCAAGCGAGGAGAGACCCTGCCGAGAGGTAGATAATCGAGAAGCAACATCCTCTATCGATAGGGCGTGAGGAGGGGTAGGAAAGGTCATCGCTAACAAAACTACTTTTACTTCCTAACAGCTGAGTTTCTCGACCCCCAAAGTTGCCATAGCTGGCCAAGATAGATCGTCCCTATCTACGAGACAAAACCTACCTTTGAAAAGGTGATCTCGCTCTGCCTCTGGGCACAGAGCTGCTGCTTGCCTTACTCTTTATCTTATCAAGATAGCCTATGGCAAGAAACCCCTCGCAGCTTCCGCGCCCTCGCTGCCCAACGAAAGAAACTCGACCTCCGAGAAAAACGGAGCGGACTCCGCATTCCTCCCACCTTTTTTAGCCTTAGTCCCCAGCTTTCGCTGCTTCGCCTCTGCTCCCGCGATACGATATGGGAATGGCACATACAAAGCGCAGGCGATACGTTCGTTATGATTTCCCATCCTCCTCCGTCTCGGTGGCTTCAGCGACACTTTCACCTACTACGAGGCCCCCGCACCTGGTATCCGGGTTCCCCTCCTTTCAAAGAGATAGAAATTCTTGTACCTCTTTCTCGACGTCCTCAGACTCCTCAAGACACTCTTTGGCTACAGAATAGCCTTTGGCTCGATAGCCTTGCTCTACCCTGGACTCTTATAGACCCTCCCTCTCGGGGAAAACTGTCTGCGATAGGACTAACCATTCGATACGACATACAAAAGAGAATCCGATACCATTCCCTTTCTCTGTATCTCCACTGCCACCCTAATCTTCCCTTTGATGAGAAAATCCGAGAAAAGCCTCTCTCCGCTCTGCCGAAAGAGATACGCAAACGACTACTTCTTCTCCTACAGAAAGCACCCCCTTATGCATATCCTATTCGTATCCAAGACTACTACCCCGCTACCCTTACGGAAGCCTGGAGCTGGATGAATCTCCTTCTCCAAAAAAAAGACCTGCCCCGTCCAGACCAGTTAGACCTCTCTCTCGTTTTTCCCCCACAAGGTCTACCCTGAATTTTTGTTAATCTTGCAGCTATGTACCCGACCTACGTGGTAGAGCCGATTCGCCAAGAAACAGTCGAAATAGGCCTCAAAGAACTCAGGACTCCGGAAGAAGTAGATCAGGTCATGAACGAATTAAAAGCAACTGGGGAGACGGCTTTATTTCTCATCAACTCCGTATGTGGCTGCTCCGCTGCTTCTGCTCGCCCAGCGGTAGCTTTAGCGATGAAGCATTCTCGAAAACCGAATCGCTTCTACAGCATCTTCGCTGGCGTAGACAAAGACGCTACAGCTCGCCTCAGGCAGTACTTGGCCCCTCATCCCCCTTCCTCTCCCAGTATGGCTCTGTGGAAAGGAAGCACCCTCGCTTATTTCATACCTCGACATGAGATCGAAGGGCACACCCCTCAGAGCATTTCCGCCGTCCTAACCAGTCTATTTGACGAGTACTGCTAAGGTGCGAACCTGGCCTTTTCTCTGCACCCTTCTATGGGCTCAAGTTTCTTCTCCTCTCACCGAAGACATATGGTCTAAGCTCAACCCTTTCTTCGGAGGAGAGCTGAGCTTCATCGATATCCGCTTCCTCAATAATCCTTTATTTTCCTACCCTACCAACTACTGGGGGCTTACGATTGGAAGCAATTACACTTATTTTCGAACCGAGAATGAAGTATTTGCCGCTGGCCCTGGAGCACAGGTTACTGGAGCGTTCCAGTTCTTAGGGCAGTACGGGACGAACTGGATGATTCAGGTTCCCATATATGGATATGCGCGCTTGGGAGCGGGTGCCACCGCCTATAATATACAACGGCTGGGGATCGGGGGAGGAGCAGGGCTTCGTTTCACCTCCTTTCAGATCACCTATTCTTCTCTATCAGGTACCTATGTTGGAAAGCTAAGGCAGACCTTCGTTAACCCCACTGCCTTCCTGGATCTTACGTTCAACTTCCGCAGGCTGAGCCCGACCACCCTACGCTTATACATGGACATCCTCCCCAGCCGACGAAACACCGATATTATGGGGTCCTTAGATCCCGTACCAC
>JANZYW010000048.1 GCA_026413325.1 Bacteroidia bacterium | reverse complement strand
GTTTCTCGAGAAGCTTTCCCAGAGCCAGGAGATAGCCGATATGTAGTGGTCGAGCTCATACCTATACGGAAGTTGCTTCGCTGTATCCCACTCATAGAAATAAAGGCTGAGCCCTCTTTTTCTCACATAGAGCTGGTACGCCAACCCCGTTTATCTGTCATGCCGATATCCTCTGAGCTTTGGAGATGGATTATGGATAGAGAAACAGTTTAGAGAGAGTAACTCTCCCTACGGGAGATTACATGATTTTGATCAAGATTAGCCTTTTTGAAGATACCTACCTCCTGAAGCAACCTTACGAGAGAATAAGAACTCCAAATCCCCAGCAGAGGAGTATAGACCAAGAGGTATCTGTTTTCTAATATGCCCATAGCCCAGTAGAGCAGGGGAATGAAAATGCCGATGATAAAATATAGAATAGTCCCGTCCTTTGTAATAGAACCTTTTTGTATCGCGAGTATTACCATCAAAAGGAGGGAACTCAGATAAAATAAAAGGAAACTCATACTTCCCCAGAAGTAATGGGGGTGCCTGAGACCATATGGGAGCCAATCCAGAGGGGACAGACTCCCTGCTTCGTATAAGAGGTCTGAAAATAAAGCATGGTAAATTAGGAATCCCTTTCTGACTGTGAAAGGAATTTCTATGTTCTGGAGTGCTTTTCGGAACTTTTCCTCGAGTCCGAGGGCAGGGGGACAAATGCCCTCTGCTGGAGGAGAGGCATGGACTCGGAGGAGAAACGATCTTATTGCTTCTATCTGCAAAGGAGAGAGGTATGAAGTGGGAATTAGACGAAAAAATCGTACGGTGTCGAGCTTTTCGCCTTTCCATAGCATATAAGTCAGTCGGCTATCGCTGGAGAGACCCAGTTTTTGGGATAGAAGGTAGGCAAGCTTGGCAGGGTTCTGATAGAGAGGTTCGTGCAAGAGGGTCTTCGTGCCTGAAAGAGGGCGAAAGTCACCATAGCGTAAAAAGTTTCGTATCACCCATCCCGTCTCGAGGAAGAGAACAGGGATAAAGGTCAAGAGCAGCGCTTTCCGTAGAGGGGATGTCCATGGTGGAGACCAACCATACCTAAAACACAGGTATATGCCTATGATAGGCAGAAGTGCTCCCGTGATAGGTTGAGAAAAAAACATTGCTGCAAGACCTACTCCAGCCCAGAAGTACAGCCTTTTGTCCAAAGCGAGCACAGTAAGTACAAGGAGTGCGCTTACATTGGTATTTGGCAGGAGCCACCCCCACTTGTGAGCGATCGGGGCAGTAGCCCAAACGAACCCTACAAGATGTACGGCTAAAGGACTCCCTGTCTTTTTATACAAGTGAGCTGCGGAGAGGACTAAAGTACAGGATACCAGGACGAAGGAGACACAAGTGAGAGCATACTTGGCTACTTTCTCATTTTGGGTCGGAGCATAGAAGATCCAGAATAGCGAGCCATACCCTGGGAGTCGATAGTCGGGCCAGTAATGTCCTTGCTTAACCCAGTACAGGATGGGATTCAGGTACTCTTTGGTGTCTCCTCCCTCGAATGGAAATTTTCGCATTTCCGGAACCTTTATTCCAGTATAGAAAGCGCACAGAAGAAAGAAGATTCCTAACCAGAAAGATATAGGCCATCTGGGGATAGAAGGGGGAATGGAGGTTTGCATCGGGCGTGTCAAATATAGGCTGCAAGGGTTAGCCAGAAGAAAGTTTCTGACTAAAATAATCGATTAACGTAGGGTAGCTAAAAGACTATGTACCTTCGCAGAGATGGAGCGGGTGGTGGCTGAAGGACCTCGGATTCTCCTGACTCTGCGTAGATTAGCCTGGCAAATGGTCGAGCAGTATGAATCTTTTCTCATGGTGGGACTCGAGCCCAGAGGCGTTCCTGTTGCTCAGTTCTTGTATACCGAAATTCAAAAAATAGTGGGCGAATCAGTTTCTTTTGGCACAATGGATGTGACTTTTTGGAGGGATGATTTACATATGCGTGGCCGGTTACATATTCCTCGTCCTTCTCATTTGTCCTTTTCTATAGAAGGTCGGGGCGTGTGGTTAGTCGATGATGTAATATACACGGGTCGGACGGTACGAGCAGCCATGGATGCCCTTCGAGAGTTTGGGCGCCCTGCTTGGCTCCGTTTGGCGGTTCTCGTGGATAGACGGGGTCTGCGAGAAGTACCTATCCTACCGGACTGTGCAGGTTTTGTTTTAGATACAGCTCCAGGGGAGCGGGTCTGGGTTCAGATGACCCCTAATCCCTTTATTCGGATTGGGCTTTCGGTATGATAGAGGAGAGATAAGACGGCTATGCGTCACACACTCTCTCATTTGGTAGGGGTGCGAGATCTGCCTTCTTCTATGGTATGGCAACTTTATGAGCTGGCAGATCGATTCTATGATGTTCTGCGACAGCCTACTCGAAAGGCTCCTGCTCTTACGGGCAGTTCTGTGGCTCTTTTGTTTTTTGAGAGTTCTACGCGAACGAAACTCTCTTTTGAGCTGGCAGCGAAGCGCCTGGGAGCGGACGTTGTTCAGTTCTCGGCCTCCGGTTCCAGCTTAGACAAGGGAGAAACCCTACTCGATACCGCTCTGAATATTCTGGCGATGGGGGTGGATGCACTTGTCGTACGCCATAGAGGGGTGGGGACTGCGCATTTTCTGGCTCGACATCTGCCTGTACCCGTGGTGAATGCAGGAGATGGCACCCATGAGCATCCCACCCAAGCTTTGTTAGATACCTACACGCTATTCAAGCATTTTGGTTATGTAGAAGGTCTCACCCTGACGATTATCGGGGATCTTTTTCATAGTCGAGTAGCTTTGTCCCACCTTCTTTTGGCTCCCAAATTGGGTATCAAACTTCGGCTGTGTGCTCCGCCCACTTTGATTCCTCCTTTGTGGTATGGGTTAGGATGGCCTATTTACACCGATGTGGCTTCAGCGGTCTCGGGGGCTCACGCGGTTCTGGTACTTCGGATGCAGAAAGAACGTCAGGATTGGGCCCCTATAGCCTCCTGGCAGGAATACGCTCGATTTTATCAGCTTCGGCCAGCCCATTTAAGAGAAGGGCAAGTCCTCATGCATCCAGGTCCCATCAACTGGGGGGTGGAATTGGATCCTTCCCTCCAGTACTGGCCGCATACTCGCATATTGGATCAAGTAACCTATGGGGTAGCGATACGAATGGCGGTCTTGTATATGCTCTTGAGGGGGTGAGTCGGGTGCCTCTTCTCTTGGTAATCGGTGGGCCGACTGGAGCAGGTAAGACCGCCTTAGCGGTGGAGTTGTATAGGCGGTGGGGGTGGCCCATTATCAGTGCTGATTCCCGGCAGGTGTATCGCTATTTAGACATTGGTACGAATAAAGTTTCTCAATCTCTTCAGGCGGAGGTCCCTCATTTCCTCATAGATGTATGTTTTCCGGATGAGGTGTTTAGTGCGGGCCGCTTTGTTTCCGAGGTAGATCGCCTACTCTCTTTGTGGGGAGATATGGATGTCGTTCAAGTAGTGGGGGGTACAGGGTTTTATGTGCATTCTCTATTGTACGGGTTGGACCCCATGCCAGTGGTTTCACAAGAGATGCGTTCTAAAGTAGAGGCATGGATACGCGCAGTGGGTCTCCAGACGGCTATCCGGTGGCTCCAGGAAAAGGATCCTCTCACAGCCGATCAGATCGACCTCAGCAATCCCCGTCGATTACAACGCGCTATCGAAGTGTTATGGGCTACAGGGCGTCCTTGGGTTAGCTTCTGGCGCCAGAGAAACCAGAAGCGCTATCCTGCACTCGTAGTGGTTGTATCCCTTCCTCGGGAAGATCTATATTCTTCTATCGGGGCCCGTACCCGAAGGCAGGTGGCAGCGGGATGGCTGGAGGAGACCCAGTATATCCTCCAGCAGGGGTATCTACCTACAGACCCCGCGCTGCAGACCTTAGGCTATAAGGAATGTCTTCAGGTGCTGGACGGGGAAAGAGCAATAGGTACCCTTATAGAAGCCATAGCACAGGCCAATCGAAAATATGCTCGTCGGCAGCTTACCTGGTGGCGGAACCATCCCTATGATTTGTGGTTTGAGGAGGAGGTTTTCTCAGTTCGATTACGAGAGGTTGAAAGACGGGTACTGGACTATTTGGAGTGAAAGAAGTTTTATACCTTTGCAGGCCGTTATATGCCGACTATCCAGCAGCTCATCCGGCATGGGCGGAAGCCCAAGCCTACTAAGAGCAAGTCTCCGGCGCTGGCTTCGTGCCCCCAGCGCAGGGGTACTTGTACGAAAGTGTATACTACCACGCCTAAGAAGCCTAACTCGGCTTTGCGAAAGGTTGCCAAGGTTCGCCTTACTAGTGGGTATGAGGTCATTGCCTATATCCCCGGAGAAGGACATAACTTACAAGAGCACTCTGTCGTTCTTGTACGGGGAGGGCGGGTAAAAGACCTGCCAGGAGTACGTTATCACATCGTTCGAGGGGCGCTGGAATGTGCAGGGGTAGACAAGCGGCGTCAAGGGCGCTCTCTCTATGGAGCTAAACGTCCTAAGAAAGGAGCAGCTGCCGCTCCTGCGGGTAAAGGAGCCCCCCAAAAAGGAGGTAAAAAATGAGAAAAGGGCATCCTGAGCCGCGGGTCATTCTTCCAGATCCAAAGTATAAAAGTGAGCTCGTCGCTCGCTTTGTGAATAAGATCATGCGAGAGGGAAAAAAATCCGTAGCCTACGCCATCTTTTATCGCTCTTTAGATATCATTGCGCAGAAGACTTCTCAGAATCCCCTGGAGATATTTCAGGCAGCTGTAAACAATGCCATGCCTCATTTAGAGGTTCGTCCCCGGCGAGTAGGGGGGGCCACCCTACAGATTCCTATGGAACCCCGGCCGGAACGCAAGCTCTCCTTGGCTATGCGATGGCTAATCGACTCCGCTCGCAAACGTTCAGAGCGGACGATGGCTGAGCGCTTAGCAGGAGAACTGATCGCCGCCTCTAAAAATGAAGGCGCGGCTATAAAGAAACGAGACGAAACCCATAGAATGGCCGAAGCCAATAAGGCTTTTGCCCATTTCCGATTCTAAAAGCCTATGCCGATAGATCCAACGATACCTTTATCTCATTGTCGTAATATCGGGATTGCTGCACACATCGATGCGGGCAAGACCACAACTACTGAGCGGATTCTCTTCTATACAGGTCTCACCCACAAGCTCGGGGAGGTTCATGAGGGAACGGCTACGATGGACTACATGCCCCAAGAGCGAGAGCGAGGGATTACCATAACCGCTGCGGCTACGACTACCTACTGGAACTGGCAAGGAGAGAAATACCGAATCAATATCATTGATACCCCTGGCCATGTGGATTTTACCGTCGAAGTAGAGCGTTCCATGCGGGTACTCGATGGAGCCGTAGCTGTATTTTGTGGAGTAGCTGGTGTACAACCGCAATCTGAGACCGTTTGGCGTCAGGCCAATCGATACAGTGTACCCCGCCTGTGTTTTGTAAATAAGATGGATAGGGCTGGGGCTAATTTCTTCGCTGTGGTAGAGCAAATACGGGAACGCCTTCTCGCGAAAGCTCTCCCCATCCAAGTGCCCATCGGTGCGGAAGATCAGTTTAAGGGAGTCGTCGATCTGATCACCATGGAAGCTCGCATATGGAATGAAGATGATTACGGAATGACTTACCAAGTGGTACCCATTCCCTCTGAACTTTTACCCGAAGTGGAAAAATGGCGAGCTTTCCTCTTGGAGACTATTGCTGAGTATGATGACGCTCTATTAGAAAAGTACTTCTCTGATCCCGCCTCTATCACTCCCGAAGAGATCCGTTCTGCGATTCGGAAGGGCACCCTAAAGATGGAGCTATTCCCCGTTCTCGCTGGCTCTGCCTTCAAGAACAAGGGTGTACAAGCTCTCTTAGATGCGGTGTGCGCTTTTCTGCCGGGACCTTTAGATATCGAAGCGGTAAAGGGTGTGCATCCCAAAACTGGCGAGCCGGAGACCCGTCCTGTTGATCCGAAAGCACCTTTTGCAGCTCTTGCCTTCAAAATAGTCACTGACCCTTTTGTGGGCAAGCTTACGTTTATCCGGGTGTATTCGGGTACGCTCAAGTCTGGCTCTTACGTGCTAAACAGCCGTACCGGTCAGAAAGAAAGAGTGAGTCGGCTCATCCAGCTTCACGCCAACAAGCAAAATCTCATTGAAGAAGTTTCGGCAGGAGATATAGCTGCTGTCGTCGGTATCCGAGAAGTCCGTACGGGAGATACGCTATGTGATGAAGCGCATCCTATCGCGCTGGAGTCGATGGTCTTCCCTGAGCCAGTCATTCAAAAAGCAATAGAGCCCAAGACCCAGGCTGATTCAGATAAGTTAGCCTCCTCGCTCTCCAAGCTGTCAGAAGAAGATCCGACCTTCCGCTATTGGGTAGACGAAGAGTCCCTTCAGACCATCGTCGCTGGGATGGGTGAGCTTCACCTCGAGATTATCGTGGACCGCCTGCGCAGAGAGTTCAAGGTCGAAGTGAACGAAGGAGAACCCCAGGTTGCCTATCGAGAAACGATTACAGCCAGCGTAACGCATCGGGAGCTGTACAAAAAGCAAACGGGAGGAAGGGGTAAGTATGCAGATGTGGTAATCGAGTTTTCTCCCTTGGAGAAGGAACATTTTGAGTTCATCAACGAGATTAAGGGTGGCGTGATCCCTCGGGAGTTTATTCCTGCAGTAGAGAAAGGGATTCGACAAGCGATGAACGACGGTATCGTGGCGGGTTATCCCGCTACGGGGATTCGGGCTCGTCTCTTTGATGGGGGCTTTCATGAAGTTGACTCGGATAGTTTGTCCTTTGAGATAGCGGGTCGCTATGCTTTCCGAGAAGGCTGTCGAAAAGCCTCACCGATTATTCTGGAACCCATCATGAAGGTGGAGGTGGAAACTCCCGAAGAGTACATGGGGGGGATTGTAGGTGACCTAAATCGAAGGCGAGGCCAGATAACGGGGATGGGCGCCCGGGGTGGGATGCAGGTCGTCACGGCTATGGTCCCCCTCAAGGAGCTTTTTGGCTACGTTACCCAGCTACGCACGCTTTCCTCAGGGCGAGCCTATGCAGTGATGGAGTTCTCTCACTACCAACCCGTACCTCCGCACATCCAGGAGCAGATCATCGCCCAATCTCGGGGTGTGCGAGAAAAAGAATCTGTTTAGTGCCTATGACGACGCTACAGCGCATCCGCATAAAGCTCAAGTCGTACGACCACACGCTCATCGATCGTTCCGCTGAGCGTATCGTGAAAGCTGTCAAAACAGCGGGGGCCGTGGTGAAAGGTCCCATTCCTCTGCCTACGGAAAAGATGCTTGTTACCGTAAATCGTTCTCCCCACGTTAACAAAGAGTCCCGCGAGCAGTTTCAGATAAAATACCACCGTAGGCTGATTGATATCTATAATAACCTAAAGGAAGTCGTCGAGGAGATCTCTAAGGTAGACCTTCCAGAAGGGGTCGAAGTGGAAATAAAGTAAAGTTATGGCTGGGTTGATCGGGCAGAAAGTGGGCATGACCAGCTTTTTCACGCCGAATGGAGATGTCGCTTGTACAGTCATACAAGCAGGACCTTGTCCGATTGTAGCCATTCGAAGCAAGCAAAAAGACGGGTATGCTGCACTTCAGTTGGGATTTGGCGTACGGAAGTCCAAGCATTTGAACAAACCATTAGCAGGGTACTTCCAGAAGCAAGGTGTTTCCCCCGTTCGTATCTTACGTGAATTTCGCCTCTCTGAGGAAGGGAGCTATGAAGTGGGTCAAGTGTTGGATGTACGTATGTTTGAGGAGGGAGATTTCGTTTCGGTGACGGGCTGGACTAAAGGTCGCGGATTTGCAGGAGTGGTCAAACGACATGGTTTCGCAGGAGTAGGGGGTCGAACACACGGTCAGCACAATCGTGAAAGGCATCCCGGTTCCATGGGGTCCAACACTTTTCCGGGCCGCGTATGGAAAGGTAAGCGGCTCGCTGGTCGCTATGGGAATGAGCGAGTAACAATTGAGAATCTCCAGGTTCTCAAGGTAATTCCAGAGAAAAATATCCTCATTGTGTCCGGTTCCGTTCCAGGACCGATTGGGGGGATTCTACTCCTTCAAAAATAGATCCGAAAGTATGCAGCTACCAGTTCATTCCATCGAAGGGAAACCTACGGGAAGCGTTCTTGTGGTCCCAGAAGTTCTCCTCAGCTGGGAACCGAATACACATCTCATCTACTTGGACGTGAATCGCATATTGGCCGCTGCCCGACAAGGTACTCATAAAACCAAGACTCGGGGAGAAGTGAAAGGGAGCAAGCGAAAACTGTATCGGCAGAAAGGAACCGGCAGGGCTCGAATGGGATCTATCCGCAATCCCATCCGAAGAGGAGGAGGGACTATATTCGGTCCTGTTCCGCGTACCTATCGTCTTCACCTCAATGAGAAAGAAAAGCGACTCGCCCGGCTCAGTGCGCTTGTTCTTCATTTGCAGAACCAGACTATCTGGGTGGTGGATAGCTTAGCTTACGAAGCACCCAAAACCAAGCTCTTTCTTCGCACAGTCCAGGGATTGGGGTGGGAGGGTACTCCCCTCCAGGTCTACAGCCATGGCTACAATCCTGTAGCCTATCTCGCCGCTCGGAATGTGCCTCGGGTGCATTTTAGTATAGCTGCTCAGTGGAATACCTATGATCTTGTTCGAGCCAGGCATGTGCTATGGGAAAAGCCCGCATTAGAATCCCTATTTCAGCAACTAAGTCTATGAAGCAAATACTTTTGAAGCCTCTCTTTACTGAAAAGGCGATAGAACTCTCCCGTAAAAAGAATCGAAAAGGGGCTCATACCTATGCTTTCAAGGTGCATAGAGACGCCACGAAGCCTGAGATAGCTGCCGCTGTCGAATCTTTCTATCAGGTCTCTGTAGACGAAGTGCGGACTGCTCTGCTTCCCGCTCGTATTCGCCGTAGGTATACACGGACAGGGGTCCAAGAAAGTCGGCTACCCTCTTACAAAAAAGCCTATGTCCGTCTTAAGCCTGGGCAAGAGCTTAACCTATACGAAAACCTCTGACAGCTATGGGAGTGCGCAAGTACAAACCTACTTCTGCCGGTCGTAGGTGGATGTCGGTCTCTGATTTCTCTGAGATAACCCGGTCTAAACCAGAAAAGAGCCTCGTCATCTCTCACCCGAAAAGTGGCGGGAGAAATAACCAGGGTCGCCGAAGCGCTCGGTATATCGGAGGGGGGCATAAACGTAAGTACAGGATTATTGACTTTCGACGGGACAAGCATGGAGTACCCGCTCGAGTGGCGGCCATCGAATACGATCCAAATCGTACCGCTCGAATAGCCCTTCTGTATTATCAGGATGGAGAAAAGCGATATATCTTGGCTCCTGAAGGTCTATCAGTGGGAGATATAGTTATATCAGGTCCTGGTGTTGAACCCAAGGTAGGGAATGCCCTTCCTTTGCGAGAGATGCCCCTGGGTACATTCGTTCACAATGTGGAACTCCTCCCTCTTCAAGGAGGCAAGCTCGTGAGGGCAGCGGGTACGGGAGCTCAGCTCGTAGGCAAAGAAGAGAAGTATGCTGTCCTCAAGATGCCCTCTGGAGAAATCCGAAGGGTGCCTATCGACTGCTATGCGACAGTCGGCACACTTAGTAACGCAGAGCACATCAACATAGCTATTGGCAAAGCAGGCCGTAGCCGATGGCTGGGTCGCCGTCCGCGAACACGTGGAGTGGCGATGAACCCTATCGATCACCCCATGGGAGGAGGAGAAGGCAAAGCCTCAGGAGGTCACCCACGCTCCCGAAAGGGATTGTATGCGAAAGGAAAAAAGACTCGAAATCCCCACAAACCGAGTTCTAAGTTGATTATATCTCGAAGAAAACCCAAAAAGTCTAAATAGGTATGGCGCGCTCTCTGAAAAAAGGTCCTTATGTATATCCTAAACTTCTGAAAAAGATTCAGAAGTTGAATGAAACTCGTGAGAGAAAGGTCATAAAGACTTGGTCTCGTTCCTCCATGATAACGCCTGACTTTGTGGGGCATACTATAGCTGTCCACAATGGAAAGCAATTTATACCTGTATATATTACGGAAAATATGGTGGGTCACAAGCTGGGGGAGTTTGCTCCTACTCGGACATTCCGAGGGCATCCCGGCCAAAAAACCGACAAAAAGAAATAGCCTATGTCGCTGACACGCCGAGAAAAAATAGCTCATGGCCTTCCCAAACCGTATAGCGGCAACCGGAAGAAACGCTTTGCAGAGCAGCTCAAGGCTCAAAAGAAACAGCAGTACTATGCTATTTACCGGGGATGCCCTTACCCTCCTCGTAAAGTTCGATTAGTCGCAGACTTAATTCGAGGACAATCGGTAGAAAAGGCCCTGGCTTATCTCAAATTGACCCGACGATGGGCTGCCAAAGAAGTTCTGAAGGCCCTCCGTTGCGCCCTCAACGACTGGGAGCAAAAAACAGGAGGAGCAGGAGACTTGGATACTCTGCGTGTTCAACGCATCGAGGTAGGAGGCGGCCCTTTTCTCAAGAGGATTCAGCCCGCCCCCCAAGGACGCGCCCATCCTATCCGAAAACGAACCTCTCATATCCGAATCTATCTTGCCTAACATATGGGACAAAAAACGCATCCAATAGGATTTCGTTTGGGTATCACCAAAGGGTGGTACTCCAACTGGTATGCGGGTCGCCGAATGGCTCCGTATCTCGTATTAGACCAGCTCTTCCGAGAACATATCGAGAAAGAATACCCTAAGGCTCAAATCTCTCGCATTTATATCAACCGAACTTCTCTCCAGACTACGCATGTGATCATTTATGCAGCGCGCCCGGGGATTCTCATCGGTAAAGATGGAGCGAACATCAAGAAGCTCCAGAATGAACTCGCTCGTATTGCTCGGCGATTTACGGTGGAGTATCGGCACCTTTTGGTGGGCAAGAAGCCTGGGGGGGCTCCCGCTACCGAGATTCCTGCTGTAGATAACATCGATATTAGTTTGCGGGAGGTTTTGCACCCCGAGCTCGATGCGGTCATCGTGGCGAAGAATATGGCTGATCAGTTGCAGGCTCGGATGTCTCATCGTCGGGTTATGAAGAGCGCTATCGCTCAAGCGATGCGAGCGGGTGCCCAGGGCATAAAGGTCCGGTGCACAGGTCGATTAGGAGGGTCGGACATGTCTCGCTCCGAAGAATATCGGGAGGGACACATTGCCCTACAAACACTTCGCTCGGATATAGACTACGCCACTGCTACTGCCCATACAATCTATGGAGCTATCGGCGTCAAAGTCTGGATATTGAAGGGCACTCTGTATGGCAAGGTAGATCTCTTTCCCTGGCTCAATGAAAATACCAAGACAGCCAAGCCCGCTCGGAAAGAACGTCGTAAATCCTAATACATATGCTTCAGCCTAAACGTACTCGATATCGCAAAGAGCAAAAAGGGCATTTACTCCAAGGGGGGGAGGTACGAGGTACGGCCTCTCGAGGGCATCAGTTGGCTTTCGGTTCCTTTGGGCTCAAGGCCGTAGAAGGAGGACTCATTACCTCACGCCAGATAGAGGCAGCACGGGTCGCTCTGACGCGGTATCTTCGGCGGGAAGGAAAAATCTGGATTCGAATCTTCCCACACAAGCCCATCACTCGTAAGCCTCTGGAAGTTCGAATGGGGAAAGGTAAAGGAAATGTAGAATTCTATGCTGCTGTCGTGAAAGCGGGGACCGTTCTGTTTGAATGCGAAGGCGTCACTGAAGCCGCTGCTCGAGAGGCCTTTCGACTTGCTGCTCACAAGCTACCGATACAAACTCGTTTTATTCGACGTCCTGACTATGAAAGCCAGTGATCTTCGCGGGTATTCCTTGCATGAACTGCATCAGCTTCTGCATCAGAAGCGCCAAGAGTTACAAGAGCTGCGGTACAAGAACGCCCAAAGTCCCCTTTCTACCGCACCTTCTACCATCCCTGCTCTCCGTCGAACTATCGCCCGTATCTTAACTATCCTAAATGAGAAACGCCATGAGCGAGCAAAAAACCGATAAATCACGTCCCCGCGGCCGTCGCAAGGAGCTCGTGGGGACTGTAGTTAGCAATCGGATGACCAAAACCATCACCGTTCGGGTCATTCGAAATGAACCTCACCCGCTTTATCGCAAACCTGTAAAAAGATTTCGTAAATTTGCGGCCCACGATGAGCGGCAGGAAGCACAGGTAGGCGATGTGGTCCGAATCATGGAAACTCGACCTCTTAGCCGTACCAAGCGCTGGCGCCTCGTGGAAATCGTCCAAAAAGCGAAGTAACCTATGATCCAACAAGAGTCTCGCTTGACGGTAGCTGATAATACGGGAGCCAGAGAGCTTCTCTGTGTCCGGGTATTGGGGGGCAGCCATCGCCGGTATGGAGGACTGGGCGATGTCATCGTAGCTTCCGTGAAAGATGCCATACCTAATGGGATCGTAAAAAAAGGAGATGTTGTTAAGGCAGTAGTGGTGCGTACTCGCCGAGCCTATCGACGTCCCAATGGTACCTACATCCGGTTTGAGGACAATGCTGCCGTTATCATCAATAACGAAGGCGAACCTCGAGGTTCCCGCATCTTCGGGCCTGTGGCTCGAGAGCTGCGAGATAAGGGCTTCATGAAAATCGTTTCGTTAGCTCCGGAAGTTCTATGAGTCGCGATCGTTTTTCTCCCAAGCTGCACATCCGTCGAGGCGACACGGTGAAAGTTCTATCGGGTGAAGACAGAGGGAAGACAGGACGAGTCGTTCGCGTGCTTCCGCGGAAAGGATTAGCCATCGTGGAAGGAGTAGGGCTGATCACAAAGCGAGTCCGAAAAAGCCAGCAATATCCGCAGGGGGGGGTAGTCCAGCTGGAGCGTCCAATCCCCGTTTGTAAACTCCAGCTTATTGATCCTTCGACCAACAAGCCTACTCGGGTGGGACGCCGTTTTGAAAATGGTAAATGGGTACGGTACGCTAAAAAAAGTGGTAAAGTAGTATGACTTATACTCCGAATCTTTATCGTCTATACAAAGAAAAGATTGTCCCCTCTCTCAAGGAGAAGTTGGGGTATCGCAACATCATGCAAGTTCCTCGTTTAGAAAAAATAGTAGTTTCTCGTGGGGTAGGGGGAGCTGTATCAGATAAAAAGCTTTTAGAGCAGGCGGTCGAGGAGCTTAAGCTCATTACTGGTCAGAAACCGGTCATCGCTCTCTCTCGCAAAGATGTAGCTGGGTTCAAATTGCGTCGTCGTATGCCCATTGGAGTGAAGGTGACGCTTCGAGGAGTTCGTATGTATGAGTTTTTGGAAAGATTGATCCATGCCGCCATACCTCGAACTCGGGACTTTCGAGGAATATCCCCCACTGGGTTCGATGGAAGGGGCAACTATACGTTGGGGATTCGAGAGCAGTTGATTTTCCCTGAGATTGACATTGATAAGGTTTACAAGATAGCCGGGATGGATATTACTTTCGTCACGACCGCTCGGAGTGACCAGGAAGCTTTCGAACTCCTCAAAGCACTGGGGTTGCCCTTCAGAGAGATAGAATCCACAAAGAGAAAAACTTAATATGGCTACAGATGCGGTTATTGCGCGAGAGCGCAAGCGATGGAAGCTGTATGAGAAGTATGCGGCTAAACGAGCTCTTCTCAAGAAGGAAGGCCGCTGGGAAGAGCTGGCCCTTCTTCCTCGAAATGCCTCTCCTGTTCGGCTTCGATTCCGTTGTCAGCTTACAGGCCGTCCTCGGGGTAACTATCGAGCTTTCGGCTTGTGTAGAGTAAAGCTCCGTGAGCTGGCTTTAGAGGGGAAAATACCGGGCATGACGAAAGCAAGTTGGTGAGCTATGGATACCATAGGTGATTTTTTGACTCGACTCCGCAATGCATATAAGGCACATCGACCTGTCGTACAGGTGCAATCTTCCTTTGTTCGTGCGGAGATAGCTCGTATTTTGAAAGAACAGGGATACGTCGAAGATTATCAGATCATACAGGAGGGCAATAAGCAGTTTCTGCGCGTACTTCTCCGATATGGAGCTCGTCAGCAGCCTGCCCTTCAAGAGATTGTTCGGGTGAGTAAACCGGGTCGTAGGCTATACACTTCCTCAGGTAAGCTCCCAGAGGTGGCTAATGGCCTGGGAATCGCTATTGTATCGACTTCTCGTGGTATCCTTACTGACAAAGAGGCTCGTCGACTCGGCGTCGGTGGGGAAATTCTTTGTTTTGTCCGTTAACGGCTATGTCTCGTGTAGGAAAAAAACCGATATCGCTGCCAGCTGGAGTTAAGCTGCGATGGGAAGCCCCTGTTCTCACTGTGCAAGGTCCCAAAGGCAGCCATTCTTTTACTTTAGCGGAGGGCTTTTCTATCGTTCAAGAAGGAAGCCAGATACAAGTGGTTCGTTCTTCAGAGGAGAAGTCTGCTCGAGCACTGCATGGCACCTATCGAGCCCTTATTCAAAATGCAGTGAAAGGGGTTTCCGAAGGCTTCCAGAGGACGTTAGAGCTCGTAGGGATTGGTTATAAGGCGGAAATGAAAGGAAATGATGTACTTCTCCTTACACTAGGCTATTCTCATGATATAGCTTTTGTTTTGCCTTCTGGTATCAAAGCTCAGATTGTCACAGAACGGGGGCAAAATCTGAAAATCGCACTTGAAAGTACTGATAAACAACTTGTAGGACAGGTAGCCTCTATGCTTCGTGCACTTCGCCCTCCTGATCCCTATAAGGGCAAAGGGGTACGCTACAGCGAGGAGGTTATCCGTCTGAAAGCGGGTAAAGCCAAAGGAAAGGGTAAGAAATAAACACCGATATGAAGGTAAAGGCCAAGCGTCTTCATAGACTTCGGATAAAACGGCGGATTCGAAAAAAAGTGAGTGGAACTTCTATCCGCCCACGGTTGTCTGTTTTTCGCAGCAACCGATTTATCTATGCCCAGCTCATTGACGATGAGAGGGGAGTAACATTAGTATCAGCCAGCTCTCGAGAAGCAGATGTTCAGTCAGCGGCTTCTCGTCCCATCGAGCGGAGCCGGGTAGTGGGGCAGAAGCTGGCTGAGCGAGCAAAAGCAGCTGGTATTGAGCGGGCTGTTTTCGATCGAAATGGATATCAGTACCACGGAAACGTTCGGGCTTTGGCAGAAGGAGCCCGAGAAGGAGGACTTATTTTCTGAGATATGGCGAAACGCGTTGTGACTCGAGATGCTTTGACTCTCGAAGATAGGTTAGTTTGGCTTAACCGCACCACCAAAGTAGTGAAGGGGGGGCGTCGGTTCGGCTTCGCAGCTTTAGTAGTGGTTGGAGATAGAAAAGGAGTGGTGGGCTTTGGGTTAGGAAAGGCAGCAGAAGCCAACATTGCGATCAATAAAGGTATAGAGGCGGCGAAGAAGAACTTGTATCGAGTGCCTCTTCGGGGTACTACCCTCCCTCATATGGTGACCGTGAAGTATGAATCGACTCGATTAGTTCTTCGTCCTGCCGCTCCGGGAACAGGTCTTATCGCGGGTGGTGCGGTGCGTGCCGTCTTAGAAGTTCTGGGGGTCCAAGACGTATTGGCCAAAGTAATCGGTTCTTCTAATCCGCACAATGTCGTACGGGCCACTTTCAAAGCTCTCATGCAAGTCGAGGACGCCGCTTCTGTAGCTCAGCGGCGAGGTATTTCTCTGCAAAAAGTTTTCCATGGAGTCTATGAGCCGATCAATCCGGGTGAGAGTAACGCAGCTTCATAGTAGCATAGATTGCCCTAAAAAGCAGAAAGCTACGCTGCGCGCATTAGGCCTTCGTCGCCGTATGCATACCGTGGAGAAAGAAGTAAATCCCGCTATTTTGGGGATGTTACGCACTGTCAGCCATCTGGTCAAAATCGAGGTGTTATCATGAGTCATATTCTGCATCAGCTGCGTCCCGCTCCTGGGACTGTACATCGCAAAAAGCGAGTAGGTCGCGGAGAAGGAAGTGGTCATGGGGGAACTTCTACACGAGGACACAAAGGTGACCGCTCTCGCTCTGGTTATCGGACGAAACGGGGTTTCGAAGGGGGGCAGATGCCTTATCAGCGACGCATACCCAAGTTCGGTTTTCGAAATCCTTTTCGTGTTCTATATTTTCCCCTCAACTTAGGCCGAATCGAAGAACTGCTTCACCATCATCCTGAGGTACAAGAGCTGACTCCAGAATGGTTGTATGAGAAGGGCATCGTACGGAAAGGTTTCCCTATTAAGGTCCTCGGAAAGGATGTGCTTTCCCGACCAATCGTGATACAAGCCCACAGGTTCAGCGCAGCTGCCCAAAAAGCGATAGAAGCAGCGGGAGGAAAAGCTATATCTTTACATCCATGAAGGGGCTTTTACAGACCCTCCGTAACATCTTCAGTGTACCTGAGCTGAGAGAGCGAATCTTGTATACACTATTCTTGCTAACTGTATACAGGGCTGTTTCTTTCATTATCCTACCTGGGATTGATTCGCAGGTCCTGTCTGAGGAATTCGCTCGTACCCAAGGGATGGGAATTTTGGGGATGCTCAATGCTTTTGTGGGGGGGGCCTTTTCCCGTGGTGCTATTTTGGCATTAGGGATCATGCCATATATCTCGGCTTCTATTATCATCCAACTTTTGGCGACAGCCGTGCCTTCTTTGCAGAAACTTCAAAAAGAGGGAGAGAGTGGGACTCGACGTCTTAATCAATATACTAAGCTTCTTACGGTCGCAGTGGTGCTGGTCCAGGGTACGGGATATTTGGTAAACCTGCGTACCCAATACCAGTCTGCTATCACTATGTCTCCCACCACTTTTACGATTACCTCGCTTCTGTGTATGCTCGCAGGCACCATGTTCCTCGTCTGGATGGCAGATAAGATTACAGATAAAGGATTGGGAAATGGAAGCTCTCTTATCATAGCTATAGGGATAGTGGCAGAGCTTCCTCCTGCTCTATTGAATGAAGCTACGTCTAATCCTCCGATGGTATTTTACATAGAGGTCTTGGCGTTAATGGCAGTTATCATGGCGG
>JANZYW010000047.1 GCA_026413325.1 Bacteroidia bacterium | reverse complement strand
AGACAGCTCACACTCACCACATGCAAAAAGAACCCTGAAGAGCCCAGCCAACCGTGGTTTAATCTTTTTACAGTAGAAGACGACCTGCGACTGGGAGCGCAAGTAGCCTCTCAAATCGAAGCGAACCCCTCCGAATACCCCATTCTAGACTCAGCACAATACCCCTCTGCTTACGCTCACCTCTATCGAATGCGAAATACTCTTTTGGCTACCGGTAAGTTGCAATATGCAGAGCGCTTCCCGTGGCGCATTCGTATTATTCGAAATGACAGCACATTAAATGCTTTCTGCGCCCCCGGCGGTTACATCTATGTCTATACTGGTCTCATTAAGTACCTCCAAAACGAAGCCCAGCTCATCGGAGTACTGGGCCATGAAATGGCCCACGCAGATCGCCGACACACCAGTCAACTCCTCACACAAGCCTATGGGGTCCAGACCTTGCTCAGTCTCATTACGGGGAGCGACTCCAGCTTGCTTGCACAGGTAGCAGGGGGACTTATTCTTCTAAGTTTCAGCCGTGACCATGAGCGCGATGCAGATGCTCATTCGGTGATCTACCTGTGCCCTACTGATTACAGGGCCGATGGAGCGGCAGATTTTTTCGAATACATCCTCCAAGGAGGTGGGGCCCGTCCCCCTGCTTTCCTCAGTACCCATCCTGACCCAGGAGAACGTGTACAGAACATCCGCCAACGCGCCCAGCAAATGGGATGTAGCGGAACTCAAACCTATGAAGCCCGATACGCACAGCTCGTCTCGTCCCTCCCTTAGCCACATCAAGGAAACTTGCTTATATGTACGTGATACGAGCCGAACCCGTGCTTTCTATGAGGGAGTTCTCGGTTTGCGCTGCATAACAGAAATACCGGGGCGTCTGGTCTTTTTTCAGGTAGGCGTGGATATGCTCTTGTGTTTCCTTCGATCTTTTTCTGAGATCAATCCGCAGTTGCCCCCTCACGGAGCGGAAGGGTCTCAACACCTTGCCTTCGAAGCTCCTTCCTCCGAAGTATATGAGGCATGGAAGCAGTACCTCCTCCAAAAGGGTATCACAATCGAACATGAAGCTACCTGGAATACAGGAAAGCGTTCTTTTTACTTTCGAGACCCCGATGAACACAGTATCGAGATAACAGAGCCGGGGATATGGGCCTTCTAACCTATCTGAGCTTCTCGCCTACATCTATGCCTCATGAGAAACGGAACAGGCAAGAGCGCGCCGGATAGGATATAGTGAGCGGTTCGAGCGAAGCAAGACCACATCACAATACCTAACCCGTATCCACATAGCTGGAGCGCAAACTCCAAGATGAAGTGTGACCTCCTCTCTACTTCCCTGGGTAAGGAGGTGCGACTCTCTCTCCTTTAAACGGTACGTTGAAGCTTTTGTCCACCGATCAGGGCCTCGTTATGGAATAGATTGCTTGACAGCAGTCTAAATCCTGTGGAGGGACGCGCGATCTTAGCTGTAGCTATGCGCCCAACGCCTGATCCAAAAAATCTTCTACCAGCTTTTCTACGGAGCCTTGCTGAGGCAGGGAAGCCATCATACCATACAACGCTGCAGTCCGTCGAGGAGGACGGTCTGTTTGTGCAGTACGCGAGATCCATCGAGCCATGGACCGAACCCATCTCTCAGGAAGCACAGCGAGGCCTGCGCGGACCGCGGTGCGACCCATCCGGCGGCGCCAAGCTCCGCGCCCGAGCCGAAGCCGCTCTTCAGCCACCGCCTCCCGAAGGTCCCGTATAAACTCTTCTACTACTCGGGCATGGCCCGCAGTAACCGTTAAGTGGAGACTTGCGGGCCGTTGTTGTCTATCCAAAAACCAACGCCGCTTCGCAAGCGCATCACCTAATGCATAGATATCCAAAGGAGGATGAGCCCCTATGGCAAATACTGTAGCCGCAGGACGTCCTATCACGTACAGCTCTGCGATATCAGAAATAGCCGAGTGGATACGTCGAGTAGTTTCCCATGCGGCTTGAGCAGCCGCCACGAATCCTGTCTCCCCCAAGTATTGAAGGACAGCCCATGCAGCGGCTATGGCTCCGGCGGAACGGGTCCCAGAAAAGCTGGAAGACGCATAAATACCTCCATTCCATCCCCCATAGACAAAAAACTGATGGCGTCGGAGGGCTCGCTCTCGATACAAAATCACCGAAGCTCCTTTCGGCGTATATCCATACTTATGAAGATCCACGGACAGGCTAGTAACCCCCTCCACCCGAAAATCAAAAGGAGGAATAGGCAAACCTATTCTCTCCAAAAAGGGCAATATGAATCCCCCTACGCAGGCGTCCACATGAAAAAGTAGCCCCTTTCGCTGGGCGAGCTCGGCTATTTGAGGAATCGGATCTACTACCCCATGCGGATAAGAAGGGGCCGAACCCACTAAAAGCACGGTCCGCTCAGAAATAGCTGCCTCCATCGCACTGACATCCGCGGCCCCGTCCGAATCGAGAGGCGTGTGGATCAGACGCAACCCTAAGTAGTGGGCAGCTTTATCAAAAGCAGGATGAGCCGAAAGAGGAGCTACGACCTCCAGATGGGAAAGATGCGGTTTATGCATTCGAGCATAGTCTCGTGCCGCCTTGAGTGCAAGAAATATACTTTCTGTACCTCCGCTTGTCATAGTTCCCCCTCCCGCCGGCGGGCAATGCAAAAGCCCTTTCACGATGGAAACCACTTCATTCTCCATGCGACGCAAGCTTGGAAAGGCAAGAGGATTGAGTGCATTCTCGGAAATGTACCGGGCATACACCTCCTGAGCGAGCTGGAGAACCTCAGGACTATGGTAGTAAACCAGACTCCACAGGCGGCTACCTGTGCTATCCATGTCGTGGGATTTCATGTGGTCTATTTGCTGAAGGATTTCCTCGGCAGGACGACCTTGAGCGGGGAAAGAATTCATATTTGCAAGATACAAAAGAACTTTGGCTGGGATGTTTCTCGTAATAGGTGCAGGTGGCGTAGGCCAAGCGGTAGCGGGTCGTTTTTACTCGTTGGGATCGGAAGTGTGCTTAGTGCGCCGTCCCCACCAAGTGGTACATGCACCCTATCCCGTAACAACAGACTGGCAGCGGGTACCGATAGAGCACGTAAAAGGTGTTTTTCTCTGTGTACGGGACAGGCAAATCGCCTCCGTAGCAGAAGAGCTCAGTGGATGGCTTCGATCGCCCTCGGTTCTGGTTCATACAGCTGGCTCAGTTCCTTTAGACGCTCTACAGGCCGTGTACAAAGGGCCTTGTGGGGTGATGTACCCTCTGCAGAGTTTCACAGTAGGATATCCCATCCGCTGGGGCAGCTTCCCTGTGTTTTGGGAAGGAGCATCGGAGGTAGAAAGCTGGGCTCTCTTGCTAACAGGACGAGCCGATCAAGTCTGCATGGCCACAAGTACAGAGCGGCTCCGAATTCACATTGGGGCAGTTTTTACAGCAAACTTTCTGAATGCCCTTTTTCACGCGGCAGATACAATCGGCAAGCCAAGGGCGGACTGGCGATCATACCTACCTTTAGCAGAGAGCGTTTTAGAGAAGCTCCATCATCTAGACCCCCTAAAAGCCCAAACGGGACCTGCATGGAGAGGAGACCTGCTCACGATAGAACGGCATCTGCAGGTATTGCAAGAGTCGTATCCTCACCTAACGGCAGTATATGAGTTACTAAGCTCCTACATCCAACACTACGTGGCTCAGTCATCTCGCCAATAGTCGTATACTTTTTCCCGCTTCACCTGGGCTTTTTCTGTGAGATATCGAACCAGTCGATAGGCGGCGATAGGGTCTAAGATGGGATATGTAGGGCGTAGGGTACGTTCGAAGTAGAGATCTCTATATCGCTGCTGCGCCACTTTGATGCGCTCCTGGGGGTCAAGGGGAAGATTCTGAATAAAATACGCTATGAGTTCCGGACTTACATTATCACGAGCCACCTGGCTTTGGGTCTCGGGAGGGATATTGAGCAAAGCGACTTTGAGCTCTTCGGGGGTCCGAATCGCAGATATCCTCACTGTCGGAAGCTCAATGGTATCCTCAGTGAGGTAATGAACAGCGTAGATAAACCCCTGTGTAGTGTCTCCCCGATATGCATCGAGGTATTCATTCAGAACAAAGCGACCTCGTTTATAGCCCAAAGCGGAGAAAAAAAGCGTATCTCCTCGAACGACGGGTAGACTATAGAAGCCTTCGCTGTTACTGACCGTGCCCCGTCGAGTCCGTCCTACCCGGATAGAAACATAGGGGATAGGCTCACCCGTAGTCACACTCAGAACCATGCCTGAAAGCTGATAGACCGTAGGCTCCTGAGCGAAAACGGTCCCCATAATAAAAAGGAGAAATAGACCAAACTTTCTCATATGCGTACGGCGGCGAGGAGGATATCATCTGTGGGAGCAGCTCCTTCTCGCCAAGTATCAAATTCTTGTTGGATACCTTTGACCCAATCTTCTAAGTCCTTCGGAGGATGTTGGAGAAGATAATCGCGTACTGCGCTACGGCCATATCGTTTCCCATCCGAAGCCCGCACTTGACGCTCCCATCCATCTGTCATAAATACCAAGACCCATTGTTTTTCCACGGGAATAATCGTGCTTGTATAGAGACGAGGACTGGTTTCTTCTGTCTGCACTTTTTGGCCGATAAGTCGTTTATCCGGCTGCAGCTGTTCCCATCCTAACATAGGATTGTAGACCCATAGAGGAATGTGGGCTCCAGCATAATGAACTTCCCCTGCGGAAGCCAATACCGTACATACCCCGACTTGGAATCCCTCCGCTTGCATGTCTTCCATCTCGGGAAAGCTCGTTTTAGCAGAGGGATAAAGCAGGTCCAGAAGACTTTTATGAAGCTGGCTAAGAATCCGTCCTGGATCGGTCACCCCACGGATAGAAACAATCTCATACAGCAGGGTATGGGCTATCGTGCAAAGAATAGCGGCGGAGACACCTGCACCTGAAGCATCTACCACAGCTAACACTCGTGCACCTTCTTTCCCCCGTCCAACCCAGAGGAAGTCCCCGCTCACAAGAGACTTTGGAAGGATCCAGTATGCACATTCAGGGAAGACTTGCCTGAGCTCTGCTTCCCCATGTAAGAGCACTTCCTGGATCCGCCGAGCCACTCCCAGATCCGCAGCTGCTTCTCGCTCAGCTCCAAGTAAGTCTTCTCTGAGTACTTTTTCGAGCGTAGAGAGAGTATTTTGCGTCACAGCTCGCTGGAGAGCGGTGCGCCGCTGCACGTAGTCTTTGTAATATTGAAAGGCTTGTTCGTACTTTCCTTGTTTCTCCGCCAGGCGAGCTCGAATCTCTGGGAGGAAATACTCAGCTACTCCTTCTCTTATATCCCTCCTGAGTGCATCTAATCTGGAGAGGGTTTCCTCTGCTTTTTCCAAGAGATCCAAAGCCACGTATGCATCCGCCATAGTGGTATAGAGAAAGAAGCGGAGGGAAGGATTTGCGATATCCGTAAGCAGCTTCTCCGCCTGTTCTAAGCGGACTAAGGCCTCTGAAGAGCGATCCATGTCGTTGAGTAGCTGCGCTTGGGATAAAAGAGCCCGCACGACCAGATCTTCTTCCCCCAGTTCCATGGCGATATCAAGCGCCTGTTGTAAACGAGCCTCCGCCTCTTGATACTGCTGGAGACGCTGATAAAAAGATCCTAAGCTCACGAGACAAAAGAACATGCCGCGTTGCGCTCCGATTCCCTGGTGGATCTGGAGGGCTTTTTCATGGTACTCTCGACCCAGCTCATAGTGCTCTAACTCCCCGAAAAGGGAGCCGAGATTGGCTAATGTCTGTGCATAAAAGAAAGCGAGATCGGGAATAAGCTGCAGATACCGAAGGGAACGACCTAAGTATTCCACTGCTTTCTCCATTCGGCCCATTTGCTGGTACACTGTGCCGAGATTGGAGAGGGTTAGGCCTAACCCCCGCATGTCTTCCAGCCGCTCAAATATCGCGAGGGCTTCTTGGAATCGGGATTCAGCTTCCTCTAAATGCCCTAATATGGCATGAGCGATACCCAGATTTCGGAGCGCCCATCCTTGTCCTTCTACATAAGCAAGGGCTCGCGCTTTCTCTAAAGCATCGCTGGCGAGCCGCAGAGATAGGGTAGTATTGTTATATCGTTCATCATACGCTTGAGCATTGAGCTCGTCCACGAGCCTACGCTGCCTTTCTACTTCTTCCGAAGTGGATGGTTTCATAAAGCAGGTTGTTGGAAACGAGCATAAGCCCCCGTCCGGAGCCGCTCCGCGATGGTAGAAAAGGCTGCTATAGTACGCTCGACATCGGCCTCCGTATGAGCCGCAGTGGGAATAAGTCGGAGGATGATTTTCCCCCGCTCAATCACAGGATAGGTGACAGCAGAGCAAAAGATACCAAAATTTTCTCGCAGGTCTTGAACGAGAGCTATCGCTTCTCGGTCGCTCCCGTGGAGATAGACAGGGGTCACCGGAGACTCCGTGATCCCGATATCGAAACCTGCCTTTCGGAGACCTTGTTGCAAGAGACGGGTAATATGCCAGAGCTGACGGAGCCTTTCTGGCTGTTGACGTATGAGAGAAAGCCGCTTGCGAGCCCCTATTACCACAGCGATAGGGAGAGACTTCGCATAGATCTGGCTCCGAAGATGGTACCGAAGATATTGGATCAGCTCCTCCTCCCCCGCCACAAAAGCCCCGATGAGGGCCATCGTCTTCGCAAAGGTACCCAACCATACATCCACTGCGTCCTCTACACCAAAGTGTTCAGCTACCCCACGACCTGTGCGCCCCATCACTCCGAAACCATGGGCATCATCTACTAAGAGGCGGAAGGGGTAGCGAGTCTTGAGAGCTGCTATCTTGTCCAGAGCCCCCATGTCACCCCGCATCCCAAAAACCCCTTCTGTGACCACTAAAATCCCCCCCCCTGTTTTCTCCACGTGCGCCACAGCCCTGCGAAGCCGCTCCTCTAAATGCGCAATGTCATTGTGCCGGAAGCTCAAATGCAGAGCCGGGCTCATACGAACCCCATCAATAAGGCAAGCATGTGATAGATGATCGTAAATGATTACATCGTGTCTGTCTGTCAGTGCATCTATGACAGAGAGAAAGCCCTGATACCCATAGTTCAGGAGATATACATCGGGCTTTCCGAGGAAATCGGCCAGCTCACGTTCTAAAGCTTCATGCTCGTCTGTGTTGCCCGTGAGCATTCGAGAACCCATAGGATACGCCAGACCGTAGGCACGAGCAGCCTCCGCATCTGCTTCGCGTACCGCTGGGTCATTCGCCAGCCCTAAATAGTCATTGAGAGACCATACCAGTACGGGCTTACCTCGAAAGTACATGTGAGGCCCTAAATCTCCCGTAAGCTTAGGAAAGGCCAAGTAATGGTGGCCAATTTCGGCGTATTTGCCAAGGTCGGCACGCATGCGCGCCCGCACCTTCTGAAATAAGTCCATATAGGCAAAGTTACGCGTGGAGACGTTCTACTGCTATGGCAGTCAAGCGAGTAACATATCGACTCGCTCCTTGGGGAGGATGCCACAACCACCCCTCCAAAGCAAATCGTACTCTCACCCGCTCCCTTAGGGGAAGGTTTTGAATATACGGGATCAGGTCTCCATATGCTTCGAACTGAATCGATTGAGGACGAGGTGTATCGCTCAGCACTACGAAGGGGAGCTTATATCGGCTTCGTCCTACTGGTACAGGGGGTAAAACCATCTGTAGAATCCCCTCCAGCTCATACTCTGGAGCTCCGCTCATGCCGCATGCGAAGGATATTTTCTACCTTTTCCGGAGAGGAACCTACGAGCCAAAGAAGAACCCATAAGTGATATAACAAGTCCGCCATCTCCTCCTCCACTCGTTCGGGAGATTGGGCCAAAGCCGCGACCACAGTTTCCACGGCTTCTTCTCCCACCTTCTGGGTCAGAGAAGGCAGGCCTTGTCGTACCAACCTTACTGTATAGGAGCCCTCTTCTCCTTTTCGAGCTCGCTGATCTATGATCCGCCAAAGGTGCCCCAGAAAGCTCCCAGCATATTCGCCCGTGTCGGAAAAGCACGAATAGGTACCTTGATGACAGGTGGGGCCCTGTGGAAGGGCTTGAACCAGAAGAGCATCTCCGTCGCAATCCAAATAAATCCCCACTAACTTCAGTCGATGACCAGACGTCTCCCCTTTCACCCATAAGGCTTGCCTCTTTCTACTATAGAAAGTAACCCAGCCTGTTTCCAGCGTAGATCGGTATGCCTCTTCATTCATATATCCTACCATCAATACAGCATGGGTATGGGCATCTTGCACGACGGCGGGCAGCAGTCCGCTTTGAAAGTCTGGTTGTCTCATAGTCGAACTGGTATCTGATACTGATGAAGGTACAGTTTCACTTCATAGGGCGTAAGCACCCCTTCATGAAAAAGGCCCGCTGCCAGCGCTGCATCGGCCCCTCCCTCTCGAAATACCTCCAGAAAGTGGTGAAGCGCCCCCGCCCCCCCCGAAGCGATGACAGGTACTTTCGCCCACGAGGTAATGCTACGGATAAGCTGTACATCAAACCCCGAACGGGTTCCATCCTGCCCGATGGCTGTAAGTAAAATCTCTCCTGCTCCCCGGTTTATACCTTCCTTACACCACAGAACGACTTCCCAATCAGTCGCTATCCTCCCCCCGTGAGAATAGACTCGGTAAAGAGCAGGGGCTTCTTTTTGTACGTCGATAGCTAAGACGATACACTGGCGGCCAAAGAGGGCGGCCCCCTCCTCTATGAGCAGAGGTCGCAGAATAGCAGCTGTATTGAGCGAGACCTTATCGGCCCCTGCCTCCAATAAAGCCCGAATGTCGGCGACCTCCCGGACCCCCCCTCCCACGGTAAAAGGAATGCGAAGCCTGCTGGCGATCCTCTCTACTGCAGTCAAAAAAGTCTTTCGCCCCTCCACGCTGGCCGATATATCCAGATACACCAGTTCATCTGCTCCCAGCTCCTCATACCGAAGCCCCAGAGAAAGCGGATCTCCCATCTCTCGCAGGCCCTGGAAATGGATCCCTTTCACCACACGCCCTTCGTGTACATCTAAACAAGGAATAATGCGCTTGGCGAGCATCTTCTACGACGGGATATACTTTTGAATCCATTCGGGTGCGGTAGGATCGACGTAAAGGGCCTTCCCCACGATAGCCATAGAGATTCCCGCTGCTTGCAGACTCTCCAGGTCTTGAGGTCCCCGGATACCCCCTGAAGCGATGATGGGAACAGGACTCGCAAGTGCCTGCAGTTCACGATAAAAGGCAACATCTGGCCCTAAAAGCGTCCCATCTCGCTCTACTTGAGTGCACAGCAGACCAGCTATACCCGTATCTCGCCACTGCTGGACGAAATCCCCTACCCGGATAGGTGCTTCTCTTTGCCATCCCTGTGTCGTCAGACAGCCTTTTCGAGTATCTGCCGCGATGATGAACTGTGCTGCTCCCCACCTTTGAAGCCACAAAGCCACTTCGTTTTCTGGCTGCTCTACCACTGCACTGCCCAACACTACCCAATCAAAACCTGCTTGCAAAGCCCATTCTATCTCTGCTTCGGTTCGCAGTCCTCCACCCAAGCTTATTTTCACAGAGGGAAAAGCCTGTCGCAATCGGAAAAGAACGTCTTTTTGCTTCACCCGTCCTTCTTTTGCCCCTTCTAAATCCACCACATGCCACCGCTGCACCCCCCAGCTCAAGAATCGCTGCCCCACGGCTTCTAATGAGCGGGAGAAGCGTTCTCTCATACCAAAATCTCCTTGCCACAAGCGAACCGCTTCCCCTTCCCACACATCTATGGCTGGTATGACTTGCATATAGACAAGAAGTTTTGGAGGACTTTGAAGCCGACTTCACCGCTTTTCTCTGGATGAAACTGGACTCCCCAGAAATTTTCCCGCCTCACCGCCGCAGAAAACCGTTCTCCGTATACCGCCTCTGCTATAGTGCAGTCCATCACATCAGCTCGATATCCATGGACAAAGTACACGTAGAATGGAGACTCTATCCCATACCAGAGCGGATCCTGCATAAGAGGAGAGACCGCATTCCATCCCATATGTATAACTCTGGGGGCCTCTCGGAAAGGTCGGACAGCATACGAGAAGACACCGAGGCCTGGAGCAGGTCCTTCTTCGGACTCTTTTCCTAAAAGCTGCATACCCAGGCAAACGCCGAGAAAGGGGCGATCCCACGTAGGAAGCTTTTCCCAGAGACAGGTTCTCTGGAGATCCTGAACCGCAGGGAGGGCTGCCCCTACCCCAGGGAAAATCAAGCCTGCACATCCTCGCAGCTGCTCCCATTCGGCGGTGTACAGAAGTTCCACTCCCAGGCTCTCCAACGCACTGCAGATAGATCGCACATTCCCTCCCCTGTATGCAATGACCCCTATTTTCATAAAAGTCCCTTCGTGGAAGGTACTTCTACATCTTCGTAATCTCGGCGGAAGGCTTGCCTGAGAGAGCGCCCGAGACCTTTGAATATCGCTTCTATGATATGATGTGCGTCTTTTCCTTCCGCTCGGACATGGAGAGAAAAAGCCGCTTCTCGGGCAAGCGTCTCAAAAAAATGGGCCCAAAGCGAGGCAGGTATGCCACCAACCGATTCAGATACGTGAAAGTGTCCTACGTACGTACCTCTCCCGCTAAGGTCTACCGCGACGAGGGCAAGCGCTTCATCCATGGGAAGTACCTGCTGGATTCGCATGGGATTTTCCTCAGACTGGCCATACCGACAGATACCCCTTTTATCGGCCTGCAGTTTCCGCAAGGCTTGTCCTAAGACGATGGCAATATCCTCGATGGTGTGGTGGTAGTCTACGTGAAGGTCTCCCTTTGCTTGGAGCGAAAGATTCCACCCCGCATGATATGCCAATAGCTCGAGCATATGATCCAAGAAGCCTATACCCGTAGCTACCTGGACCTTTCCCCGCCCATACAGGGCCATATAGATCTCCACTTGAGTCTCTCGGGTTTCTCGACGGAGGAGGACTTGAAAAAGAGACTCCATCAACACCTGCTGGATATCTGACCAGGAACGCACCGGAAATACTGTATCCTCTGGGAAAAGCTTTTCTCCCCATCCATGTATTGCGTTAGAGAGCCATAAGCCTCGCAGTCCCATCCTGTGTGCCAGTTCCATATCCGTGGGTCGGTCACCGATTACAAAGCTTCTCTCCCTGTCTATACCCGCGGAGAGATACGGGAGCAAGAGCAGGGGCGAGGGCTTTCGATAGTGAGAAGGGGCATCCGCTCGACTCCGATCGATATGGATACCTTCCCAGGATATACCCTCTGCAGAGCAAATATCCAGTAAAAGGTTGTGAGGCCCCCAGAAGGCTTCCTCAGGAAAGGCGTCTGTTCCTAACCCATCTTGATTGGTGATCATCACTAAGCGATACCCCATCCGTTGCGCCCATCGAAGTACAGAAAGGACTCCTGGAAGCAGCCTAAAACGTTCATAGCTGTCTACCTGCTGGGTATCTGGGGGTTCTTCGATGAGGGTACCATCTCTATCTATGAAAAGATAGCGCATAGGGTTTCTATAAGTCTATCGTTTTCTTCGGTGGTGCCCACAGTGATGCGAATAGTGTCTTCACAAAGGGGGAGGGTCCCTCGATACCGAGTAACGATGCCCCTTTGTAGGAGCGCATGGTATACCTTCATGGCATTGGGGAGACGAACGAGCAGAAAGTTTGCCTCGGAAGGGTAGACTCGGTCTACCCAAGGGAGCTCCGATAAAATCTGCGCCAGACGGGCACGCTCCTCCCGAATCTGCTGAACATAGGGTGCGATCGCGGACCATCGGCGAATAACACGGATACCTGCTTCCTGAGCCGGAGCACTCAAGTTGTAGGGAAGCTTTGTTCGGTAGAAAAGTGATACGACCTCCTCATCTGCGATAGCGTACCCCAGTCGCCACCCTGCCATACCCCACGCTTTCGAAAAGGTACGAAGCAAGATAGTCCCAGGCCTACGATGAGGGAGCCATCCGCTTGGGTCTGAAGAAAACTCCACATAGGCCTCATCCAGCACAGCCCATCCATGAAATTGATCCAAAAAAGCCTTTACTTTTTCGACCGGCCAGAAGGTACCTGTGGGATTATTAGGCCGGCATAGAAAAGCTATCGGCGTGGAGTCGCTCGCTGCGTGCAGAAGGGCTTCCACAGGCAAGTCAAAATCGGCTGATAACTGCACCTCCCGAACCAGTGCTCCATGGAGACGACCATAGGTGGCATACACCCCGTAGGAGGGAGTCAGGGTAAGAAGGGCATCTCTAAAAGGCTCACATGTAACTCGGATGAGCCAATCTATGAGCTCGTCGCTTCCTGCTCCACACATGATCTGCTCAGGGGGTACAGCTAACCATTCTGATAGAGCCGTGCGCAGCCGCTCGTGATGCGGGTCTGGATAGCGATGATATGGCTCATCCCACTGAGGGGCGTAAGGATTTTCATTAGCATCTAAGAAAATAGAAGCCTCCCCTTCAAACTCGTCTCGAGCACTTCTGTAGGGAGTTATACCCGCTAAATGAGTTCTAAAGCGAGGCATACCGCAGCTTCATGGCTTGTGCATGAGCAGGAAGCTCTTCCGCTTCCGCCATGGAGATGACAGTAGGAGAAAGAGAGCGTACCCCTTCCAGGGTTAACCTCTGATAGGTGAAACTTCGGAGAAAACTCAAAACGGTGAGACTGCTATATCCTCTTGCAGCACCCCCCGTGGGCAGGACATGATTAGTGCCAGAGGCATAATCTCCCGCACTTTCTGGTGTAAGGGGTCCTAAGAAGACGGACCCCACCCTATGTAGGCGAGAAAGCCACGATTCAGGGCTTTTGCAAGCAAGAATGAGATGCTCTGGAGCTACCTCCTCCACCACAGTCAGGGCTGTGTCCATATCTGGTACCCATAGAGCCCAGCTCCCCTCCAGAGAAGACTCTATAAATCGCCTACGGGGATGCATGGAAACTTGCTGGTAGAGAGATTCGGATACCTGCTGGATCAGTTCTCGAGAGGGGCTTACCAAGCCCACCAGGCTGTCAGGGCCATGCTCTGCTTGTGCTATGAGATCCGCAGCCACCCAGAGAGGCAAAGCTGTTTCATCTGTGACTATAACCACCTCTGAAGGGCCGGCGGGCATGTCGATAGCTACCCCGCGACGGACTGCCTCCAGTTTGGCAGCTTGCACATATCGATTCCCCGGTCCGAAAATTTTATCAACGGCAGGTATAGTCGCCGTACCGATGGCAAACGCGGCGATAGCTTGCGCTCCCCCCACTGTGTATATCTCAGAAATGCCACAGAGGCGCGCTGCGTACAGTACTGCGGGATGCACTGTGCCAGAAGGAGAGGGAGGCATGGCCATCGCCACCGAAGGCACTCCCGCTATCTGAGCGGGCACACCGAGCATCAATACCGTAGAAAAGAGGGGGGCGGTACCCCCTGGTATGTAGAGCCCTACCCGACGAATCGGCACATATCGCAACCCACACAAAACCCCCTCCTCAGTCTCTGTCACGATTTCTTTCGGACGCTGAAGGGAGTGAAAAGAATAGATATTCGCATACGCCCGTTCAATGGCCGCTGCCAGTGAAGGAGATACCCTTGCAGACTCTATTTCTTGCACAGGAACCCTGAGTCTGGCTAAAGATACCCCATCCCAAAGGCGGGTATACGCTAATAGGGCTTCGTCCCCTTCCGCAGCGACCCTGGAAAAAACCTCTTCCACGAAGGGAAGGGAAGCGGGCTCCCTCCGAAGAGAACGAATCGAAAACCCTTCAGACCATTCGTACAAATGCCATTTCATCGGATGAGCTTTTCTATGTCAAGGACAAGTATCCCTTGTGCACCCAACCCTTGGAGACGCTGAGCCACTTCCCAAAATCTATCCTCTTCGACTACGGTATGTACGGATATCCATCCTTTTTCTACCAGTGGCATGACAGTGGGACTTTTTAGCCCAGGAAGGAGAGCTACGACTTCTTGGAGTACATGCTCTGGGAGGTTGAAAAGAATGTATTTCTGCCGGCGAGCGGCCAAGACACCATCTATGCGGAACAAAAAATCCTCCAGCGCTGGCGACGTCTCTCCCGGACGCCTAACCAACACAGCCTCACTATGTAAAAAGGCATAGACCTCTCGCAAGCCATGCAGCAGGAGGGTACTACCCGTAGCGACAATATCCACGATCGCATCGGCAAGTCCCAAGCTGGGAGCGATTTCCGTGGAACCATGTAAGGGTTGGATCGTGGCCTGGAGATGCAGCTGCTCGAGAAATCGCCGGGTGAGGTTTGGATACCCTGTAGCGATGCGCTTTCCCGCCACTTCAGAAACGCTATGGATCGGACTATCCTTTGGCACAGCGAGAGAAAGCCGACAACGCCCAAAGCCCAATCGTCGGACGACCTCCAAGGGGAAGGCTGCTTCCTGCACCACATTCTCTCCAACGATACCGATGTCTGCCACTCCATTTGCTACGTAGAGCGGTATATCGTCATCCCGTAAGAGGTACGCTTCTAAAGGATAGCCGACGGCCGGAACCCGAAGTCGCTCCCCTATTCCCGGTATACCTATCCCCGCCTCTGCAAGCAGTCGAAAGGAGTCTTCGGCGAGCCTTCCCTTCCGCTGAAGGGCCACTCGCAGGACAGTCACGAGAGCGTCACTATTTTACCCACTCGATAAGAAGCAAGTACACGAGACATACGTTCTATTCCTTCGTCTATCTCGTCTGCCGTGATCGTCAAGGCCGACCGAGAGCGAATTGAATGGGGTCCCGCCTTCAGGAGAAGGAGATTCTCCTTCTCTAATGCATCTTTGACCAAACGATCTCGAAGCTCCGGGGTAGGTAGATCGAAAGCGACCAGTAATCCTTTCCCTCGCACGGCAGTCACAAACTCCGGGTAATGATGCGCCAGCTCCTCTACCTTGCGTAGGAGATAGGACCCCATGTCTGCGGCATGTGCGACCACCCGGTCCTCGTCGATTATCTCCAAAATCTTGTCGGAGCGAACCATATCGACCAGATTCCCCCCCCAGGTAGAGTTGATGCGGGAAGGGACCCGAAAAACGTTGGTTGGCACCTCATCTACCTTAGAACCCACCAGGATACCGCATATCTGCATCTTCTTCCCGAAAGAGATGATATCGGGAAGGGCATTCGGACCAAAGTGCTCATGGGCCCAGAAACGTCCCGTTGCACCCACTCCAGTCTGTACCTCATCATAGATGAGCATTACATCGTTCTCATCGGCTAACCTTCTCAAAGACTCCATAAACTGGGGTCGGAAATGATTATCTCCCCCTTCTGACTGGATGGGTTCGATAATGATTGCGCAAATGTCGTCTTTGTGCTCGAAGAATGCCTGTTTTATCTGCCGAATAGCAAGCTCCTCCTGTTGGAGGGTATAAGCAAGATTTTCCTCTGTAAGGGGAAAACGCAGCTTGGGATTTATAATCCGGGGCCAGTCAGAAAACTTTGCAAAGTACCGAACCTTAGCGGGGTCTGTATTGGTCAAACTCATCGTATAGCCCGAACGACCATGAAAAGCTTCTTGAAAATGGATCACCTTCGTACCGACCTCCCGCCGGTACCCCTTCGAGAAGTTTTTCTGGACTTTCCAGTCCATAGCAACCTTTATAGCATTCTCGACAGCTAAAGCGCCACCCGCTATAAAAAAGGCATATTTGAGATAGGGAGGGATAGCTACTCGTTCAAAAGTTTGCATAAAATGCGCATACTCTTGGGTATAAATATCAGCGTTGGTGGGATTCACGACTGCGGCTCTAAGCAGGTGCTGCAAAAACTCAGCATCAGCTGTCATTTTGGGATGATTATATCCCAAAGGGATCGTTGCATAGCAACCAAAAAAATCGAGGATCTCCCGTCCATGTTTGCTATCATATATCCACACGCCATGACTCTTCTCGAGGTCCATCACGAGATCTAATCCATCGCGAAGGATTCGGCGCTGGAGCACACTATCCACTTGCTCCGGCGAAACATCCATCCGATATGCCATACGACAAAAGTAACAATAACTTGCGGGGGGATGAGCGCAGTATACGTGGCTTCCCTGCGAGAGAGGAATCTTATCTACCTAACTGGAGAGGAGTTTCACCACGCTATTCACACCCTTCGTCATAAGGTAGGAGACCTCATATGGCTTACAGATGGGCAGGGCTATGTCGCCAAAGGCTGCATCGAAAGTATTTCTCCCTCTCAGGCGACCATCTCTGTGCTGGATCTATTGGAGCGGCCAGGAGAGCCTTCTGTCTCCATCGGATTAGTTGTTTCTCCCCTTAAACAGCTTAGTCGCATAGAATGGCTCGTCGAAAAATCAGTAGAACTGGGAGCTACGCACCTGTATTTCCTTCCTATGCAGCGAAGTGTTCGCTCATCTATAAATATACTCCGTCTCCAGCGAGTGGCTCTTGCAGCTCTCAAGCAAAACCTACGAAGCGTTTTGCCCCACTTACACCTGCTCAAGGGCTGGGAGGAAATACCCTGGGAGTCATACTCCGTGAAACTCATGGGCGAGATCGGATCCTCCACACCGCTTCATGCTGCGTTACCTACCCATCCTACCTCTCTCCTCTGGGTAGTAGGACCCGAGGGAGATTTCACCCCACAGGAGCTGAAGCTCCTACGAGAGGTAGGATGCAGAGGTGTCTCTCTCGGTACCCTTAGACTACGAGCCGAGACGGCGGCTATTTTCCTCCTGGCAAGTTTGAAGATGCTCTGGAAGTACTGATGTCGGACACGAGGAATGTAGCTTGTTTTTCGTGGAAGGGTAGCGCTGGTGCCCCCTGTCAGCATCCAGCAGAGTATCCCTCAATCCCCTTCGAGGGGAAGCACGTTCCCTCCCGTCTACAAACCGAAGTACCGCCGGGCGGCAGCCACATCTTCTTGTATCTGTTTCTCAAGGGATGCTTGACTTTCAAAGGTGGCATGAGGACGCAGATACTCAAGAAAACCCACCCGCAAGGAGAGACCATACAAGTTCCGATTTTCAGTGAGAAGATGCACTTCCAACTCCCCCTGAGGGGGTAAGTACAAGAGGGCGGGAAGCCCCTCCCGAACAGGACCAGGAAAGCGTGGAGTTATGTGAGCCCACCCCGTATAGATACCTGCAGGGGGGCGAACCTTTCCCTCAGGCCATGAAATATTCGCAGTGGGAGTGCCCAGCAGGCGAGCTTCTTTACGCCCTTCTCGTACGTTCCCTCCTATCGAATAGGGATACCCCAAGAGATGGTGCGCCTCCGCAACATTGCCTCTCAGAAGAGCCTCTCGTATCCGAGAGCTGCTGACAGGTTTTCCTCCCCACACCACTGGAGGTACTTCTCGGACAGAAAGCCCTTTTTCTCGAAGCAATTGGGCGGAACCCTCCCTCCCTCGACCAAATCGATGGTCATAACCCAGTACCACCCCCCTGGGGTCTGCCGATCGGACCAGCCAGTCT
>JANZYW010000046.1 GCA_026413325.1 Bacteroidia bacterium | reverse complement strand
CGATCAAGCTCAAAAAGCTTCGTGTGTCTCAAAAAATCTTCTAGAGGAGAGCGGAACTCCTCCCCTGCTTGCCGCCAAATATGCACCTCTCGACTTCCCCACAGGAGAAGGCTCTGTAGACGCCAGCTCAGCTGGTGATGACGTTCCCGGGGAAAAAAGCGATTTCGGAGGGAAAAGAGCCAAAAACTAGGGCGGCTCCACCGCCCCAACGGTTCCTCAGAGGGCTGTATGATAAACACCGCGTCATAGGCTCCTCCAGCCAACTGGGTAAGACGGCCGACGTAAACCCGAGTGTCGGGTGAGAAGGGAGACAAGATAGGCGTGTGGGTTTGAAGAAAAGCCAACAAAAACTGCCAAGAAGCAGGCTCTCCTGGGTGAGCCTTTTCGCAGACCCACTCATAGACCCGCTGTACCCACTTTTCTTGGGGGCTGTCTGCGCATTCCACAGAAGGCCAGGCAGACAGCTCACCCCGAAGGCCTGAACCCATGTGTTCGGCTAAAACTTTTCCTACCTGGGTACCTGCCCAAAGAGGCAAAACCGATGGAGAGAGGAAAGCACCCATACCCTCCCGTTCGAATAGGTGGCGAAACAGGAAGGCTATTTCCTCTTCACACCAGACTGCGACCCGCGCCGTAGGCTGTGCCCTTACATAGGAGGCTACAGCCTGAGCGGCGGCTTCTACTACTTCCACCAGCGACGGAAGCTCCGAGATAGAGACGGGACGAACTCGATCCGGCCAGGATGCAGCCCCTGTAAGAGGAGGAAGCGGATCCCACACTTCCGGAAGGTGCTCTCTTAGGGTTTTCACATCCCATCCCCATATCTCAACCCCCTTTTCATATGCAATCGAGAGCAGCTTATTTATCAGAGGATACGGACTATAGAGATGGAGAAAGAGGACTCGGTCCCAGTTTGGATTTTCTAAAAGCCGATGTATCGCTTCTTCAGAAAACAAAACTTTTCTTTTCTCTCGGAGGGCCCGTTGATAGGCATCTAAGAACTCTCGAAGGCAGCTCCAAAAGACACGCATAGCGTCGCTTTTACGCTGAGGAAGGGGAAGCACTCCCAACCAATCCAAGGAAGCATCCTGGTAAAGAGAAAAGAGCCCCTGTATCTGACGGTGGGAAGCTAACTCATCCCAATAAGCCGAGGCTTCTCGGAGGGAAGGAGTATGAAGCAGCACCTCCTGCCAGTCTCTTCCGAGACGCTGGGCCAGCTCCCATTCTCCGGCCAGGCTATCCCCTTTGTAAGACTGGATAACGGTAAGTGCTTCGCGGCAGGCTAAGAGGAGATCCACGGGATCCGGTTTCGATACTCCCAAGGTAGCCGATGCCCAGCTAAAGAGATCTTGAACCTGCGCATAGCCCATTTCTGCTTTGAGGGCTTCTGCGAAAAAGGGATCCGCCACTACGATCGTATATCCCCTTGCGCAGGCCTCAGATAAGGGACCCAGCAAAGCGGCCGGCAGTAGGCCGCCTTCCGTCATTTTACCTGAAATTGCGCCCGTCCGATTTCTATCCCTTCACAAAAGACAGAAACGGTATAAGTACCTCTCTGAAGCTCTTGTTCCGCTGGTCGATCGTACAGGGCACAGACCTCTTGCCGGCTACGGTTGTATTGAAAGGTAGCCTTAGTAGAAAAGGGCTGCTCTGTATCCATGAGGGTAAAATACCCACTGGAAGAGGCAAAGTTGGTCACCGGTTTACCAGTAGGGTCAGCAATAACCACATAGGCGACCCTTTCTCCTGGCTCAGCGACTTCATTCTCCAACACTGTAAAGCATATCTTGAGCCGTTGGATACGTCGAGCGCGAAACTCTACATCCCACTCCTCTTTACCATTTTCTCGTACTGCTGCGAAACGCATCTGAATCGCCTTGAGATAGGAAGCGGCTCGTACTTTTACTTCGAGTCGCTCTTTCTCCGCTTGTACCTGTCGAGTTTCGGTTTCTTTCTGCTGAACCTTTTCCTCCAACTCAGCCGTACGGGCCCGCAACTGTTGATTTTCTTCTTCTAACTGACGGATCCGCTCCTGGTACTTTTGGATGTAATATGCCATTTGCTCCGTCTTGTAGCGCATTTCTTCAGCTTGACGAGCGGATATTCGCCCCTGTTCTTCGTACTTACGGATACGGGCTCGGGCATTTTCTAACTCTTTCGCCAACTCTTCGATTCGACGCGTCTTTTCAGAAATCTCTACATCTTTTCGCTCCAGCTCCTGCTGCATGGCAGTCACTCGTTGATCCAGCTCTCGGATTTCCTCTTCTAACTGGACTTTCTCCTCTGTGAGCTGTACGTTTTCTTTTTCTGCTTTGCGAAGCCTCCAATAGAGGATGCCCGCTACCACCGACACCAGCACAAGCAAGACGCCGGCAATGATACCAGTACGCACGGCGCAAAGTTAGGCTATCCGAATCGGTCAAAGGATTTTGTTTCTCTTCAAAATGGGAATCGCCATACTTTCCGCCACACACCGAAGAGAAAGTTTCACGCGCCGGGTGGCTTTGTACATAGCTCGTCAGATAACACAGCAAGGGATAGGTTACACCTTTGTGGACTTTCAGACCTTGCCCAGAGACTTTCTTTTTTCCGATCTCTTCGGAGCTCGCTCGGAGACTTTCCAAAGTCTCATCGAAGATCTCCATTCTTCTTCTCAATGGATATGGGTAGTACCTGAGTACAACGGCAGTTTCCCAGGTGTGGTAAAAGTTTTTATCGATGCACTTCCTCGCGAGGTCCTGAGGGGACGGAGAGGAGGGCTCGTTGGCGTTTCGGATGGCCGCTTCGGTAACCTACGAGGCTTGGAACACCTTTCTGGTATCTTGAACTATTGCGGCATGACCGTACATCCTTTTCGGGCTCATCTCATGCATATTCGTTCACACTGGATAGAAGAAGAAGAAGCGCCAGATGAACTCTATAAACAAGAAGTAGCCACCTTTCTCATGCACTTTTTGAGAGAGGGAGCTTTCTCAGACTCCTCCGTGCGCTAAATCCTTCTATCCAGAGTTAGGTCGTATCTTTGCCCCCCAAGCCGAAGTGGCGGAACTGGTAGACGCGCACGTTTCAGGGGCGTGTGGGGTTTCCCGTGTGGGTTCGAGTCCCACCTTCGGCACGGTGAAAAGTAGGATCTATGAGAGGCTGAAGCAAGGAAGCCGAAGCTTCTGCAGACGGTAAAAGGCTCAAACCAACGTTTTCTTATCTTACAGGAACTGCAGAAGTCAAGCTTGCCCCAAGAAAAGGGCATATTCATAAGAAGGCAAGGGTAGGTCTCTTTACGGACCAAATTTGCTTACCTTCGCAGCGGCTGCGGGCCTGTAGCTCAGCGGTTAGAGCAGCGGACTCATAATCCGTTGGTCGGGGGTTCAAATCCCTCCGGGCCCACGTGGAAGCCACCCTTCGATGGGAAGGAGAAGGATTGCATTTCACTGTGTCAGCAGAGAGTGGTCATACCGCTACCTACGACTCCCCCATCGAGGTCGGAGGTACAGACAGAGCGATTCGTCCGATGGAGGGGCTTCTGAGTGCTATGTTAGCTTGCTTCTCGGCCGATGTAGTGAGCATCCTGCGCAAGAAGCGCAGGCAGTTATTGGGCTTTTCCCTGCGAGCGAAAGCCACGCGTCGAGACGATTTTCCCAGAGTATTTACTCGAGTTGAGATACATCTTTTCGTTCGCAGCCCCGATGCTACTACTACTGATGTAGAGAGAGCGATTGAGCTCTCTCGAACGAAGTACTGCAGTGCGATGGCGATGTTTGAGGCGGCAGGATGTGAAATAGCTGTCGATTTCGTTCTTGAATCCACTTGAGTGGATTCTCTCTCCCCCTTATTTTATCTTAGGAAAGGAAGTGATGTAGATCTCACCTCTCAGAAAAGTTAGAGCGTTTTACGACCTCCACAGGATACCTGAAAAGGAACTGGCTTTCGTTTCTATTTCACACCTCAGGGTGCCATCACATTAAACCAACCCCACACAGCCATAGTAGTAAGAGCCAGTAGTCCAAGAATGGCAGCGAAAAGAAGCAAAAGTCCTTCCAGAGGGTAGTGTTGTTCGCAAGAGGGGGTTATCTGTAAAAAAGGAAAAAGCGGAAGTTGGTTTTCGTAGTACTGGCCCTGAGAGAGCTGGGTAATCCGCTGCAGGGCAGTAGGAAAAAGTTGCTCCTGGCTTCTCCCCACTAGAAAGGCGTGAATCTTCAGTCCCCTCTGACCAGCTGCTTGCGCTAACGCTTCCAAAGAAGGAGTTCCTGGAACGTTGTGAGCTCCGTCACTTACGACGAGGCAGGATTGTCCTGCCTCGGCGAGAGCAGAAGCTACGCGCAAGGCCGCTGCTAAGTCAGTTCCTTCCCCAATGTCGAGGCGACTCGCTTGCCTGAGAGCAAAACGGAAAGCTTCATAGTCATCCGTCAGTGGCAGGAAAGGATAAGCGGTTTGCGCAAAAACGATGATCCCCAAGCGGGTGCGCACTTTTCTTTCCTCTACAGAATCCACCCATGCTAAAAAGCGCTCGAGAGCATAAGTCTGCCTATCAGGTAGGATATCTCTATTTTTCATGCTGCGAGAAACATCCCACAAAACCCAGAGAGGGGTCAGCGTATAGCAAGACCTGGAGAAGCTTAGTACAGGGCGAGCTAAAGCTACCGTCGCAAAGCAAAGCATGCCCACTACAGATAGGCTGGAGAAGTAAGCCTTCAGCCATCCTGCCCGCTCTCCTTTCCCCAGATAACTCGTGCGAAGCCGAAGACGGGTAACCAACCACCCCCCCACTCCCCATACAGGAAGGAGCAATAGCCATTCTGGAGCAGACCAAGCCAGGCTCATACCTGTTCGAGAAGAAGGCTCCTCCGCCAAAGGATGGGCGCAAGCGCCCTCAATCGAATCCATACCTCCCTCCATGTAGATACTACCTGAGAAGGAGGTACAGACCCCTTCAGAAACAATAGCTGGCTTTCGGTTGCTAATAAGAGATGTAAGGCCTCTCGAAGGGGAGGAAAGGTCTTTAGTGCCTCGACTTCAGGGAGCGTAAGACTACCCGGATGAAAGTCTGCATGGGGGCGAAGCAAATCCTTACAAGCTTGAGAAAAGGCTAAAAAGCTACCTTTCCCGTGAGGCCGCCATCGCCATAGGAAATAATACCAGCGCAACGGAAGATACAGCCTCTCCCATCCCTTTCTGAGCTTATGCCGAAAGAAGGTACCCAAAGTGAGTAGTACCAGTAGCAATACAAATAATGCCCATATCCACCACAGAGAAGGGCTATCGGGGAGCTCTTCGTCCGAGAAAAGAGGTACGGCAAAGTCCCCCAGAGGCATGAGAGAATCAGGCGGTAGAGCCCCCACGAAAACAGTCGTATGCAGCGTGTCCTGACCCCACTTCCACTGAACTTCGCCTGGCCCCTCCCAGAAACGCAAACGCACCCACTGGGTATCCCCCGAAATAAGACGGGCCAAGCATTCAGGACCGACAGGTATATCGGTGGCGGAGACCTTTCCCGTCCAAAAGCTTTTTCCTAAAGGGACAGAATCGGGCAGAAACAACGGTTGCGCCAGGAGAATCGCTCCTGTAAAAGTGCTAAGCAGAAGCTTCACGCACAACCCGAAGTAGATACTGGCCGTATGGCACTTTCTCCAACGAACGGGCCAAATCTTCCAGTTGCTCGAGTGAGATGAAGCCCTTCCGAAAAGCTACTTCTTCTATACATCCGATTTTGAGTCCTTGCCGCTCTTCTATCACCTGTACGAATAGACTCGCTTCTAAGAGGCTCCGAGGCGTACCTGTATCCAGCCAAGCAAAGCCACGAGGCATAATCCGAACCCGAAGCTTGCCCTTCTCTAAATATAGGCGATTCAAATCGGTTATCTCGAGCTCGCCCCGAGCAGAAGGACGCAGGGTGCGAGCTAATGCTGGGGCATCTCCATCATAAAAGTATAAGCCCGGCACGGCATAGGTGGATTTCGGCTGAGCGGGTTTCTCCTCCAGACTGATCACTTTCCCCGTCCGATCGAACTCTACCACCCCATATCGCTGCGGATCATGTACCGGATAAGCGAAAATCAAAGCTCCCTCTTCAACAAAGCAACTTTCCAGGAAAGCCTGCATCCCACTGCCGTAGAAAAGATTATCCCCCAGAATAAGTACAGAGCTATCTCCTCGTAAAAACTCTTCCGCCAAGAGAAGCGCTTGAGCTATACCCTCTGGCCGTTCTTGGACCTGATACTGGAGACGTATACCGAGCCGAGACCCATCTCCCAGGAGACGTTGGAAGTGCGGGATATCTTGTGGTGTACTAATGAGGAGAATCTCACGAACCCCCGCCAAAAGCAGCGTGCTGAGGGGATAATAGACCATCGGCTTGTCATACACAGGAAGCAGCTGCTTCGTCACCACCTGCGTCATCGGGTAAAGTCGGGTACCCGCCCCCCCTGCAAGGAGAATGCCTTTCATAAAGAGAAAAATGGATTACTCGCTTCGTCAAAATAAGGAAGTCGCGCATCCTTCGAGGAAAGTAACGGTAGCTGTCCAGAAGAGAGTCTCCACTGCACCCCTATCCCCGGATCATCCCACCGTATCCCCCCATCCGCATCGGGATGATAATAAGCTGAGCAACGATATAACACGATCGCTTCCTCAGAAAGAACCAAAAAGCCATGAGCGAAACCCACAGGCACGTACACCCACGTAAGCTCTCTTTCCTGTACCTTCAAATCTACAGCTATCCACTGCTTGTAAGTGGGAGAACCTGGACGAAGGTCGACCAAAACATCCTGCACATGTCCAGAGAGAACGGTCACGAGCTTCGCCTGCGCATGAGGAGGACGCTGAAAATGAAGTCCCCTTAGCACACCTTGTCGAGAAAAAGACAGATTGTCCTGAACAAAAGGTGGAAATCCTATTGCTTCACACAAATATGCTCGGAAAAGTTCTAAAAAAAATCCCCTATCGTCTGTATATTTAGGCGAATGTAACAAAATAGCCCCATCAAGCGATAAGGGCTCCCACCTATACGAGCTCATACGGGGGTGACCTTTTGCCGAAAATAGGCAATACTCCGCTCCAGGCCCTCTGAACGAGGAACGCGAGGCTCCCATCCCAGAAGATCCCGTGCCAGCGTAATGTCAGGCTTGCGTACCTTAGGGTCGTCCTCCGGCAGAGGACGAAACTCAATCGTACTTCTGGACTCGGGCAGCTTAGCCAGTATCTCCCGAGCAAACTCCAGGATAGTTACTTCTTCTGGATTTCCGAGATTTACTGGGGAGCTATAGGTGGTAAATAAAAGCAGCCTAAAGATACCTTCAACCAGATCGTCTACGTAACAAAAGCTTCTGGTCTGGCTCCCATCCCCATATACTGTAAGGGGTTCATTCCGTAAAGCCTGACCGATGAAGTTGGGGAGCACTCTGCCATCGTCTAAGCGCATACGAGGGCCATACGTATTGAATATGCGAACGATGCGGATGGAAAGACCGTGCGTACGATGATAGGCCATGGCCATCGCTTCCATGAAGCGCTTAGCCTCATCATAAACACCGCGGACACCGATAGGGTTCACATTTCCCCAATAGCTCTCCTTCTGAGGATGTTCCAAAGGGTCTCCATACACTTCTGATGTGGAAGCCAGCAGAATAGTAGCTTTTTTCGCTCGAGCCAACCCTAAGCATTTATGGGTCCCTAAAGCGCCCACCTTGAGGGTCTGGATCGGCATGCGCAGATAATCAGCTGGACTCGCTGGAGAAGCAAAATGAAGAATATAGTCCAAATCTCCTGGGACATGAACAAAGTTTGTCACATCATATTGCATAAAGGTGAACCGAGGACGGCCAAATAAATGAGCTATATTTTCAAGATGACCCGTGGAAAGATTGTCTACTCCTATCACATCAAAGCCTTCCTCCCAGAATCGATCACACAGATGAGAGCCTATGAAACCCGCTGCTCCTGTCACAAGAATGCGTTTGGGCATCGGACAAAAGTACAATACAGGGAGTAGAATCATCCTGGACGAGAAAAAAACTACCTTTGCCCCATGCCGAAGCGAACCTATCAACCCAGTCGCACGAAGCGATTGCGTACCCATGGTTTCCGGGCTCGTATGCGTACCCGCTGGGGAAGGGCCATACTCGCCCGACGCCGAGCCAAGGGACGCCACCACCTAACTGTGAGCGATACCTTAGCAGGCAAGCCCTATTAATAGCCCACATAGCCTTTCCAAAGCCGAACGACTCCGAGGGAAAAAGTGCTTCTCCCTGATTAGGCGCTTTTCTCGGTCTTTAGTCGAAGGAGAGCTACGTCTCTACGCGGTCTATTTTGCCCTATCGTTAGATAGCATCCCTCTGAAAGCGGCTTTTTCCGTTCCTAAAAAATCCATGAGGAAGGCTACTCGACGCAACCGCATGAAACGTCTTATGCGAGAGGCCTTCCGCCTTGAAAAACCCTCCCTCAGGGCCCTGCTGCCTGCGGGGGAAGCTTGGCTTGTATGGCAGTGGAACAGCCCAGAACTCCCTACGCTTCATACTCTCAGGCCTCGCATGGTTCGACTCTTCGAACGTTTCTCCAGAGAATGCGTCGGCTCTTGATTTTCCTTCTGCGAATGTACCAGGCAGGTATTTCTCCTTTTTTTCCCCCCACTTGTAGGTATACTCCTACCTGTTCAGAATACGGCATACAGGCTCTCCGCAAGCACGGCCTCTGGAAAGGACTCTGGCTCACTCTCAGAAGGCTCAGCCGATGCCATCCATGGGGGGGATCCGGCTACGACCCCGTCCCCGATTAGCCTCCCCTCTTCAGAACAGCTTTACCAGAACACTCTTCTCTGAGGGTCGGAAGCAGCCCATGTAGCCAACTGAGACCGGGTTAGGGGCGAAAGAGGATTTTCCCTCACATCTAAGTAGCTTAATGTGGGATGGAGATATATCTCTGGAGGCAAGGAATGAAGGCGATTGGCCCTCAAATCCAGGATTCGAAGGTGGGAGAGTTCTGCCCATCCCCATGGCAAAACCTGGATCTGATTTCCAGCTAAGTACAACTCCTCTAATCGACTCCAGGAAGAAAAAGTAGAAGGAAAAAACTGCAGTCGGTTGTATGACAAGTTGAGCACCCGCAAATCAGCCAAATCCTGTAGCGGTTCTGGCACCTCCGAAAAAGAATTGTAGGATAGATCTACATTCTGGACCGTAGAGGGCAACCGTAGGTACGGTGGCCAAGTGGTAAAAGCATGAGCACTCAAATCGGCCCGGTGGACATGAAAAGGATTTATCCAGTGGTACACAAAGGCGGATAAGACTACTACCCCCAAAAGACCGGCTAACGCCCACGCTAAATAGGCAGGGAGAGGACGCGAGCCTCTTTCGGCTGGTGGCCGAAAAGGAGGCACAGAAACCGAACGGGCCTTCCTCCGCCCTGCATAAGCCATCAGTCGCAGATGATAGGCCAATCGCAGCCGAGGATCTATCAGGACTCGATAGGCCTCGTTCAACTCCTGCATTTTCCGAGCCGCTTCGGGAGACGGATTAAGATCAGGGTGATACATTTTAGCCAGCTCTCGGTATCGCGATTTGATCGCCGCCTCCGATGCCCCAAAAGGCAAACCTAATACATCATAATAAGTCCGAATCCGCTGCGCCATCTCTTCTCGAAAAACATTTTATCCCAAATCTGAGGAAAAATACACCCTTTCGGTCAAATGAACGACATTCGTAGCTGTGAGAAAGTGGCTGTATAGGCTATGCTTTTCTATCCTGTATGCACAAGACAGCGACCTGGGAGGGGGGAGTGAGATATACACCTACCTGGAACGTTGGGATGTACGAGGCTGGGTCGATACAGTTGTACCTATTGAAACCCGCCCATGGGGACGGGAAGAAGCTTTCCTGCTTATTCAAAAGACAGACTCCAGGTACTTGCCCTATTTAGACCAAGCTCGCTATGACAGAGCCTTCTTTCAGCTCAGCGATTCACTTCCTGCCCGACCTCGTCCTTCTGGGTTCCTCTGGCTTTTCCCTGAAAATAGAGACGCTTTTGTCACCCGATCACCTTGGGGTCAGCTCTACATCGGCCCTTTGCTGCATTTCAGCATAGGGCGAGATTCCAGCGGCCTCCTATACCAAAACACCCGAGGAGCTTACCTAAGGGCTCGATTAGGAAAAAAGGTCGGCATTTATGCAGATTTTTTGGAAACACAGGCACGGCTCCCTTTCTTCATCAGAGATAGATATACCGAATACCAAACCCTATGGGGAGAAACGTTTGTAAAACCTTTTCGCAATGAAGGCTTTGACTATGCCAACACTCGAGGATACATCACTTTCTCTCCCCTACCCGCAATCCGCTTCAAGTTTGGAAGAGACAAGGCATTTTGGGGCCCCGGTTTTCAAAGTCTATTTCTCTCGGACTACTCCCCAGAATACCTTTATCTCCATATTCGAACACGTATTCAAAAGTGGGAGTATCATAACTTTTTCGCACAACTCATCGATTACCTCCCCAACAAACCCGATGCATGGGGGGACCAACCCCGAAAGTATCTCGTCCTTCATCAACTTCTGTGGAGACCCTCTCGGGGTATGAGCATAGGGCTTTTTGAGGGTGTGATGTACAATCCCTGGACGCCACTGGGTCGGCGAGGGGTGGAGCTGACCTATTTCATTCCCGTTATCTTCTATCGAACGGTCGAGCAAGCCATTGGCAGCCCCGATAACGCCTTTCTAGGGCTCTTCGGTAGAGCAAATCTCTTCCACCGGTTGCAGCTATACGGACAGATCGCCATAGATGATTATAACTTTAGCAAGCGCCGAGAAGGAAAGGGCTGGTGGGGTAACAAGTATGCCTTCCAACTGGGTCTAAAAGCATTTGATCTCGGTCTCCGCACACTGGATATCCAGATAGAGCTTAACCAGGTACAACCCTACACTTACAGCCATAGCAGCATAAGTGCGGCCTGGACCCACCACGGTCAGTTTTTGGCGCATCCTTACGGAGCCAACCTTCGGGAATACACTGCACTGATTCGCTATCAGCCCTTGCCGGGTCTTACCGCCGAGAGCCGGATTAGCATCCTACAGCAAGGCCTCAACCAACCCGGAGAAAACTGGGGAAGTGATATATTCCAGAGCGATATTTCTCACAAACAAGATTTTGGAAATCGGGTTTTACAGGGCGAGAGAAAAGGGTATAGAATCTGGCATGGTCGTTTGGTATACCAGCCCGGCTGCCTGCCTTTCTACATAGAAGTAGAAGGGTTTGTCCGAGACGGCGTAAGAGGCGGTATCACTACCCTTCGCTGGATGCTTCCTGGGAAGCCTCTTCGATTTTAGGAAAGCTGAGACGGTTTTTTTTACTCCAGGAGCGTGGGCAGCCGCCTTCGGCGGCTGCCCACGCAGAGAAAAGATACACCCTTTCCCTCATCCACACTACATTGAAGCGAAGTACCCGCTACAATCCCCCCAAAGAAGATACGACCTCAGGGAGATAGAAAAGGGACATTACTCGAATACGACCTTCATCTCCACGCGCCGATTGCGAGCCCTTCCCTCTGGCGTCGCATTAGAAGCCACAGGACGAAGAGGACCAAAGTATTCAACGATAAACCTATCTGCAGAGACCCCTTGTGATACCAAATAGTTTCGAACAGCCTCCGCTCGAGCTTTCGACAGACGCATATTTGCTTCTAACTTACCTTGATTGTCGGTATGGCCCGAGATCTTTAGCTTATAAGTGGGGTTATCTACAAGAAGCTGTGCAAGAGTATCTAAGTAAGGCAAGGAACGCTCACGAATAATAGCCTTCCCCGTCTCAAACTCCAGATTTCGGAAAGCTAAGTCCAAAATGCGCTTTTGCTCTCGAGGGATTTCGGGGCAGCCTCGGTTGGTTTTCGGTCCAGGCGTGAAAGGACAGTCATCTTCCTTGTCAAGCACTCCATCTCCATCCTGGTCGGCAAGTGGGCATCCTTTATTTTCTTTCGGACCAGGGCGATCTGGACACTTGTCTTCCTGGTCGGGTAGCCCATCCCCATCAGAGTCGGGACACCCCTTGAAAGAGACAGGGCCGGCCTGCTGCGGGCAAGCATCTTCAGGGTCAGGCAGGCCATCTCCATCGCTGTCTGGACATCCCTTGTAAGCAATAAGACCTGCGAGTTGCGGACACTGGTCCTCTCTGTCTGGCACACCGTCATTATCCGAATCAGGACAGCCTTGGAACCGAGCTAATCCCCTTTCATCCGGACAGGCATCCTCCTTATCAGGAATATCATCTCCGTCCCGATCGGGACACCCCTTAAACTTAGCCAAACCCGCTTCATTCGGACAGGCGTCTTCCTTGTCAGGAATGTCATCTCCGTCTCGATCGGGACACCCCTTAAACTTAGCCAGACCCGCCTCCGTAGGACAAGAATCCTCTTTATCCGGGATATCGTCTCCATCTGTATCGGGACAACCTTGAAACTTTGGGACCCCCGGATCCAAGGGACACAAATCATCTTTATCGGGGATGTGATCTCCATCGCTATCAGGACACCCTTGAAAAGCCCATTGGCCAGGCGTCGTCGGACAGTAGTCCCTTTTGTCAGATACTCCATCTTTGTCTTTGTCCCTCGGCTTCCTATACGGAATACCCGACTTAAAAAGCACATAGAAATCCACTGTTCGGGTCACCCGCTGGCCAAGGAGCCACCCCAAGCTATTCGTGCCTACAACGATAGGTCCCAGCTTTAGAGCAGCCCCCCAGAGCCGTTCTCCCAGATCATTTACGGTAAAAGGAACACCTATGGTCACATAAGGCGTCTCAATACGAGGATATACAGTATAAGTCTGAGGTGTTCGCAATACATCCACCTTTTTCCCAAAAGGGAAATAGGCCATGCCCCCCAAGTAAAAAGGACCTCCTATGTGCCAATCCATCTGTAGATTCAGAGAAACTGGCATACGTATGAGAAAAGAGGTACTAGAATCCGCTATACCAAAACGATTTCTGAGCGTATCGTTGAAATCATAGATAGAACTAAATCTTACGGGTCGCAAATTCCACTCGTGAACCGCTAAGGCTAAGTTATTAGGAGTAATTTCTATCTGATTGCTGAGGGGCCCCTTTGCAAACCGCATCCGAGAACGGATATCTTGGAGGGCAGCACCTACCCGCAAGGTATACCTATCCCGATCTCTACGTTCTATACCCACTTGGCCATCCATGTCATACACATACCTTCCATACCGAGGCCGAAACTCATACACTACCCCTATATCTCCCCCAAGAGAAAAACGGGTTTGATGATCAAAAGGTCTATCCAATATCTTCTCATATAGGTTGTAATCTACATTCGCAGCATGCCCCCAGTAAAAACGAGAACCAGGTTCGATAGCGAGAGAGTCGTCGTTGTAAAACTGATACCGAAAGCGAACCCTATCCACATAAAAATAAGCCCCATACACCCCATGGAGGTATTTTAGGGTGACACCTGCCTTCAAGAGATGGCTCCCTTGGTTTAGGAGAACTCGGGCATAGGTAAGAGCAACCTCATAATACGTGGTGTATTGGAAGCTCAAGTCCTTCCCTTCGATCCACGTATCCCAAAAAGGCGGATATTCCAGCTCTTCGTACGCCAACTTAGCCAATCGGTGATCAACATTGTTCAGGCTCAATCGATTGCGCATGCGAAAGTTAAAAGCAATAGCAGAACGTCGGCCCAGACTCAGAAGGAAGCTCGGCAATAACACTTGCTGCTCCAAACGTACCTGTTTGGGGGTCGTATTTTGAAAGTCATCTTCCAAGTATACTCTCCTGAAGTCAGCTGTATCATTGAGCCTCCCACTGAAAAAATCTGTGAGGAGCTCCCTACGAGCTCCTACATAGTTGTTGGTTAGATTTAGACTAATACCCCCAAAAAGGAGGTCAAATCTATACCTACTGTCTGCAACCAGAGCAGGATTTATCTGCGCTCCTAAGACGCCGCCAGAGTGTCCTAACGCGAATGGATAATACTGCTGAGCCCATAATAGAGGCATAGCCCACACAGAAAGCAGCCAATACCGCATACCGCGCAAAGGTAACAGCCATCTTTTGTTCTAAGGTGCCAAAAAAACTTTCCTATATTGACAAACCAAAGCCCTTAGAGAAGTCCACCTCCTCTCCTACCAGCATGCCCAGGGAAGATAGCCTATCTCACAGATAAATATGAGGGAAAAAATATCGTATCAGCTCCCCAAATCCGTACGATAAGAGGGCTGTTATCCCCAAAACACCGAGGCTTTCTAATGCTTCCCTTCGGAAATGCCGTTCAGCTATGACGGAACTGTAATAAACAAACCCCAGAACCAGAAAAACGGCCAATATCGCCGAACTCCAAAAGGCAGCTCCCATATGGGAAAAAAGGAAATAAGGAAGCGCCAAAATCACAACCGCAAACACATAGGAAATACCTGTATACATAGCAGAGCGAGTGGCAGATACAGTGGGATTCTGCTTAGCTTGTAAGTAAGCGGCGGAAGCCATCGATATCGAAGCAGAAAAGCCCACTATTAATCCCGCAATCCCCGCAGCAAGGGGATTGTGAGAAACACCCAGGAAACCCGCATGAACTCCTGTCACTTCGATGATCGCGTCCGAAAGACCCAGTACGATAAATCCTATGTAGCGGAGTCGGGGCTCTTCTGTCGCCACCGCCGATAGCAGCTCTCCTTCATGCTTCTCTTCCTCCTCTATGAGAGAAAGCAGCTCTGCCTGCGCTTCTTGGGGAAGGGTTGGAAGGATCCGTCGATACTCTGAAATCGTCTCATGCTCCCGACGCTCCAAAAGCTGCAATACAAAAGTGGTCCCCAAAAGCCAGGCCAACAACTGAAACCAGCGAAACCTCCATCCAGAGTAAGACACTGTTTCCGGAGTCCAGCGCCGCCAGAAATCGTAATGTAGAGCCTCTTGATTAGCAAAATCAAGTAGTAACTCTCTGTGCTTCTGACTTTTCACTCGCTCACTGAGCCATCTATACAGGTGTGTATTGAATAGCTCCTCAGAAGCATACCGGCTTGCCATCTGGATATCCACCCAACAAAAGTATCTCGCACAATCCATCCCTTTATCCACAGCACCAAGCCACAGTTGGGTATATACCTTTGTAGTATGAGATCCGTCTATATCGTAGCAGCGAAACGTACCCCTATCGGCAGTTTTATGGGAAGCATAGCCAGTGTGCCCGCTCCTGAATTAGGAGCTTTGGCTCTCAAAGCTACCCTTCACCAAGCTGGCCTCCCACCTGAAGCTATCGAGGAAGTATACTTTGGAAATGTCTTGTCCGCTAACTTAGGACAAGCTCCAGCGACCCAAGTAGCTCTCAAGGCCGGCCTCCCCCCCACCGTACCTGCTACTCTCATCAACAAGGTCTGCGCTTCCGGCTTAAAAGCTATCATGATAGGTGCACAGAGTATCGCTCTGGAGCAAGCCGACCTCATCGCAGCAGGAGGGATGGAAAACATGAGCCAGACTCCTTTTTACTTACCTCAGTTACGAGTAGGAAATCGATTCGGACACGGACAAACCATAGACGGTATCCTCCGAGATGGATTAGAGGACGCCTATTGCAGCCTGACGATGGGAGAAGTGACCGAAAAATGCGCTTCCACTTATGGCCTTACTCGACAGCTGCAGGACGAATACGCCATCCGGTCCTATCGACGCGCACAAGAAGCCCAGAGCAAAGGCCTCTTCGCTCGAGAAATCGTTCCTGTCCCCGTTTCAAGCAAAGGAAAGACCGAAGAGGTCCAGCAAGACGAAGAACCCCTAAGAGCTAACTTTGAAAAAATACCTACACTCAGACCTGCATTCAAAGCAGATGGCACCATCACGGCAGCAAACGCTTCCAAAATAAATGATGGCGCAGCAGCAGTGATTTTGGCCAGTGAAAATGCTATACGGAAATATCACCTCACACCTCTCGCTCGCATAATAAGCTGGGCAGACGCTGCTCGAGAGCCAGAATGGTTTACTATAGCCCCAGCAGATGCCATTCAAAAAGCCCTCCAGCGAGCCAGTGTCTCTTTAGAAAAAATAGATGCTTTCGAAATCAACGAAGCCTTTTCCGCTGTAGCTTTAGCGAACCAGAAACTACTTGGCATCCCTACTGAAAAGCTTAATGTGCTGGGAGGAGCGGTAGCGCTTGGCCATCCTCTCGGAGCCAGTGGAGCTCGGGTAGTCGTAACCCTTCTAACCGCTCTGCAAGAGCTCGGGGGACGATTGGGGGCGATTGGGATTTGCAATGGAGGTGGAGGGGCTTCAGCCATGGTGATAGAAAGACTCACGTAGAAAATTGTTGGAGCCTTCATGAGCCGAATATCTGGCCTCCAGACCTTTATCAAGCATCTGGAGGCAGCAGGGGAGTTGAAACGGGTTTCTGTTCCTGTCTCTCCTTACTTAGAGATCACAGAAATCACCGATCGCATCACCAAAACAGGAGGGCCCGCAATTCTATTTGAAAACACTGGTACCAACTTTCCTCTTCTGATTAACGCCTACGGTTCAGAACGGCGGATGGCTATCGCCCTCCGAGTAGAAAGGATAGAAGAAATCCAAAACCGTATTCTCCAACTTTTCCATCAGCTGACCAGTCCGAAGGCCTCTTTATGGGAGAAACTGTCCCTTCTACCCACTCTCAGTGAAGTAGCTGCCTACCTCCCTCGAAAATGGAGAGGACGACGTCCTCCCTGCCAGGAGGTAATCCATAGAGGAAAAGAGGCCCGTCTTTCCCTCTTGCCCATCCTCACTTGCTGGCCTGCAGACGGAGGTCCCTTCCTCACTTTGCCGATTATCCATACCTATCATCCAGAGACTCGTACCCGAAATGTGGGGATGTATAGGGTACAAGTACTGGATGACTATACCACCGCCATTCACTGGCAGCTTCATAAAGTCTCTCGTCGACACTATGAGGCCTGGAAAGCAAAAGGGGAAAAAATGCCCGTAGCGATAGCCTTGGGAGGAGACCCTGTCTATGCCTATGTCGCCACCGCTCCTCTACCTGAAAACATCGATGAATACATTCTCGCAGGGTTTCTACGCAGACGAGCCGTCGAGATGACTCCCTGCCTCACCCAACCCATAGAAGTGCCCGCTGACGCAGATATCGTAATCGAAGGATACGTAGATCCCACCGAACCGCTCGTTTTAGAGGGTCCCTTCGGAGATCACACTGGATACTACTCCCTGCCCGATTACTATCCAGCTTTTCATGTAACGGCTATCACGCATCGCAAAGACGCCGTTTACCCTGCCACGATCGTCGGTATACCCCCACAAGAAGATGCCTGGTTAGGAAAAGCAACCGAACGCATCTTTTTAGCTCCCCTCCGCCTCACCTTCCTCCCCGAACTCCATGACATGGAACTCCCAGTGGAAGGCGTTTTTCACAACTTAGCCATCGCCTCCATCCAGAAGGAATATCCCGGTCAAGGCATGAAAGCCATACACACCCTGTGGGGAGCAGGCCAGCTTATGTTTACGAAAATAGCCTTGATCGTAGACACTGACGTAAATCTGCGTGACTACTGGGCTATCGCCCGAGCCCTTACAGAAAATGCCGACCTGCGAACGGACATCCTGTTCAGCCAGGGCCCCATCGACGTCTTAGACCATTCCTGCAGCCAAATGGGATTTGGAGGAAAGTTAGGCATCGACGGAACCCGAAAGCTTCCCCAGGAGCGGATTCTCCCCCCGCTCTCTTATCCCCTTCCCGATCCGAACGCCCTTAGCTGCTCTGCTCTGCAAGGCTCTTTCCCAGAGCTGCGAGAGANCAATCTACGAC
>JANZYW010000045.1 GCA_026413325.1 Bacteroidia bacterium | reverse complement strand
CGGCTAATCCAGACCGCATTCGACAGGAGTTAGCAGAAGCGGGCTTCTTGGTCGAAGAATGGGGCGGCCCTCATCCTTCCCAGCTTATTTCTGCGAAAAAAGGCGTCGGCGTTCAGGAGCTTTTGGAGAAGGTCCTCATCTTAGCTGAGCTTCTCGAGCTGAAAGCCAATCCCAACCGTCCAGCAAAAGGGACCATTATCGAGGCTCAACTGGACAAAGCCCGGGGCCCTCTCGCTACCGTACTGGTACAGACAGGTACCTTGCATGTCGGAGATATCATTCTTGCGGGGCAGTATTTTGGTCGAGTTCGTGCCCTCTTAGATGAACGGGGCAGGCGCATCGATAGCGCAGGTCCTTCTCAACCTGTCCAAGTCTTAGGATTGGGCGGAGTCCCTGAAGTAGGAGAAAAACTTTACGTCTTGGAGGAGGAAAGCGTGGCTCGCGATATGGCACATCGCCGAGCGGAGCTAATGCGAGAACACGAACGACGGCGTGTGTCTGGGAGCCTTCTCGAGGGGGTTGCCTCCGGTCAAGCGAAGCAGCTCAATCTCATCGTCAAAGCCGACGTCAGCGGTTCTTTAGAAGCCTTGACAGATTCCCTCGTAAAACTTTCTACTGCTGAGGTCCAGGTGAATGTCATCCATAGAGGCGTAGGGCAGATCACCGATAGTGATGTTCTTCTGGCAAAAGCTTCAGATGCGCTCATCGTAGGCTTCCAGGTACGGCCGAGTCATACGGCCCGGCAGCTTGCCAAGCAGCACAAAGTTGAGATCCGCTTGTATAATGTCATTTATGATATCATAGATGAGGTCAAGAGTGCTCTATCGGGCATGTTAGCCCCTGTAATCCAAGAGGAGACAGTCGGTACTGCTGAGGTGCGAGAGGTCTTCCGCATTCCTAAGGTGGGTGCAGTAGCAGGGTGTAAAGTGATAGAAGGTAAAATACAGCGAGGAGCGAAAGCCCATGTTATCCGAGATGGAGTGGTGATTTATACGAGCGTTATCAGTTCCCTCAAGCGGTTTAAGGACGATGTGCGCGAGGTGAGTGAGGGCTTCGAATGCGGTCTCACGGTGGAGGGCTTCCAAGACATTAAGCAGGGAGATATCATTGAGTGCTTTGAAGAGATCCAGGTAAAGCGAGCTCTGTGATGCCCAAGTATCAGCTTCTCATCACTGTTCTTCCCCGTCCTGCGCTCCTCGACCCAGAAGGAGAGACGATTCGGCAAGCTATCCACCGGCTTGGGTATGACACAGTGATACAAGTGCGAGCAGGGCGCGCTTTTTACGTAGAGGTGGAGGCTTCCACTCCCGAAGAGGCTGTTCAGCAGGGTAAGGCTTTAGCCGAAAACTTTCTGCATAATCCAGTGGTAGAAGTCTATCACGTGCATCCCCCTGCTTTGGTCATTTCACCTCCCCCTTTGTAAGGGTAGGCGGCTTTCGTTCTCCTGCGATAGGAAATGGGGGATCCCATTTTTTACTGGAAGAGGGTGCCTTTACCAGTTTGCCCAGATCCCCATTCGCAAGATGCGACCTAAGAAAGGCATGTTCCCCACGCTTAGGTGGTCCCATCCGTAGGTGTTAAGCAGATTTTCTATGCTAACGGTGAGGGTGAGTCCGGGCCTGGGAGATTTCGCTAATCTGCGTTCCAGAAGTTGATACCCGTACCGTAAGTGAAGGAGTGCATAGGCAGGCGTATAGTCTTCTATGTAGATAGTGCGGGAGAGACGTTTCTGCGCAGCGGCTGCGTATATCTCTATGTTGGCTCGGTGACGTTTGTATGAGTGAGTGAGACGCAGTCGGGTGAAGAGAGGGTAAATCCAGGGGAGGGGTTCTCGCAGCGTTTGATGCCAGCCGTACGTATAGCCAATCCATGCTTCTCCCAGAAGGGTGGAAGAAAGGTGGGCCCCTCCTTGTGCGGTGAAGCCCGCGGTCACTGCGTTTCCCGTGTTTTTGAGAATACGCCACTGCTGGCGGGTAGCATTCGCAGAGGTACCGGGGAAGAGGAACGTCACGGGGGTGATATAGTCGGAGAGCCAGTTAGCAAAAGTCGTTATTTGTAGATTCCAGCGGCCTTGGAGGAAAGTGTAAAGAAGTTCCGTCCGCAGCAGCTTTTCTGGGCGCAAGAGAGAGTTGCCCATCAGAATGCTATTGTCCATGGGTACATAGAGATAGTAGGCATACAACTCTTGATGGGTGGGGGCCCGCTGTCCGTAGCGTATAGAGAGACGGAGGGTGTGTTCTGTGGGTTTCCACGTGAAGCTTCCCCCGAGCTGAGTGAGCAAGAAATGCCGTTTGGGGGTGCTTCCACCAGCATAGTTCTCCTGATAAAGCTGAAGGGGAAGAAAATCAGCGCTATTTCCCACTCGATAGGTAAGCATATAGAGGCTGCCTTGTACCGTCATGACCCAAGTGGGCAGCTGATAAGAAGCAGAAAGGGTGGAACCGCCTTGATTGAGTTCAATATCTGCTAAGTTGAGTAGACGCATGGAAGCACCTCCATTTAGGGGTTGCATGTCCATGGAAGCAGTGGCTTGACTATAGCTGTACTCACTGTGATGGTCGATTTGGATGTGTTTTCTATATGCCCAAGTAAGAGTGTGTACTGCTCCCATTGTGCGGGTTAGTCCTCGCATGGGCATATACATTCCTGGCATAACGATACGGTTGCGGATCTCCTGCTCAGGACGGTTTTCATCCGTCATATCGTGGAAGACTGTGTTGGCATAAAGACGCAGCTCGGAGCTGTTTTTCCAGTTATGTTTCAGGCTGAGTAGATGCATAGCACTATGCCGGGCATCCATGATGAGACCAGGATACGCGACGTTGTAGAAATAGTCTCCGAGATAAGAGGCTTCTACGTAGTGGTTTTCGGAAAGGGTACAACGCAAAGCGGAGTAGCAATTTATCTTTTGAAAAGGGGGAACATGGAAAGAGCTGTCTCGACCCCAGGCAGGACCTTCATAGGAGAGACCGGGGGTAAACCCCTTGCCTGTACGATAGGTTTCTCCTCCTCTGTAAGTTATAGCAGAGACGGATGATAGCCTCCCCACATGATGCCGATGCAGGGCACTGAGAAAGACTCGATGATAGTTGTCTCCCAGCAAAAGCGTTGCCGTTCCTCCTCCTTCGCCTCCAGGGGATATAAGGTTCACAGAAAGGGTGGGAGTGTTTCCCCAGCTTTGGAGATTCTGCCAGGTAGCTCCTTCCATCACAGAAATCTCGACAAAGGTCAAAATGGGGTCCATTCGGTCCACGCAGGCAGGCACTATCCGCATTCCTTCTATCGTGACCTGCGTCTGCTGGGGGAGGAGTCCCTGGTATACGACTTCTTGGGCAAAAGGTACGCTTCGGTAGACGAGCTGGGTAGTGGGGAGCAAACGAGAAAGACGGCTGGGACTCGTTTCACCGATGGTGGCAATGGGAGTTTGGATCCCCTCGATCCGTACGGTGTCTATCTCATATTCTTTCAAAGTATCCGATGGCTCCTGGGCGAAAAGGAACATGGGTAGCCAACTTAGGGTGCCCCAGCGTATGTTCAAAGTTGGCATTGCTACTTTTAACTTTATTCTAAAATGAAGCATTCCATAAAGCGTGAAGGCTCTGCCAGGCTCCTGCGAAGAAAAGCCCCCATAGCACCATTGCGATGCTCATTCGCCAAAGAAGGAGGGGCCTGGGGGTTCCGAATGCTAAGGCGATAGCAGTTCCGATAGGAGGGCTCAGAATGGGAGGGGTGAGAAGGGCTACCCCCCAGAGCCCATACTTCTCCCACAATCGGGACCATTTGGCAGAAGGGAGGGGGGAGAGGGGGCGATTTCGTTTTCGAGCTATCCAGCTGCGGAGGGTATCTCCTAAATACGTAAAAAAGCTCACGCCTGCTATCCCGCCTATGGTGGTGCTGAGAAACTGCTCCCAGAAATTGAGCCCTAAAGCAAGGCTCATCGCTACTCCCACCATAAACTTAACCCCACTCAGTAGAGCGACGGATAAGTATTGGAGCCCATTTAGCTCAGCTATGAAGGTTTCCATATGCTAAATCCCCAGCATCTCCTAATCCAGGCACGATATAGGCTCGGGCAGTAAGCTCTTTATCTACGGCCCCCACGAAAAGATGAGCGTGGGGGAGGCGCTTCTGAACCGCTTTTACTCCATATTCTGAGGCGATGAGAGCCATTATGAAAAGCTGTTTAGGCTGCCCTCGCAGCTGAAGAGCTTCATAAGAGAGAAGTATACTGTTTCCCGTAGCAAGCATAGGGTCCATGAGTAAGACGATCCGTCCGCTTAGGGAGGGAACGGCCAGGTAATCGACCTGTACTTGTACCTCTCGATTGGTGAGCTCTGTACGGTAAGCGGCGACGAATCCGACATCTGCGAAATCAAACGCTTCCATGGCTCCCTCCAAGAAAGCATTCCCTGCTCGTAAGATGCTTATCAGTACGGGAGGCTCTGCCAGGATATGAGAGACGGCTTGCCCCAAGGGGGTAGTTACCTCTGCCTGGACGTAAGAGAGCCTTCGGCTGATCTCATATGCAAGGAGAAACCCCGCGCGCTTGAGGTTCCATCGAAATCGATGCCGATCCTTTTGCAGTTTCTGATTGCGGAGCTCCGCTAAGACCTGGGTAAAGAGAGAAGGCTCTTCGCTCAGAATGTGTAACGGCATGGGGACGAAGTTACCAAAAGCGCCAGGCAGATATATAATAATACGTCTCCCACATCCCACCGAACTGTCGAAAGAACCGCTCCACTCCTGGCAGGAGAGATCCCATGAAGTCGAATATTTTATCCTCCTGGAGAGCTTGTTGGATGATCGCATGTAGGAGGCGGGTCATCGCCTGTCCTGTCTCCTTTCCGATGCGGGCGCCAGCGACATACCACACTCGCGTGGCTCCCCATAGGAAAATCCCAACTGCCTGCGGCGGATTCCCCACTCCCCATGCTCGCCAAGGGAGAGAAGGTTGGCTTGTGAGGGATTGAAGGTAGCGCACGGCTTTTTCTCGGACGCCAGCAGGTCTATATAGGGTCCATAACGAGAGGGCATCCGAAGGGGAGAGGGGGGTGAGATCTAAAGTTTCCGCCTGACGAACTTTGCGCTTGAGCTCTGTAGAAGGGGAGAATCGTCCAGGGAAAAGAACAAAGCTGCCCCTTGCATATGGGCTGACCCTCTCTTGGTAGAAAGGAGGAGCATAGCTCCACTCAGGAGGCAGAGCAGCGGCGAAGTAGCTCAGTCGCTTTTGAGCTATCCATTTGCCTAAAGCACGTAAAACAGGCGCTTGGTATCGGTATCGCTTCTCAGGAGAAGGAGGTAGCGGCTCTCGCAGGCGGATGGGAAGCCAAGGCAGGATCAAGGGCTGGCGAAAAAGCCGAAAAAGTCCTATTTGTCGGGCTGTGAGGGGCCACAGCCCGACAGGTGCTCCCTCTTCTTCTATGAGGATAGCCCCCCATTTTTCTTGTAGGGCTTCCCACCATGTCCACTCTGCGAAAGGCACGTCCGCATGGGGAAGAGCGTGCCATACCTTCTGCAGCTCCTCTCCTTCGACCCAGCGTGCTTTCACAAAAGGCCAGGCTTGATTCGGAGGGGGCGAGGGGTAGGATTCCCAACCCCCACCGAAATGCTTCCAGAGCGATACGCACCTACTAAGCCTGTATGCATCCCTATGCTAAAGGGACGCAAAGCCCCAGTTCGTCGCAGGCGAAAGTTGATATTCGTGACATATAGGCTTCCTTCCACATGCCACCCCAGAGAAGGAGTGTAGAGGGCTCGAATCGTACAGTTTTCCTGCCAGGAGGTACGTTTGATAAGGGGGAGTAGGCGTAAGACAGCTCCCTGTGGGAGCCAGGTTAGTACGCCTTGTGCTATCCACTTGCCACCGGCCAGGTAAAGAGGCCAGCGAGCTAAATCTGTGTAGAATCGATGAAAAACAAGAGGAGCGGTTGATGGATAGAGCCGTTCTGTCCAGGGAGCATTTTCTCTGTTTTGCCAGGAGAGACCTATACGTGCTTGTAGCTCGCCAAGGGGGCTGATAGAGAGATGGGCCGTCGTCCCCCCTGTCCAGGAGAAGAGAACTTGCTGAGGGAGTCGGGCTATTTCCCCTGCGAAAGCGATTCCCCACCTAAAGATGCCTTCTGCGGGTAAAAGGAGTGTACGGCGAGGGGTGGAAAAGGATTGAGTCCCTGGCTCCCATCGGAGAAGAGCCGCAGCTCTCCATGCTGTGTAATAGCTCTCTCCTGTTTGACTCCAAGGGCGCTGATCCCAGGTGAGGCGAAGGCTGGCTTGAAAAGTGCGATGCAAGTACCGCTCCCCTTCGATCTCTGCGAAAGGACGCCTATAGCCGACCCAGGGGGCCTCTCTTCTGGTGAGGTAGTAAATCGTGTTCCACAGGAAGGGTACCTGGGGGAAATCGGTTGGTTCTCGGATCTCTATCCCTCCTCGGACAGCAAGCTGATACAAGGGGAAGGTCCGCTGCTCCCATCGAAGGCTCCCTATTGGAGCCAGTCTGCTCCAGCCTAATCCGTATCGGAGCCATCCCTCTGCCTCCCATACCTGATTTTGCTTTCGATATTCTTGTTTCACCTTGAAGGGGAGTACCCATCCTTCCAGTCGGGTATACATCGGCCATAAGGCCGAGATGGAAGCTTGCAGAAACAGGTCCTCTTCCCATTTTCGCCACTCCCAGGAGAGCCCTTCCCCTATGAGGCGTACTCTTTTTCTGCTTTGGGGGTGCTTTGTCGTATCTGGCTGAGAAACCAGGGAATCCTGCTTTCGAAGGTAAGCGACCTGCGCAGAGTCTATGGGAGCTTGTCGGACACTATCCCAGAAGGCTTCTGAGGTTTCCGCTGCATGGGGCAGGACCCGCACTTTTTCCCCGTAGTCCAAACGGGTGACCCGGAGCGTCTCTATCGGGGCGATTCGTTCAGAAGTCTCTTTTGGATTTGATGCGGAGGGCACTGCGAGCTTAGAAGGTGGGGTTTTCTTGCCTTCTACGAGCAGGACATACTTTTTATACGCAGCATATCCCTCGCCCGTAAAGGTGACTTTCCCCACAGGCAGCGATAACTCAAAGCAGCCCCGAAAACTTACCTCGCCGAGTTGATAGCACTCTCCGACGGGGACATAGGTAGCCCGTACCCCGAGACTGTCTGTATAGCGAATCGGGCGGGGACCTTTCACCGTCCATTCCAACCCTATGAGGGCGTAGCTTTCATCTGCGAGTATCACATACCCTTCCACACAAGGAGAGACAGCGCTTCGAGGCTCAATGGCTATTTTGTAAAAAAATCCGTTGTCATCCCAGTAACTACCAATCAGGCGATATCGATAGTATAGAAAAGCATCTCTTGCCAGTGGCAAAATAAAGGGGGTTTCTGTCATTTCCTGTAGTTCGATTCTCTCTCCGTAAGGATCAAAGCCTTGAAAGATCCAGTTTCCTAAGAAGCTGTAGCTTCGGCTGCCTACGACGCGAGAGCGTATGATCTCTTCCTTGTATTTATTAGGGGGGGTGAAATAGGTATAGGAGAGAGCTTCACTCATGAAGACCACTTCTCCTGGGGCATACGTTCGGTCGAGAAAACGACGAATGAGAGTGCCCGATTCTCCCCAACGTAGGGTATAGAGGGTATAGGTTTCTACACGGAAGGCGGGAAGACAACTTTTATTTCTTTCTTTTGCAGCGATGGCTTTTTGAATCAGCAGTTCAGCGGGATCTTTATTGCCCTCGGTGATAACCACATTGGGTAAGCGTACCTCTTGGGGATATAGGACGAAGCTGTAGGAAGCTTGATTTTCTCTCTGAAGGAGGGTATCCCGTCGCACTCGATATCCTAAATAGCGCAGCTCGATTATCGCTGTATCCCCTACGAACGACAGGGTGAAGCGGCCGTCCTGACCGGAAACGGTTTGAAATCCTGTTTGGGGTAGACGAACGATGACATACGAAAGAGGATGTCCAGTAGGGTCTATTACCTGCCCTTGAATAGAGAATATTTGCGCCCATACCCCCCCTATAAGCAGCCAAAGCCGCTGCACACAGCAAATATCCACCTATTTTTTCCTGAGGAAAACGAGCTCAACTATCGAAGCCTCTCGGCCTTTATTTTACAAGAAAGCCTTTATTTTGCTTAATGCGTAAAGCTTATACTTTCTTATGGCTTGCTGGTTTGGTAGTCTCCCTGTTAGCCTTCAAAGGTGCGAATTCATCTCAGCCTCCTATAGGATACACTGGCGCTCCTGGGGATAACGGAACCTGTCGAAATTGTCATAGTGGGGGTACAGGTACCACCACTCTCACGCTAACTCAGGGAGGGCAGCCCATCTCTACGTATGTCCCGGGGGGCAGTGCAATGACCCTTACCGTTTCTGTTTCAAACCCTTCTGCCCAGCGGTATGGGTTTCAGCTTACCGCTATCGGACAGGCACCCGGCCAGGAAAATGTACCTAATCAAGGATTATCCACGTCAGGGCATGTAGGAGTTGTGCTTCAGACGGGTAGTGGAGGACGGAAGTATGTCGGGCATCAGAATGATTCCCCGACGGGGCAGTGGACTTTTACTTGGACCCCTCCTTCTGTGAATGTAGGAACTATCACCTGGTATGTGGCAGGAAATGCAGTAAATGGGAATGGCAGCACCAGTGGCGATACGCCTACTTCCCAGACTTTCTCTATGCAACCTGATCTTACCTCTGCAGTTGTTACCTCCCAGCCCCTTCCTTTTCAGGTAAAGGGCCACACGATATGTCTCTCTTCTGCTGTGGCTCAGGCTAAGTTGTATAGCTTAGAGGGGCGGTGGGTGGCTACCTATGCAGGGGAGGGAATATATGGATTGCCCGGAGAAGGGATCTTCTTGCTCGAGCTTACGGATAGGGAGGGACGCTCTACTATCTACCGTATCGGCGTTCTGTCGTCGTAAGGCCTTGGGGTGTTTTGAGGCAGGCAAGAGGATACCAGAGTGAGCTGCGATTTTAGGTGTGCTTTCTGTGGGCGGGGGCGGCCACCGCAGGTGGCCGCCCCCACTCAGTGTGCCAGCGCCGCAGGCGCTGGCACACTCCCCTTTGAATCTGCCAAAGGAGCCTTCTACGGGTAGAGATAGCCTGTATGGTGCTATGAGGAAGCCCGTCAGCGATGGCTTTCTAAGAGTGGTTTCTGGGCCAGTACGTACTGGGCGAAGCCAGTCAGGTCCCAGTATAAAGAACCCCTTTTCCATGTACCGTAGCGCAGGATATGCAAGAGAACGAGCAAGGGAAGTAACAGGATTTTGCGTTTTTGTCGACAAAGGCCTGCTTTCCTAACCCGCCCTCTTAGGCGGAGAACGGTGTTGCACAGCTCGGGGAGGGTGTATAGTCGTATATGAGTGGGATCGTCAAAGAAATTTAGGGTGCCGGGCATGGAGGGAAGGGTTAAGCTGCGTTCAGAAGGAGTTTCGATATAGAGGTAGCCACCAGGCTTTAGTTTCTCCCAGAGAGCGGCTAAAATCGCCTCCCCATTGGGTATGTGCTCTATCAGGTGGGTCATTAAGATGACGTCATATCCTTCGTCTGATAGGCGACTCCAGTCGGGCGCTAACAGGTCCATCTGGATGAACGTATCCATATGACGGAGGTCCGCATCGTCTAAGTTGTAGCTCAGGTCTCGGTCTAAGCCAGTATAGTGGCTGTGGGGGAAAAAAAGCTTCGTAATCGTGGGGGAATGATTCCCGCACCCTATATCGAGGATGTGTACGGGGCGATCGGAGGAGACAAACCGGCGAAGCAATCGTAGCCCATAACGGGGGAAAAAGGAGTAGTACCAATACAAGTTCATGTGGTTTCCCTCGGATACATGGCAAACTTAGGGGACTTATTCGTTCTTCCCCATTATTCATAATGTGAGGGGGCAAGATGCATCTACTATGGGTTGCGGCATTCGCCTTTGGTGATGGCCATTTCCCTACCCCCCTTGGCAACCAAAGTGTGTTTAGGGAAATATATAATTTTTTTTCTGTATATTTGCTTATGCCAAAACACTTGAGACACTTCGACGCCGATTTATTTGCGCTGGTTCGCAGCTTGACCAGTGTGATAGCCCTGCTTTTATCGGCCATAGTGTCGGGAGAAGCGCAGAATGTGGGCATAGGAACCAATGCACCTGTGTCAAGGCTTCATGTAGCGGGGCTGAATCCAACCCTCACGGTAGGGCCATTCGGAGTGGGAAACGCCGTGGGGAGGATCGTCGCAACGGGGACCGCTGCCGAAATAAGCTTCGTGCGTCGAACGCTTGGAAGCTGGCCTGGAGCTCCGGCCGCTGGAGACCGGTATGTCTGGTACGATCCGGATGGCAGTGCTCGATTGTGGACGGAAGTAAATGGAGACCTCGTCACCGTGAGATCTAATGGAAATGTCGGTATAGGCAGGACGGACCCGAGCCATCGATTAGACGTAGTTGGGAGTGCTCGAGTCCGTAATGCCCTCATCGTTGGTTCGCAGCCTTCTTCCATCGAAGGAGCACAGGTAGTCCTGGCAAACGCTAACGTGGTTGACCCGCCCGGGGGAAACCTGTGAAACATGGAGCTTGGATGTTATATCTCTCGGAACGAATGATCCGGGGATGGGCGCTTTTCGGATATTCGATGCTTCCACTTACTGCACGAATAGATGTCTGTACCCTCCTTTCTTCCTGCGGACTCGCTTAGTGGGGGGACAATACCTTCCCAGACTTCATTTGTATGGAGACAACCCCTTCCATCTCTTGCATCTTAATCTGGATGATGCGGCTAAGCCCTCTACCAGTACTTGGACTGTGCTTTCCGACGGCCGGCTTAAGGAGGTATTAGGGCCTTATTCTAAAGGGTTAAAGCATCTTCTTCGCCTCTCAGCCGTAGAATACAGATATAAAAATCCAGAGGACGGACAAGCGAGTTCCCTCTTCCCTTCCCAAGTATTAGAAAAGGTACACGTAGGCTTTGTGGCCCAAGAAGTGGCTTCGATCTTCCCTGAAGCTGTGTCGAGAAACGATGGGGGATATCTCTGTCTCAATATCCATCCCATACTTGTCGCCTATGTCAATGCTCTAAAGGAACTCCACAGAAGGCAAATAGAACTTGAATCTGCCCTCCTTCAGATGAGAGATGCTCTGAGGGAGATAGAAAGACTGCGAGAAGCGGTCGAAGTTCTTCGACTCCAACTCTCTCAAAAGGGCAAAATCGAAGAAAGGTAGGCGGTAACAGGATTTTTATTAGTTTTAAGGGCTCATTCTTTCGTATGTGTGAGGAAAGAGAATGTACATGCGTATATTCGCTCCCATGACTCCCTTAGCGATACGGGAGCAGCTCCTCCCCTTGGCACAAAACGCAGAGATGCGAGAGTATATTCGCGTTCATGCTAAACGGTTTGGATACATCTTAGGAATTGTTACTAAGCTTCGGACTCAGATCTCTGCTCCATCTATACGGATTTTAGATGTAGGTCCTTCCTTTTTTACGAAACTTCTTATGGATACTTTTACAGGAGATGAGATATGGAGTTTGGGCTTTATGCACGAAGAAGCACTTGGAGGACACCTCTCTTCTGAAATAGCAAAATCTATAAGAAATTTTATTAGTTTTGATTTAAACGATGCCTACTTCAGGCCCAAGTGGGTTACTCCTCCCCCATGTGACCTTATAGTCGCTGCGGAAGTGATAGAGCATCTCTATACCAGTCCTGTCCAGGTATTTCGGTTTTTTAACTCTTTCCTGACCCCTGGGGGCTATCTCGTCGTATCGACTCCTAATGCGGTCACTTTGAGAAATAGGATTCTTATCTGTTTGGGGAAGAATCCCTTTGAACTAATCCGAGAAACGCGAGATAATCCTGGCCATTATCGAGAATATACGGGTGAAGAACTTGTGTCTTTAGGCCAAAAGGCAGAACTGCATACGGTAGCTCTCTATTACGAGAACTATTTTGAGAAATTCTCTTTTCGGGGGAAGTTAGTGGATGCAATAACCCGGTACCTGCTTCCTCATTCTTTCAGGACAGGGTTGACCATCGTGTATCAAAAGAAAAGCACAGATGCCATTTATCCGTAAAACAACGCACTGACCGATTCGTGGTGGTGGATGTTGTGGAGAGCCTGAGCGAAAATCCCTGCTACCGATAAGACGGTGATTTTCTCCAATGTGTGCAAGAGCGGCAAGGTATCAGTCACGATGAGCTCTGTGAGAGGGGAGGCGGCTATCCTCTCGTAAGCAGGTCCAGACAAAACCGGATGAGTTATACATGCGCGTACAGAGAGTGCTCCCTCTCGGAAGAGGAGTTCGGCTGCCTGCACGAGTGTCCCCGCAGTGTCTACCAGGTCGTCTACGATGAGAGCGTGTTTACCCCGCACTTCGCCGATAAGACGCATAGACTGAATCTGATTGGCATGAGCTCGGTATTTGTCTACCAGTGCCAGTTCAGCCTGGAGGTGGCGGGCATACTTGCGAGCTCGGGCGGTGCCTCCTGCGTCAGGCGAGACGATGACGAGGGGGGAAAGTGCCAGTTGCTTTACATAGGGTATATGTACTACAGAAGCCTCTAAATTGTCCAATGGAATATCGAAGAATCCCTGGATCTGCCCTGCATGGAGATCCATCGTGACGATCCGAGAAGCACCAGCTGCCTCTAATAGGTTAGCCACCAGTTTGGCTCCGATCGAAACACGGCCTTCTTCTTTACGGTCCTGGCGGGCATAGCCATAATAGGGGATCACGGCAGTGATGGTTTCTGCGGAGGCCCGCCGTGCTGCATCGATGAGGAGAAGTAGCTCCATAAGATTGTCTGCGGGAGCTGCGGTAGACTGGATCAGGCAGACATGAGCGCCCCGTATGGACTCTTCATACTTGGGCATCATTTCTCCATCTGAAAAGCGATGGAGAGTGAGCTGGCCCAGGGGTTGTCCATATTCTAAGGCTACTTTCTCTGCGAAGGCTCGAGAAGCAGAACCGGCAAAAAGCTTAACTGGGATATCGGGGGTCACCCTGTTGCCCGGGGAGGATTCGAACCCCCACACGCAGACCCAAAATCTGCTGTCCTACCGTTAGACGACCGGGCAAAAGCGGGACAAAGATACAGAGTTTGATACAATCTCAAAGTTACTTCCTCCTTCGCCGATTGCCCAGAGTCTGTCATTTCTGTGGGCGGGGGAGGCTTCCTGGCTCATGGTTTCGAAGGATGGGGGAAAAGAGGACGTACTTCCATTTCCAAGGGGATCCCCCATTTCTCCATCACTGTATCGCGAACATGTTGAGCTAAGCTCCAAAGCTCATCGGGGGTGGCAGAACCTGTGTTGACCAAAACCAGGGGCTGCCGAGGGTGTACCAAGGCATTTCCGATACGATGCCCTTTTAGCCCAGCTCTATCTATAAGCCATGCGGCAGATACTTTGAATTTTCCGTCCGGCTGAGGATGAAAGGGGACCTCCGGAGCTTTTTTCTGCAGGGTTCGCAGCTCAGACAGCGATAAAATGGGATTCTTAAAAAAGCTACCTGCACTGCCTTCTGCTGGGAGTTTTTCACTCCGGATTGCACGGATGGTTTCATATACGTGCCAGGGGTCATGCTGTTGGGTAGGATCGATTCGTGCCAGAACGTCCGGATAGGTGAGGACTGGTTCAAATCGTTTAGAAAGACGAAGAGTGACTCGAGTGATGACGAACTGGTCTCGCCATGCCTCTTCTTGAAACAAGCTGTGGCGATATCCCAATCTACAGGCATCTGCAGGGATGTCTTGCCAGGCCTCTATGCGGCGATTCCATCCATATACGCTTAGCAAGAAGGGAGCTAACTCGACCCCATAGGCACCGATATTTTGAACCACAGCGGCTCCCACAGATCCTGGTATGGCGGCCAGATTCTCTAACCCGTGCCATCCTTGTGCGATGCAGAAACGAACCCACCCATCCCAGTTTTCACCCGCTGCGATCTCCACTACCACTGTATCGTTCTCCTCTTTGAGGACTTGATAGCCTCGCAGGTAGCGAGTCGAGAGAACAGCGGGTAGATTTCCAAGTGGGAGGATATTACTCCCTTCCCCTATGATATAGGTGGCTTGCGAAGCGGCTTCAGGTACCGCTTCCTCTTGAGAGGGAAGTAAAAGGATTTCTGCCTTGACGGAAAGCGCAAAAGAATGGTACCTACGGAGTGGAATCCCCCCAGATACGACGGCGGACACGTGTAATGATCTCTTGTGTTTCGTCGCTGATGTGGCGCCAGCTTCGCGAGAGAAGCTGGCGAAGGCGTTTCTCGAAGCTATACTGTTCTGCACAGTATTCACACTGAGCGATAAGCTGTTCTACCTCCTCTTTTGCTTTCCCACGAAGTTGACCATCTAAGAACAGCTCTAACTTGAGAATGATCTCCTCACATTCTTGTGCGGAGTAAGGAGAATCTGGCCGATAGAGCCCGATGCGTTTAGTCTTCCGGAAGCTCATATCCGTGTGCGGCAGCATAGTCAGCTAAGATTTCTCGTAGGATCTTTCGGGCCCGATGCAATCGAGAGCGGATGGTACCAATCGGGATCCGTAAAACATGGCTTATCTCTTTATACGATAAGCTCTCAACATCGGCTAGGATAATAATGGTCCGGAAGTCCTCGGGGAGCTGCATGAGTGCATTTGTTACCTCATCCCCGAAATGACCTTCGATGGGATCTTGGTAGTGATGATAGGCATATACATCTTCTGCATCATAGATACTATTTTCGTTATGTGCTTCCAAGGAGTAGGGCTGTTTTACTGCCTTTCTGTAATGATTGATGAAAGTATTTCGCAAAATTCGGAATATCCACGCCTTGGCATTGGTGGAGGGTTTGTATTGATAAAGGAACCGATACGCTCTGAACAAGGTCTCCTGAGCTAAGTCGCGGGCTATATCTCGGTCCCCTACCAGTCTCACAGCAAAGTGATAAACGGAGGAGGCATGGGGCATGATCTCCTGCTCAAAGAGCCTATCATACTCCGCCTTCTGCTCCGGGGTCATCTCGGGCATTTTCTTTGGCTTTCGCCCCCGGGTTCGGATTTCCATATTAGCAAATATAACGATTTTCGGAGCAGGGAGGTTCTCTCAACCGATCGAGGGGAGCCTTAAGAGCTCTCCCCACGGATGCAAACCCGATTCGATGGAGCACGACATGGTTATCACATCGATTGCGCACAAGACATTTTGGTTGGAGAGGGGGGTTAGACAGGAAGGGGGGCAGGCACAAGCGAGGTAGTTGATATGCCTTCTACCGCATAGCTGAGGAGGCTGGGAATATCACCGAAGTAATGGAGGGTAAGTCCTTCGAGCAGGTCGGGGGGTATATCAGCTATATCTTTTCTATTGGCTTCTGGGAGCGCTACTTCTTGGATGCCCGCTCGGAGGGCTGCCAGGAGTTTTTCCTTAAGTCCTCCGATAGGGAGGATTTTGCCTCTCAGGGTAATCTCTCCTGTCATAGCGAGGTAGGGACGCAGGGGCTTGCCCGTGACGAGGGAGGCAAGGGCTGCGAGCAGAACCACGCCAGCGGATGGCCCATCTTTTGGGACTGCCCCGGCGGGGATGTGGATGTGGATGTCATGGTTTTTGAACCATTCAGGAGGAGCGAGCTTGTATGCTCGGATAAGGTGATAGGCGAGGGTAGCAGATTCTTTCATGACCTCACCCAGCTGGCCAGAGAGCGAAAGTTTGCCTTCTCCGGGCATCGCGAGCGTCTCGATGTAGAGTACATCCCCTCCATAGGGGGTCCATGCCAATCCAATGCCTACTCCAGCCCGGAGGTCCCGCTCGTATTCTTCTTTTTCGAATCGGGGGGCACCTAAAATCGTTTCCACCATATCGGCGGAGATAGAGATGGATTTCTTTTTGGCTTCCACGACTTGCAGGGCACTCCAGCGTGCAAGGCCTGCCAGTTCTCGTTGGAGTTGACGTACGCCCGATTCGCGTGTATATCGTTCAATCAGAAGAAAGAGCGTGTCGTCTGAGATGCGCCACTGAGAAGGCTTGAGTCCATGCTCTTGAGACACTTTCGGGATGAGGTGTCTGCGAGCTATTTGGAGCTTTTCGGGAGCGCTGTATCCAGAGAGCTCGATGACTTCCATGCGGTCTCGTAGAGCTGGGTGGATGGTATCAAGCGTATTAGCAGTAGCGATAAAGAGGACTCGGGAGAGGTCATAGGGTATCTCCAAATAATGGTCTTGGAAAGAAGTATTCTGCTCGGGGTCTAACACTTCTAAAAGTGCATGAGCGGGGTCTCCTCGGAAGTCATGGCCAATCTTGTCGATTTCATCTAAGACAAACACGGGGTTACTGGTGCCGGCTCGCTTTAGGAGTTGGAGGATGCGACCCGGCATAGCGCCTATATACGTGCGGCGATGTCCTCTTATTTCGGCTTCGTCGTGGAGGCCTCCGAGGGACATACGTACATATTTGCGGCCCAGGGCTTCTGCGACTGAGCGAGCCAGAGAGGTTTTTCCTACCCCTGGAGGACCGTATAAGCAAAGGATCGGGCTTTTCATGTCTTGTCGCAGCTTGAGGACTGCGAGGTATTCCAAGATGCGTTTTTTGACTTTTTCCATTCCGTAATGGTCTCTTTCGAGGACCTTTCGGGCGGTACTCAGGTTGAATCGATCTTTACTGTACAGGTTCCAGGGTAGGTCCAGTAGCCATTCAATGTAGGCGGTAGCGACCCCGTACTCTGGAGAGAAAGGGGGGATGCGCTCTAAACGGGTTATTTCTCTTTCGAAAGCTTGCTGGGCTTCTGCGGGCCATTTCTTTTTCTTAGCTGCTTCTTGGTAACGAGTGAGGTCCGACTGTTCGGGTGACTCCCCCAGTTCGTCTTGGATAGCCTTTATTTGCTGGCGCAGAATATAGTCTCGCTGCTGCCGCTCCAGGGTATTTCGGACTCGATTGAGGATATCTTCTGTGACTTCTAAGACGTTGAGCTGACTTTGTAGCTGTGCCAGGACTTTTTCGGCTCGATCGGCGATGGCGTCCAGCTCCAGGAGGCCCTGCCTTTCTGGCAGTTCCATAGGGAGATTATTTGCCAGAAAGTTCGTCATGAAATGGAGGCCTTGGATGTTTTGGAGGAGGGTCTTGGCTTCTTGAGGGCTTTCGGGTAGGAGCTCCAGTGCCTTCAGCGCATTTTCTCGGAGGGCGAGGAGGAGGCCTTTTTGATGGGTTTCATCGGGGAGAGATTCGGGTGCATAGGCAAATCGAGCTTTTAGGAAAGGTTCTGTTTGGGTGAACTCTGTCAGTCGAATCCGGTGTCTCCCCTGAATGAGCAGAGCGATGTGTCCTTCTGGAGTGGGCTGGGCTCGTAGTATTTTGGCCAGTGTGGCAGTCGTATAAACAATATCGGGGGTAATGGCATCTGATTCGGGGTCTCTTTGGGCTGTGATGGCCAGGTAAGGGATTTTTTGCGCTTTGAGGGTTTCTAAGAGCTGGATAGAACTGGGCCGTGCGACGGAGATGGGCAAAATCACCCCTGGGAAAAGGACGGTATTCCGAAGGGGCAAAACTGCCAGCTCCTCTATGTTGATGGGGGGAAATTCTAATGCACCTGGGGCTCGTAGTGCATACGACAAGCTGTCAGTCTCCTCTGCAAAGGGGCTATGCTCCTCGGTCATAGGTCTCAAGTATAGGGCAAAAGCTGTACCGAAACGAAGGTATGAAAACACGATACCTTTGCGCTGTGCGGGTTGGCGTTCTCTTTGGAGGTGCCTCTCGAGAGAGAGAAGTGTCCTATGCGGGGGGTAGGACTGTGTATGACCTGTTAGACAGGCGGTTTTTCCATCCTGTTCCCCTGTTTCTCGACGCATTCCATCGAGTAGTTCGTATCCAGCCGCGATATCTGTATTATGGGATGATCAGCGATTTCTTCCCCCCTCCTTCTGTATTGCCAAAAGGGGTGCGTTTCCCTCTGTATGCAGAGCAGCTTCATTACCCCGAGAGTTCAGCGTATATGCATGCGCTTACCCAGTTGGGTCCCATTCTTTCGATGGAGGAAGTGGCCCAAGAAGTGGATATGATTTTTTTGGTTCTCCACGGCTTAGGAGGAGAAGATGGAAGTATCCAGGGTTTGTTGGAGCAGGTGGGGCTTCCTTATACAGGGGTAGG
>JANZYW010000044.1 GCA_026413325.1 Bacteroidia bacterium | reverse complement strand
GTCAGATGTGTATAAGAGACAGGAGTATATCTACGAAGCTACACTCAGGGTATTTTCGACTGCAGAGCAGCGTGGTATCACTCCTCACGATGCGGCCATGCGTTTGGCAGAGGAACGCATACGGGCTATCTCCACCCTACGAACTCGTTCTATCCTTCCAACCCTTTCTCTCTCCACAGCATGAAACCCAGAACCCAAACATCTATGATGGAATCCAAGTCTTTTGACCCGGAAGGCAACCATCTTTCACAAGAAGGGGCCACTCCGCTCATCATCCCCCGCCACAAAATCCGTGTGCGGGTCATGCAAGCTATCTATGCCCACCTCGTAAGTGAAACACCCGCCGAGGAAGTATTTGCCCACCTCCTGGAGGAAATGCACGAAGCAGCCCAAGCAGAAGCCCCCCACAATGCAGACTTCCTTCGAGAACTCTACTTCGGTGTCATCCAAATGATGCCTGAGCTTCGCTCGCTGGTAGAGAAGCACTTGCGAGGCTGGACATGGGAGAGACTCTTTCTTGTGGACAAATGCATCCTACTGTGTGGAGCCTATGAGCTCACACACTTTCCCGATATACCCCTTCGAGTCACACTGAATGAGTGGATAGAGATAGCGAAGGCTTATGGCACCCCTCGAAGTCCTGGATTTGTCAACGGACTCTTGGATGCCATCCGTCGGACGCTATCCGAAGACCCCAATAGTTTAGTGAGTCAAAAATCCCCCTGAAACTTTCCCCTCCACCCCCCCCTATTTTACCCATCCCCCTGCCACTATTGCATCCCCTTCATAAGCAACAGCTGCCTGTCCAGGGGTGATGGCCTTCACTCCTTCATCAAACTCAACGGCTAACCCCCCCCCCTCGGCTGAATAGAGATAGCCTGTGTGCCCCGGATCCATATGGCGAATTTTTACCGTGACAGGATATCCTTCATAGGGAAGGGAAGGATATTTATGCCAGGTAGGCTCGACTATGTATAGAGTTCGTTTCTTTAGATAGGATTCAGGACCCACTACGATTGTATTCGTCTCAGGATGGATTTCCACCACATAATGAGGTGTACCTAATGCGGGAAGGTTCCTCCTCTGCCCAATCGTATAAAAAGGGTATCCCACATGGGTACCTACTACGCGCCCATCTACATGAAGAATGGGACCACCCTCCAACGCAGCAATCCGTTCTGGAACCCGCTTTCGCAGAAAGGCACGGTAATCCCCTTCCGGTATAAAGCAGATCTCATACGAATCTTTCTTTTCCGCCACGCGAAGAAGTCCCCACTCAGCAGCAAGCATGCGGGTCTCCACCTTTAGTTTATCTCCCAGCGGAAAAAGCGTCTCGGCTAATACTTCTTGAGAAAGCCCCCATAACACATACGACTGATCTTTACTAAGGTCCTTCGCTCGTCGTATGAAATACCGACCATTCTCGTAGCCTATGCGGGCATAATGGCCCGTAGCGATCCGATGACAGCCCAGTTGACGGGCCCGGCGAAGAAGAGCCTCCCATTTAATATAGGTATTGCACAAAATGCAAGGATTAGGAGTACGGCCGGCTAAGTAAGCCTCTACAAACTGATCGATAACCGTTTGACCAAACTCTTCTCGCAGATCCAGTACATAATGAGGAAAGTCATGCGACACAGCTACACTACGGGCGTCGTTTATATCATCTAAATTACAACAGCCCGTTTTCTTTTTGTGTACCAGCTCCACACTCTCGTAGCTCCACGTCTTCATAGTAAGCCCTACTACGTCGTATCCTGCCCTCTTGAGTAGTGCAGCGGTCACGCTGCTGTCTACTCCTCCACTCATTGCTACGAGGACGCGCATGCCGCGTTAACATAAAAAGATTCTTCTCTCCTTTTGAGCCGTACGAAAAAGCCACCCAAAAGCAAAATACCTTGCACCAATGGTCAACCCGAGTTGATCAGCGGTCAGGAATCCGTACGCACTACTCCAGCAAGGAAAATACACCACTGAGGTAATATCCCCTTGTCCGATGGAGAAGAGCTTCCACCTTTGGCATAGAGTAGTCGCCCACACGAAGCAAGCCCAGGCGGTTGAGCTCCCTTCGGGTTGAGCTCCCGCCTGTTTTCTTTTTTGTACCTTAGCTTAAATATGCCTATTACAAAAGGTAGCCGAGTCACAGTACATTACAAACTCCAGGATGAACACGGTCTGCTCCTAAAAGAAAGCGAAGAGCCCTTATCCTTCACAGTGGGGGAAGGGCAGATCCTCCCTGCTTTCGAAGAAGCCCTCTTCGGGAGAAATACAGGGGACATTCACACTTTCACTCTATCTCCAGAGCAGGCTTTCGGTACCTACCGTCCTGAGCTTGTGTTTCGAGTCCAACGAGAACAACTGCAGGGAGACCTTTCTGAGCCCATACAGGTTGGAGAAGTATTTCAATTGTATACTTCTGATTCGCCTGAAGATCCTCCCGTGATCGCTTATGTGTCTGCAGTAGACCTCGATACTGTCGAGTTAGATGCCAATCACCCCCTTGCGGGAAAGAGTCTCACCTATACAGTCACTATATTGAATGTAGAATAGTCCTATGGGGGGATCCTCATCTGCTTCCCTCCAGCCCCAGCCCCAAGCCGAAAGAGTTCTTTCGAACCCCACTTCTCTGGCGATAGGCATTCCTCGGGAGCGCCATTTGCAGGAGAGGCGAGTTCCTCTCATCCCCACTGCCGTGGGTACCCTCGTCGCCAGAGGACACCGTGTCTTCGTCGAGCATAAGGCAGGAGAGTATGCTTCCTTTCCTGATCGAGCGTATACGGAAGTGGGAGCTTCCATTGTATACACGCCAGAGGAGGTGTATGCTGCAGCCGATTGTATCGTTAAGATAACTCCTCCGACAGAGAGAGAGTGGAATTTTCTCCGGCCCAGACAAATCCTTTTCTCAGCCGTCCACATGGGATCGCTCCGTGCAGAGTACCTCCAGCACCTCATAGATAAGAACGTAACTGCCATCGGCTATGAATTCTTGCAAGCCAAAGATGGTAGTCTCCCCATCATGCGAATCATGAGCGAGATTGCTGGCTATGCAGCGATACAAATAGCGGCAGAGTTATTAGCCCGACAAGGTCGTTCTATGCTTCTGGGGGGTATTACCGGCGTGCCACCTGCGCGAGTACTCCTATTGGGTGCAGGTACGGTAGCTTTGAATGCCTGCCGAGCTGCGCTGGGATTTGGCTGCTCTGTAACTGTACTGGATGAAGAGGTCTACCGACTCCAGCGCCTTCGTGCGGCCCTTGGGCAGCCTATTGCTACGGGACTTATCCAGCCAGAGCTCCTTCGGGAGCTTCTGCCTCAAACCGACGTACTCATCGGCGCCTTGTATCGAAAAGGAGCCCCCGCTCATTTGGTAGTCTCCGCGGATATGGTAGCAGAGATGGCAGAAAATAGTATCATTATCGATGTAGCTATAGACCAAGGAGGCAATATCGAAACCAGTGTACAGACCACCCACGATCTGCCGACATTTTCCAAATATGGAGTGATACACTACTGTGTGCCGAATATCCCTTCACGGGTTCCTCGAACCGCTTCTATTGCATTCAGTAATGTTCTTCTTCCCATCTTATTGCGGCTTGGAGATTATGGAAGCATGCGTGCTCTCCTCGCCGCTGGTCACATGATTAAGTCGGGGGTTTATACTTACGGTCGTCATCTTACCAACTATACACTTGCTCGTCTTTTCCATATGGAATCTCTGGACGTTGACCTCCTTATCCTATGAAGCACGTAACGTACATAGCGGGTGAGCCGCCGTTCTTAAGGGGTCCTTACGCCAGCATGTACCTCGGTAAGCCCTGGACTATACGGCAGTATGCGGGCTTCTCTTCCGCTGAGGAAAGCAATGCCTTTTATCGAAAGGCCTTAGCCGCTGGTCAGACGGGTCTTTCAGTAGCTTTTGACCTTCCTACCCATCGAGGCTATGACTCCGATGACCCGCGGGTGATCGGAGATGTCGGAAAAGCAGGAGTCGCCATCGACACCGTCGAAGACATGAAACGACTTTTTGAAGGCATACCCCTCGACAAAGTATCGGTTTCCATGACGATGAACGGAGCCGTTATCCCTATCCTTGCTTTCTTCATCGTAACCGCAGAAGAGCAGGGAGTACCTCCAGAAAAACTCACAGGTACTATACAAAACGATATCCTAAAGGAGTTTATGGTCCGCAATACCTACATCTATCCTCCTGAACCTTCGATGCGGATCATAACAGACATCTTTGCCTACCTTTCCCGCCATCTACCTAAATTCAACTCTATCAGTATCAGTGGCTATCATATCCATGAAGCGGGAGCAACCTTGGATATGGAGCTGGGATTCACCCTCGCAGACGGGTTAGAATACGTACGGGCGGGTATCGCAGCGGGGCTTGAGATCGATCAGTTTGCACCCCGACTCAGCTTTTTTTTCGCCATCGGGATGAACTTCTTCACCGAAATAGCGAAACTACGGGCAGCTCGTCTTCTCTGGGCTACTCTTATGCGGGATATGGGAGCCCGTAATCCAAAATCCCTTGCGCTTCGAACCCACTGCCAGACTTCCGGATACAGCCTCACTGCTCAAGACCCCATGAACAACATCGCAAGAACCACCATAGAAGCCCTTGCCGCAGCTCTCGGCGGTACCCAATCCCTCCATACGAACTCTTTCGATGAAGCCTTGGCTTTGCCTACCGAGCTCTCCGCTCGGATCGCTCGGAATACGCAGATCATCTTACAGAAAGAAGCCCTCATCACACGTCCCGTAGACCCTTTAGGAGGCGCCTTTCTGGTAGAGCAGCTAACAAAAGAGCTGGCAGACAAAGCTTTGGAATGGATCCGCCAGGTGGAAGAAATGGGAGGTATGGCGAAAGCTATTTCCGCCGGCTGGCCTCAGCTTCAGATTCAGCGAGCAGCTGCTCAACGTCAGGCTCGCTTAGAAACAAAAGAAGAAATATGGGTTGGTGTGAATCATTTCCTCACCCCAGAGGTCCCTATCCCTCCCACCCTCAAGATAGACAATCTGGCTGTGCGCGAGAAACAGATAGAGAATCTACAAGCGGTTAAAGCGAAACGAGATCCAAACGCAGTCAAAGACATTTTGGAAAAGCTCTACCAAGCAGCAAAAACCCCTTCTGAAAATCTTTTAGCCATCGCCGTAGAAGCTGCACGACGCCGAGCCACCCTGGGTGAGATCTCTGCTGCCCTCGAAAAAGCATTTGGAAGGTATGAGCCCACCGCCCAAGTGGTCACAGGGGTATATTCCCATTATCTCTTTCAGCATCCAGAATGGCAAACTCTGCAAAAGAAAATCCAGCTTTTCATTCAAAAACACGGTCGGAGGCCTCGTATCTTGATCGCAAAGATGGGGCAAGATGGTCATGACCGAGGAGCGAAGGCAGTAGCTTCCGGATTGGTAGACTTAGGATTTGATGTGGATTTAGGGCCTCTTTTTCAGACCCCTCGGGAAGCGGCTCGGCGGGCTATCGAAAACGACGTACATTTCATCGGGGTATCTTCCCTCGCAGGTGCACACGATACACTCGTACCGATGCTCATAGACGAACTGCGACAACTGGGCCGCCCCGATATCCCTGTCACCGTGGGCGGTATCCTTCCTCCCGACGATATCCCTTCCTTGCAAGCAGCAGGAGTACGAGCCGTGTTTCCCCCAGGAACACCTCTCCTCGAGATAGGGAATATCCTATTAGACCTCTATAAAGAAACATAGAAGAACAGAAGCCTCTCCTTCCATTCCATACTCCCAACGAAACCTACCAACGGGGATCTTTACTTACCTTCGAAAGGTGAAAGCTCTCCTGGCTAAAGGGTGGGCTGCATGGCAGGCCGAAGCCTACCGAAAAAAAATCGGCCAAGAAAAAAAAGAACAAGTCAGAACCCTCTCCTATCTTCTTTCCAGAGCAAAAGATACCGCGATAGGAAAAGCTCTCCGACTTGACGAGGTCTCCACATATGAGGAGTTCCGCCAGGCGGTACCTATCTACTCTTATGAAATCCTATGGGAAAAGTACCTTCAACGAAGCTGGGCTGGAGAACCGCATGTTACCTGGCCAGGGCGACCTGTTTATTTCGCAAAAACTTCTGGTACTACCGCAGGAGCTAAATATCTACCTCTCACCAGAGAAAGCATACCTACCCACATCCGAGGGGCTCGAGACACCCTTCTTCTATATATCGCCCGAGGTGGAAAAACGCACTTCGTATCGGGAAAATGGCTATTTCTCTCCGGGAGTCCTGCTTTAGAGAGTAACCCTGCAGGCATCCGATATGGCCGACTCTCTGGTATCGTCCACCACTGGGTCCCTTCTTACCTAATCCGCAATCGGCTCCCTTCCTGGGACATCAACTGCATAGAATCCTGGCCTGAAAAAGTAGAACGCATCATAGAAGAAGCCTTTTCAGCTGATCTTCGTTTGCTCTCAGGGATACCCCCCTGGATAGAGCAAATGTTAGAAGCTGTTGAAGGTCGCTTCCATCGAAAAGCGACTCATATCTGGCCTCACCTGCAGGTATACATCCATGGCGGAGTCGACTTTCGACTCTACGAAAAAAGAATACGAGAGCTTCTACCTGATGTAGATTTCATCGAAACATTTCCTGCTTCTGAGGGTTTTTTTGCTTTTCAGGATACCCCCAATGCGGAAGAAGGGCTCCGTCTCCTATCGGATAACGGCATATTTTACGAGTTTATCCCCCTCGAAAAGGCAACCGAGCCTACTCCCCCTCGCTTACCTCTCTGGGAGGTAGAAACAGGGAAACCTTACGCAATGGTGATCACGACCACTGCAGGGTTATGGGGGTATAACCTGGGGGACGTAGTCACCTTTACCTCGCTCCGACCCTACAGGCTTCGGGTGAGTGGCCGGGTAAAAAATCATCTCAGCGCCTTCGGGGAGCATGTAATCGAATCAGAAATAGAAGCTGCCCTCCAAGCTGCCCTCCAGAAAACGGGAGCCCAAGTCAAAGAATATACCGTAGGCCCTTATTTAGGCCCTGATAAGCCTCGCCATGAATGGCTTCTCGAGATAATCCAAGACCCTACCGATTGGACTGTTTTTATCGAAACGATAGACACCACTCTACGCCAGCTAAACCCGTATTACGATGACCTGCGAAAAGGAGGGATATTAGATACCCCCCGACTCTATAAAATACCCCCCGGATCAGGTTATGCTTATCTCCTCAGACAAGGGAAACTGGGAGGGCAAAACAAATTTCCCCATCTCCGAAGCGACCGAACCCTCTTAGATGCCCTTCTACCCAATGCACAGCTTATCTTTTTCTCAAGCCCCGCATGAGAAGGCTGCTCGGTCTAATAAGTCTCCTCTGGGCTACTCCCCCTCTCGTCGATACAATTACAGAACCCCATGTATACACGGTACTATTCTATCGGGGAGAGAACATGCTAAGCTTTCCTTTCTTAGGTCTGGGGGAGCAGAACTACCTCACCTTGGAGTTCGATGAGCTGGGAGACACTTCTCCCTCTGATTTTTGGGTCCAGATACGTCTCTGCAATCGAAACTGGGAACCCTCCTCTCTCCCCCTCACCGAATATTGGCCTGCCTTTCTCACGGACCGCATCACCGATTTCGCCCCCTCCTATAATACACGAGTGAGCTATGTCCATTATCGATACAAGCTCGAAAACCGGTTCCAACGAAGTGGTCTGTATGTGATAGAAGTAATCCGAGAAAACAATCCCAAGCAAATAGTGCTTCGGAGGCGCTTTTATGTCGTGGAAAATCTGGTCAAAATCGTACCGGACCTGGCAGGACAGGTCGTCACAGGCGCACGTCAGCGTTTCCAGACGTTGGCCTTTTCAGTATACCCAGGTTCTCTTAATTCTTCTCAAGCATTTCAAGAGTTCAGTTGCATACTCCTTCAAAATAACCGCTGGGATAATGCTCGCCAAGGTCTCAAACCTACCTTTCTCCACCCTGATCGATTAGAATATAGATTTCAGCCTGGTTTAGACCTCCCTGCAGGGGTGGAGTTTCGAATGTTAGACCTTCGCTCTGTGCTGCGCCGAAGGAGCTTCCAAGTGGAACGCACGCTCTGGACCGACACCGGCATCGTCGTACTGCTCTCACCAGAACGACCGCGAGCCGGATTAGCTTATACGAGTCAGTTTGACCTCAACGGTCGCTTTTTCATCCAGCTCCAAGATGCCTTATTAGATACTCTGAGACGCTGGCAAGGGAGAGATGAACTAAGCAGCATCCAGGCAGATTATTTCTGGGTCGAGTTTCGCTTGCAAAGTGGTTCTGCCTTTTCTTATCCTCTATACGTCGTGGGAGGATTCATGGGCTGGAGACCTGATCCCCGCTTTGTCCTAACCTATGACGAAAGTAGGGAAGAATACCGAGGTCGAATCCCGTTGAAACAAGGAGTCTATGATTACCTTTATGCCATTTGGAATCCCATCGAAGGAAACTTCGACGCCGAGCCCGTCGAAGGAAGTTATTTCGAGGCTGAAAACACCTATGCTATTCTTGTAATCTATCGATCTTTCACAGATCGAGAGGACCGTGTGGTGGGCCATCGCTGGCTTAATTCCTATGAATAAAACAATGTTTGAGCAACCTTATCCTTCTGCTGGGGTCCGATACATAACCTCTTTTTCCAAGCCTTTCTTGCACATCAGATTTTACTACCTATGCGTGTCCAGCTTGTAGAGTGTCCCAGAGATGCCTGGCAAGGGTTACCTACCTTCATTCCTACAGAGATTAAGATACGTTACCTGAAGGCTCTTTTGAAGGTCGGTTTCCACACCCTTGACGCAGGTTCGTTTGTCTCTCCGAAAGCTGTACCACAGATGCAAGACACCTCAGAAGTGCTATCCGCTTTACCCTATTCAGAATACCCCCAAACAGGGATATTGGTCATCGTAGCCAATCAAAGGGGTATCGAAACAGCAGTCCAGCACCCCGCAGTGCGCTACATAGGCTATCCTCTCTCTCTTTCGGAAACATTTCAGAAGCAAAATACCCGCCAAAGTAGAGAAGAGGCAGAAGCTCTCATACCCATCCTGGTGGAAGCCTGTCAACGCCATGAAAAAATCCCTGTCGTATATCTATCTATGGGTTTTGGTAACCCGTACGGTGACCCCTACTCCCCGCAGGAGGTCATAGACACGGGCGAAAAGCTGCGCCAACAAGGCGTATCTATCGTTTCGCTTGCCGACACTGTGGGCATAGCCACTCCCGAAACAGTCTATGACATCTTGAGAGCCGCCATAACCCATGTCCACGGGGTAACTTGGGGAGCTCACCTCCATGCACAGCCAGATGCAGCTTGGAGCAAAATAGAAGCAGCTTGGGAAGCCGGCTGCCGACGTTTCGATAGTGCGCTGGGCGGATATGGGGGCTGCCCTTTCGCAGGAGTCCCACTCGTATCAAACCTTCGCACGGAGAGCCTACTTTCTTTTCTCCGAGAAAAAGACGCTCTTCCTACCCTCAATGAGGAGGCTCTCAACGAAGCCCAGAGCCTCCTCCCATCAGCTTTTAGATGAGAGATTTGCTGTATCTTTGTTTCCAAACTTACCATGAGAATCCCTTGGTGGGGGATCACGCTGCTGTGGGCTCAAACTGCACCACTCCCCGATGTAGAAAAAGAGTTAGCCCAGTTGGGACAGTTCATCCTTCATTATGAACACACACCAGCCAAAGACTCTGTTAATCAGATCTTCCTGCGCCGCTGGCAAGAAGTATTAGCCCGCCCAGAAGCCTTTTCTTATCCTTTTGACTCCGTCGTTACTGTATCCGACCTTTGCCCTCCCGACAGCTCTTTTCGAATCTTTACCTGGCAAATTGTGGATTTTCCTACTCAAACCCATCGCTACTACGGCATCATAGTACGGAGATGGAGAGACAGTAGAAAATCTCCCTGGAACGTGAAGAGTTATGTCTTAAGAGAATTGCCCGATGTTTTAGAGGAAGAAGATATAGAGAGACGAACCCTCACTCAAGACGAATGGGTCGGTGCATTGTATTATCATCCCCGTTACACTTCTCACGGCGTCCTACAATATAAAGGAGAAGCCCGAATTCCTCGAGGCACTCGTTGGACCCGTGAAAAACTAACCTACTACGTCCTATTGGGATGGAATGGATATGATAAAAAACGAAATTTCAAAATAATCGAGACGATATTTTTCGACCCGAAAAAACCCGATAAAATCTTCTTTGGTGCACCCGTTATTTATGCAGGACCTATTCCAAAAATGCGATTGATAGTCGAATACGCAGAAACTACCCCTCTTTCTCTAAACATGGGGTGGTATGTGAAAAAGATAGGAGCTCGAAAACGACATGCAGCCATCATCTTTGATCATGTGAGCCCTTCTCGTAGGCAGAATCGAATGCGGGAAGATGTCCGTCCCTTCTTCGGTGCGGATGGAACCTATGATGCAGTCGAGTTTTGGAAAAAAAGAAAGCACGAGGGTAGAAAAGGGATTCTTGTATACAGGAGAAATGTTATCCCCTATGCTCCGGAGATAGAACACTACGACCCCAAGATGATCCAGCGCCAACAGGAGGAAGCTCGAAAAAAACTTTCTCAATATGGATTCTCGCCTTAGAAGGTGGCTCCCCCTCGGGATAGCCATATCGGTCTATGTTGCAGGAAGTAGTTCCTTCCTGCTGTGGTGGCATACTCCCCCTTATCTGACTCCTTATAAAGTAGGAGAGATATGGCCGCATAGAGACCTTTTTGCGCCATTCGAGTTTAAAGTGTATAAGAGCTCAGAAGAAAGAGCAGAAGAGATGGACTCTCTGGTTCAGCACTTTAGTTTGGTCTTTCAAAAGGATACGAACATTGTTTCAAAGGTACGTCAAAAAATATCGCAGCTAAACCTTCTTCTTCCATCATATGTGACTGAAGCTGTGAAGGTTTCTGTAGAATATGCCTATCGCTATGGCTATGTTGATGTTCCTCTTCACAAAAAAGTGGGCATAGCTATCCTTCAGAGAAGCCGTCAGGAAGAGGAGATGGTGAGCTTAGAAGCATTGGTAGATAGCGCAAGGCTCTGGCAGTGGCTTCGAGAACGTTTCCCCCCCAGCTTACAGGATACGCTCCGGGATCTGCTTCGAACCCTTCTGATACCTAACTGTACGTATGACCCCCAAGCTTCTGAGGAAAAGCTTCGGTTGGCTACTCAGGAGCTTTCTCCCTACATGGGCACCATACAGCGAGGCGAACTTATTGTTCGTCGGGGAGAAATCATAACCCCCCCTATAGAGCAAAAGCTTAGCTCTCTGCGGACGGCCTATCAAGCACTTCACCCTCTTAAAAGTCTTTCCGTGAGCTATCTGGGAGTACTTTTCCTCGTGGGAATAATCACTTTCATCGCCCTGCGTTACTTATACTTATCAAGGCGTTTTCACCCTCATGATATCCGTCCTATTCTTCTCTTACTTACCGTATACTTCATCATCACTGCAGGAACAGCTGTATTTCTTCATTTTCAGAAGCTATGGTATGAAGCCTCAGATCTCCCTGTCTACCATCTCATCCCTCTCGCTATCGGACCGATCATGCTGGCTATCTTTTTCGACGATCGGGTAGGCTTTATTTCTTCCATTACGCTCGGTGCCCAGGTAAGCCTGATCATGGAGGAGCCAGTGGAGTTTTTCTTCGTCCATGGACTCAGTAGCATGCTGACTGTATTTCGACTACGGGTAATGCAGCGTCGCTCTCATCTGTACTATGCATTAGGGACCCTGGCGGTTGGGTACACGCTTACCTTCATAGGCTATCATCTTTTCCGGCTGGGAAGCTTTCGGCTGATCCCCTGGGAAGGTTTACCCATCCTCTACGCGAATGTCGCTCTTTGTCTGGTCGTGTATCCTCTGATCTATCTCATAGAGAAAACTTTCCGCATGAGCTCTGATATAACATTCCTGGAACTGTTAGACACCAATCATCCCCTACTGAAAGAACTCGCTCAGAAAGCCCCAGGAACCTTTCAACATAGTTTGGCAGTAGCCGCTTTAGCAGAAGCTGCTGCGCAGAAGATAGGAGCTCACCCCCTAAAAGCCCATGTACTTGCGCTCTTTCACGATGTAGGTAAAATCGAGGCTCCTCAATATTTTGTGGAAAATATGAGTGCTATCAGCCAAGGAGGGATTAGTAATCCGCATCATCATCTGACCCCCAGGGAAAGTGCCGCCATCATCCGAAATCACGTGGAATATGGGGTGCATCTGGCCAGAAGGTACCGCCTCCCCCGAGAGATCATAGAGGGCATTCGTTCCCATCACGGAACGACCTACATCCAGTTTTTTTGGGAAAAACAAAAGAGAGAATGTCCGCAAGAAGCCAGCATTCTGGAAGAAGAGTTCCGCTATCCAGGTCCTCTCCCCACTACGAAAGAGGAGGCTATCCTTATGTTAGCTGACTCATTAGAAGCAAGCAGCCGGGCCATTCCTAATCCCACCGCAGAAAAGCTCTTAGAGCATGTCCGCCATATTATTCATCAGCGGATCGCAGAAGGACAATTAGATAAAGCGCCTCTCACCTTTCAGCAGCTTCGGGAGTTGGAAGAAGTATTTTATCAACAGCTACTCTCTCTCCATCACAGTAGGATACGCTACCCAGAACCCGAACCTGTTCTCGTACCCACACAAGTCCTATAAGGGGGGAGATAAAGGCTGAGAATAGGGAATGCGGCTTTTCGCTACCTTCTGGGCTAAAAAGCGCTTCCAGAAGCGGACCCCATTTAGAAAACAGAAACCATCAGCCAATCCCTCTGGAGGAAGCCCCACCTCATGGAAAAGCGAATATTCTTCTTCAAAGAAACGGACCAATCCTGGATATAGAACTGTGGGATATTCACGCACAGTAGGTATCGCATCTATAGGGTCGATAAAGCCATCAAAGTCACTCCCGATACACAAAGTCTCAAAGGCCTGGACGGGAGAAATACCCGACCGAACCAACGTCAGATAAATATAGCGTATTTGTTGGAAAAGAGGTTCGAGGGGATGGCTCTCTCCCGAACGGACAGATTGAAGGAGTCTTTCACCCGCCAACACGCGTTCGTCCATGATGAGGCCGATTAGCCCTCCACTTTTGGAGATAGCAACCAAATCTTCATCATGCAAGTTTATATCCCAGGGATTAAAACCGTCACTCTTGACCCGATGACGGGGTTTATCTCGCCGAATCCGTCTTTTTTGGAGAGCATGTCCTGAAGCAGCGACATGAGAGGCCACTACCGGCATTTGATAGTCCTGCGCTACTTCGTAAATCTGAGCTCGCGTAACATGATCACAGTGTTTTACGTCTATCAAAATACCCTGTTTATACGCTTCCTCGATAAAGTATACCCCATATCCAGTGAGTCCTCGGTACCCCCCCACTCCTCTCAAGCTGCGGTAGGGATTAGGAAGGATAGACATAGGACCCCGCAGCTCAACGGCTTTAGCTGGGGTACCTAAATGGTTGTATACCATGTGCAAAAAAGTGATCATATGTACCCCGCGACTCGAAGCCCACGCTAATCGCTCCCGAATCGCCTCTCTATCAAGGGGGAGAAATCCATCGTAGCGAAAACCGCGAATGGGAGGAAACTCATAGCCCCTATACTCAAAACCGAGCGCATGCGCTCCTTCAATAGAAAGAATCACTGCGATCTTATTCGGATCAGCCAGAGCGATATCGATGTCTTCGGCCTTCTGCACGATTATTATCTCACCAGGACCCTGGGGCTGGCGCTGATAGGCCAAAAGCAAGTTATACTCCTGCTGGAGGATTGTAAAAGGATTCCGCTGAAGGACCTGCCGAATCCGTTCCAGTCGCATACGAAAAACCAAGGCATATACAACTGGACGGGTGGTAAGCGCAGCTATTAGGAACCGTTCTATTGGATGCAAAGCCAGCGTCACCACACGAGTACCCGACTGCAGCAGCTTGGTAAAATCTGCTTGCGTAAGCTTGGGCGTTCGACGTACCCGCTCTTCAGGGGTAGCCTGATCGTAATCTTCCCATGGAGAATCCACAGCACTCAACATGTACGGCTTGAGCGTACTATGAACATGGAGGTCAAAAAACGACTTTTGTTCCATCACTTAATACTTATGAAAAAGTTGCTCTTGTGGATTATCAGACAAGTTTACTTCCTTCCCCTCCAGCCACGCCCGCAAGATACGAGAGCGAGGAACATCAAGAAGGTCTCCCTCTACGAGGAGAAAAGAAGCTTTATAGCCCACCTCGAGACGCCCTAAGCGAGAAAGACCTAACCAACGAGCAGGCTTATCAGTGATCAGAGCCAGAGCCTCTTCCGATGAGAGTCCATAGGCAGCGGCACTACCCGCATTATAAGCTAAATTCCGCTGATTCCAAAAGCTATCATGGGAGAGAAATACTGTAATCCCGCTATCCCGTAGCGATTTGGGTAGTGCATAGAAGTAATCCATGGGAGAGTCTTCGGAAGGAGGTAATCGATGGGTTCGAATGAGAATGAGAGGTATGTTATGTTCTCTTAGGAGAGAGACCACACGCAAGGCCTCAGCCCCCCCAGCGATAGCCGCCTTTAGCCCCCACCTCGAAGAAAATCGTACGACGGCTTCTATGTCCTCAGCTGTCTCCACATGCCAGATAACGGGCTTCTCCCCCCTTAGGTACGGACAGAGCGCTCGGAAAGCCACACTCGGAAAGAGAGAGTCCCCTCCACACCATCGACCAGCCTGCTCGAAATAGGCATCCAGACGCTTCCAGCTTTCATGAGCACGCTCGACCTCCTTTTTCTGCTCTTCGTAGGGAGCGTATAGCCACGGTCGCAGGGAAGGCGGATAGCAATGTAGAGCAGCGGAGGATAGCACCACCGCCTGCTCCCGAGTCCGCCCCATAAGACGAAACACTGCAGACCGCCCCGCGATCACTCCTCCCTGGGGAACAGACTCAACGTACAAGATGCCATTCGCTCGGAGGGTGGGAAGGACACGAGAATCTACATTAAAGGCCGTGTAAGCTGCAGCCTCAGGAGTAAACTCCCCTACCTCAGCTGCATCACGAGTAGCTCGGATGGCTTCAATCTCAATGAGCCCCACAGGTGTGCCGATGGCGATAATACCAGGATAGACGTGCTTGCCTCGCGCATCTATCACTTGATATTCTGGCAGTGCAGAAATAACAGGAGCAATAGCGGCAATCGAATCGCCCCTCACCAGCATATCTGCCCGCATGGGCAGAGTCCCATCTCCACGATGAATCCAGGCCCCTCTAATGAGGATTTGAATCGGGAGCCAAGCGAATACACCTATCAGCCCCATCAATATCCAAAGCTGACCCGTGCACCCACTTGCCAGCTAAACGCTGGCGCAATGTCCTCTATGATTTCCGCCCGAGCTCGAACGGAACCAAAGAGCTCAAAATGTGGAAAAACATTGAAAAGAGTCCCTACACCCGCAAATACATCCGGCACAAACATACTTTTTTCGACTGTGCCCCCTCTTCCATCCGGCTGAGGTAGTTTGCTGTGGTAGTAGGCACGAGCTCCTAAGTCCAGATAAGGCAAGAACCAGGATATCCCACAGTCTCGACTCAGCCAGGTACCTAAGACTCCTTGATTCATACCTAAGCTAATAACATACGCATCTTTGAGACCAGATACGTAAGGCGCCTTAGAACGTCCCCACCCGCCAGATAACTCTACAAAGGTATATTCACTGTAGCCGAGCGGGAGACGAAAAGATGCCCCCATCAAGTGAGGACCGAAGGTACCCCCAATACCCACACGACCGAATCCAGCTACCCCTCTCTGAGCCCACAGGCAAAGGCCCCAAAGCAAGCCAAATAAGAGTACAGAACGCATACGTCAAAGATACTACTGTCTCATGAAATGAGTCCTCCTCTTTTTGCTATTGAGAATAAGAGCATGCCTGGAACTCTCTCTCGAGTATTCTCGACCGAGAAAAATCCCGAAGTTCGCTCGGTGCGAAGCCATACTACTTATCTTTGGATGCATACGCCACAAAAACGAGGTATCGTCCGCCTTACCCAACAAGTAAGAGAGGAACTCAGAAAATCAGGCATTCAGGAGGGGTTATGTCTGATTTCCTCTATGCACCTCACCGCATCTGTTATCATACAAGATAACGAAAGCGGTCTACATGAAGACATTTTCTCCTGGCTGGAAGAAATTGCTCCATTTCGAAAGGACTACAAACACCACCAAACAGGTGAGGACAACGGAGATGCCCATCTGAAAAATCTTGTTACCCATTTGCAAGTAATCGTACCCGTAACAAAAGGGGAGTTAGACCTGGGCCCTTGGCAAGAAATTTTTTATGTAGAGTTCGATGGGCAGCGCCGTAAACGAGTGGTGATTAAGATTATTGGAGAGTGAATCCCTCTCTGTCTAAGCTTCTCCTGGGCTGGTACAGTGAGCACGGACGCACCCTCCCCTGGAGAGAGACGGATGATCCCTATTCCATCTGGGTGATCGAAACCCTCCTCCAGCAAACCCGCATTTCCCAGGCAGGCGATATTCTGAAGCGATTCTTATTGCGATTCCCCACTGTGGAAAGTCTTGCGACCGCCCCCCTTGAGGCTGTCCTGCAGATCTGGCAGGGATTGGGCTACTATCAGCGAGCCCATAATCTTCACAGAGCTGCCCAACTCCTACATGCTATCGGGGGATTCGATGCTTTCTGGAAGCTCAAGGGCCAAACACCAGAAGCACTTATGACTCTCCCAGGTATTGGGGCTTATACAGCTCGAGCCATTCTCTCCTTTTCGAGAAAGGGAGATTTCCTTCCAGTAGATGGCAACGTCGTAAGGATCCTAAGTCGGCTGTGGGCGGACCCCACACCTAAAAATCGACGTTCTATCTACCAGGAGAAGGCCGACGCTCTCCCCCTCTCATGGAGAAAGCGAGAGGTAGCTTATGCACTTATGGATCTCGCCCAGCTTATTTGTACACCAAAGCGGCCCAAATGCCTTTTATGCCCTCTCTCCACCGAGTGTAGAGCCAGCCGAGAAGGACAGGCAGAGAGCTTCCCCCCACCAGCTCCCCGCCGAAACCGCCCTATACGCCACTATGCCTTCTATCTTTATAGCACAGCAGAGAAAGTATGGCTCGAAAAACGCCCAGCCAACGGACTATGGGGAGGCTTATGGTGTGTTCCCATGACATCCCTCGAATCTCCCCCACAGACAGTTCCTGATCTACAGCATGATTTGACTCATTTCCGACTGCTGGGGTACGTTGTGCGGTCTACAGAGCCCCCACCCTATACTTCGGCTATCCCTTGGGCAGAACTCGCCCTGTATGGTCTCCCAGCCCCGATCCGTCGACTACTCATGCACGAAGCGGAACGTCATCGAGCTTCCCTCTCGTTGTAAAATAGCTACATACAAGCCAGCAGGCCAAGATTGGATGAAGAGTTCGTTCTCTCCCGCTCCTACAGCTCCGTCCCATATATATCGCCCTTGGCTGTCATACACAGTAAGCCAGCCTTTAGGGCCTGTGGGTAGAACTACCACAAGCCTATCTCCCGCTGGAACAGGGTAATACCACACCTCCTGAGCTGAACTACCTCCTAATGAAGTAGAAGCCCCATTGCTGGTATACGAGGCCTCCCACCCTGCGCGTGTAATCGAACTATCAGAGGTAAACACGATTAGCATACTCCCTCCGGTGGATGTTAGAGAAGACGGTAGACTTGATCCACTAAAACTCCCTAAAAGAGGGGAACTGGTAGTCGCTCCGTCGTAGACCCGAACAAAGTCGTAGTTGGCCTCCGTGTTGAAGCTGCTAAAGGAAAGCTGAATCCATGAAGCCCCTGGAGGTTGGATAAGCCAGCGACAGTTAGTCCGATTCGTATAGTCACTACTACCGCTTCCATCCGAGAGAGTACCAGCAGGAGCTGTCAACTGCATCGTACCCTGACAGTAAGGCTGCGTGAGAAGCGTATAGTTCAAACTCCACCCTTGATCTGTAATATTGCCATCTGATGTGAAATAAACTGTGGCTTCTGGAGTGGAGGTGGTCACCACGGGAGGTAATGCCGTTCCTGAGAAACGACGAACCATGTAACGGGAGTTTACCTGCGGACCATCATAAATAGTCACAAAATCATAGCCAGATTCGGTTCGGAACTGGGTAAACTCTATGCGGATACCCGTACCACTTCCAGGCTGAATGACCCAGCGACAGTCAGAGTTGTCTCGATAGTTATTTCCTCCGCTCCCATCTGTGAAAGAGCCAGTGCTCTGTGTGAGCACCTGGGTACCATAGCAAGGGAGATTGAGTTGAGTTGTATAAGATGCAACGAAGCCATCCGCTGTGCCCGAAGCATTGGTGAGGAAACGTACCAACATCACTCCTCCGCTGGAGGTAAGAGCTGGCGGAAGAGTACTACCAGAGAAAGCACCGAGGCGAGGAGCGGAGAGAGTATTCCCATCATAGACGATCACAGAATCCCCTGATAACAATGCAAAGCTCTGGAAAGTTAGAGTGATAGAAGAAGCATTTGAAGGCTGAATCAACCAGCGACAATCGGCATTATTAGAATAGGGGCTGGTGCCGCTACCGTCAGAAAAAGTGCCAGAAGAGGCCGTTAGGGTTTGGGTTCCAGAGCAGCCCCCTCCAGGAGGAGCACACCCCTGAGAAGTCAGTATACCTGCCCGAAAACCGGTGGGACTAAGTACGGCCCGCATACGGTTTTTCTGGCCCTGCGTGAAGAGATTCATACAGGCATCGTCCGTATAGTCCATGTAGTTCATGAACATGTCGCTGGTATTGCCACAAGAGGGTTTAGGAAAGGCAGGACAGTTGTAGTTAGCTGCCTGCTGGGTGGGTGTATCATTTACATAATCATCGCCGCACTGGGCATCCCCCCATATATGACGGAGGTTTAGCCAGTGCCCTACCTCATGGGTAGCTGTGCGTCCTCCGTTGAAGGGCGCCTGGGCAGATCCACCCCTCCCAAAGTATCGATAATCTATTACCACCCCATCAGTGGTGGCAGGGCCTGAGTTGGGAAACTGGGCATATCCAAGTACACCGCCAGAGAGACGGCATACCCATATATTGAGGTATTGATCGGTAGGCCAAGCATCTTTTCCACCTTGATTGGTGAACTTTACATCGTCTGTATAGACGCTAAAGGAGGTTTTAGTTGTTTGAGTGCGGGTGATACCCGTGGTGGGATTCCCAAGTGGATCGCGAGTGGCGAGACAGAACTGCACTTCCACATCAGCCGCCACCCCGACAAAAAGAGAAGG